>NZ_JBNAGB010000013.1:0-149593 GCF_049800975.1 Sagittula sp. S175
GGCAGTCTCCTCGTACAGCGCCATCACGCGCTCGCCAGTCACCACCCTCGACGGTCGGCCAGCAGCCGACCGTCGAGGGTGGTGACCATGTGGCAGATGATCCGGGGCGTCATGGCGGGCCTCCTGTCAGGCCGGGACCACGACGCTCACGCGCCGTAATCCTCGTCCGAAACCTTCTCCAGCCAGGTCACGGCGCTGCCGTCCACCGATTCCTGTATGGCGTAATGGCTCATCGCCGTGTCGGGGGACGCGCCGTGCCAGTGCTTCACCCCGGCGGGGAACCACACCACGTCGCCCTGCCGGATCTCCTGCACCTCGCCGCCGTCTTCCTGCACGCGCCCCCGGCCAAAGGTCACGACGATGGTCTGCCCTGCCGGATGCGTGTGCCACGCGGTGCGCGCACCGGGTTCAAAGGTGACATGCGAACCCGAGACGCGACCGGGCGCCTCGGCCTGAAACATCGGGTCGACACGCACGGTGCCGGTGAACCAGTCGGCGGGACCGGGCATCGAGGGGTTGGTGCCGGAGCGGGTGATCTTGATCATGACGGGTCTCCTTTGTCGTCAGGCCCGCATCGCGGGTCTTCGAAGGGTATAGATAGTCCGCTGGCCCGGCGCTCAATGCCGGAAAATTCACCGGCACTCATGAGCACCGCTCATCTAACCCGGTCAGTGGTCCAGCCGAACGGGCCGCGTCCTGGCGCACGGGCCAGCGGCGCCCTCCCGCCCGCATCGACCCCCCTCAACCCGGCTCACAGGCGACCGATCCACCTGTTCCGGCTGTCCGGACGTCCCCACCCGCCTCGCCCCTCCGCGAGACCAGTCTCGCCGCCGCAGAGAGGCGTCCAGTCACGCATGGGGCGGCAGGTCGACTCCGTCGCGCCAGGCGGCAAAGTTGTCCTGTATCCCGTACCAGCGCAGCATCATGGCCGGCGCAAAGGACATGTAGGGCGGCGCGGATTTCAGCCGCTCGACCGGCAGGGCGAGGTCCGCGTCGGGCGTCCCCTCGGCCCAGTCGGCAAGCACGCCGCCCAGCATCGTGCCGGTCGGCACCCCCCGCCCCGAAAGACCCGTACAGGCCAGCGCCCCCGGCCCCAGCGCATAAAGTCGCGGGATGGTGTGGCGCTGCATGTCCAGCTCCCCCATCCAGTAGTAGTCCCACTGTGTCTGTTCCGGCACCTGCGGATGCAGCCAGCGCAGACGGTCCATCAGCATCTGCCGCGTGTAGCCAAGGTCCCGCCCCCGCCTGCCCATCGGGAACATCGACGCCACGATGCGGCCTTCGCGGTTGTACTTGTAGACAAAGATGTCGCCGCGCCCGTCGTGCATCGTCCCGTCAAAGGGCAACACCTGTGCGCGCACCTCCTCGGGCAGCGGAGAGGTGGCGGCGAGGATGACCTTCTTGATGCGGAAGGTCTTGTCCAGCCCCTTCCAGCCGCCGTCGGTGTAGGCGCCGGTCGCCATGATGACCTTGTCGGCAACCACTGTGCCGCCGTCGGTGCGGACGTGCCAGCGATCGCCCTGCCGTTCGACCCTGGCGACCCTGGAGCGGGTGAAGAGCTGCGCGCCCTCCTGAAGGACCGCCCGGGCGAGACCGCGCGCGTAACTCAGCGGGTTGAGGTGGCCACCGGATGTCAGCAGCCAGCCGCCGTGGAATCGCGTGGACCCGGTCAGGCGCGCGGCCTCCGCAGCGTCCACCACCCCGGAGGGACAGCCAACCGCCGCATAACTCTCGGCCTTCTTGCGCAGGCGGTCCATGCGCGACGGGGTCAGCGCGCCCTGGAAATAACCGTTCTGCTTCCACTCACAGGGGATCTGGTAATCGCGGATAAAGGCGGCGGCCATGTCGGCCCCGGCCGTCTGGCGCGCGATGAGCCGCCCCGCACGCTCCGCCCCGAGCAGGCGGCGCAACTCGTCCAGCGAATAGTAGGAGAAGGTCGGCGTGCAATGCCCGGCATTGCGCCCGGAACCGCCAAACCCCGCCTCCTGCGCCTCGAGCAGCACGACCTCGTGGCCCCGGCGGCGCAGTTCGATGGCCGTGGTCATGCCGGTGTATCCACCGCCCACCACGCAGACGTCGGTGCGCACCGTGCCCTCCAGCGGGCAGGTCTCGGGGGCGGGCGCTGCGGTGGCGTGCCAGAGCGTCGTGTCGAAGGGAGAGAACTTTGTCATGCCATCTGCTTTCGCGTGCTGTCCGCGCGGTCCGTTACCGCCGGTACAAGGGAGAGGTCGTCGCGGATACAGGCGCTCAGGTGGCCCGGTCCCCACTGGCGCAACTCGGGCCGCGCCAGGGCGCAGGCCGAAACCGCATGGGCGCAGCGCGTGCGGAACACGCAGCCCGAGGGCGGCGAGAGCGGGCTGGGCGGTTCGCCCTTCATCTCGATGCGCTTGCGGCGTGGCCCAGCGGTGGGCTGCGGCGCGGCGGACAGAAGCGTCTCGGTGTAGGGGTGTCTTGGCGCGGTGAACAGCGCCCGGGTCGGCGCGATCTCCATGATCTGACCGAGGTACATCACCGCCACCCGGTCCGCGATATGGCCCACGACGGCAAGGTCATGCGTGACGAACAACAGCGTCAGCCCCAGCGTATCGCGAATGTCGGAAAACAGGTTCAGCACCTGCGCCTGCACCGACACGTCCAGCGCCGACACCGGTTCATCCGCCACCATGAAGTCAGGCTTCACGATCAATGCCCGGGCGATACCGATGCGTTGGCGCTGCCCGCCAGAGAACTCGTGCGGGTAGCGGGTGATCATGCTGCGCGGCAGGCCCACACGTTCCAGCGTCTCGGCGGCGACGGCGCGGCGTTGCGCGGCATCCAGCTCCGGCTGGTGAAACCTCAGCGGCATCGTCAGGCTGTCCTCGACGGTCATGCGTGGGTTGAGCGACGAGAACGGATCCTGGAACACCATCTGCATCCTGCGCCGATAGGGATGCAGCGCGGCATGAGACCGCCCCGCGAGGTCGGACCCTTCGTAGAGCACCGAACCCGAGGTCGGTCTCTCCATCATCATCAGGGTACGGCCCAGCGTCGACTTGCCAGAGCCGCTTTCGCCCACAAGGCCCAACACCTCGCCGCGCGCGATCTTCAGGGTCACGCCGTCCACGGCCTTCACCGCGGCGGTCTGACGGCCCAACAGGCCCTGCCGGACGGGGTAGTGCTGCGTCAGGTCGACGGCTTCGATCAGGGTGCTCATGCCGAAAGGTCCTCCTTCGCGGGTTTCGCGGGGGCGTGTGTCATCGCGGCGGGATGTTTCAGGGCAGGCTCATCGGCGCGCGCGCAGCGCACCGGGTGGCGGACATTGCCGTGCGGCAGCAGCTCCGGCATCGCCACATCGCACAGCCCGGCCTGCGCATGGGGACAACGCGGATGAAAGCTGCACCCGTCGGGCAGGGTGCCCGGCGTCGGCACAAAGCCCTCAATGGTGCCAAGCGCGCCTGTCCTCAGCCCCGCGTCCTCCAACCGTGGCACCGATCCCAGCAGACCCCGCGTGTAGGGCATCCGGGGGCGCGTCAGCACGTCGTCCAGCGTACCTTCCTCGACGATCCGGCCCGAGTACATGACCATGACGCGATCCGCGATCTCGGCCACGACGCCGAAGTCATGGGTGATGAACAGCATCGCCATTCCCGTGCGCCCCTGGATCTCGCGCAGCAGTTCGAGGATCTGTGCCTGCACCGTCACGTCCAGCGCCGTGGTCGGCTCGTCGGCGATCAGCAGGTCCGGTTCCAGCGCCAGCGCCATGGCGATTACCACGCGCTGCCGCATCCCGCCCGACATCTCGCCGGGATAGGCGCTCATGCGGCGTTCGGGATCGGGAATGCCGACGAGGGTCAGCAGTTCCAGCACCCGGGCGCGGATCTCGGCGCGGCTCATCCTGCGGTGATAGCGGATGGCTTCGGCGATCTGGTCGCCGACGCGGTGGACCGGGTTCAGCGAGGTCAGCGGCTCCTGGAAGATCATCGCGATCTTCGGCCCGCGAACGGCGGCCATCTTCTTCTCCGACAGCTCCAGCAGGTTGACTCCGCCGACCGTCACGCGCCCCTCGATCGTGCAATGCCGCGCGTCGGGCAGCAGGCGCATCAGGGCGAAGGAGGTCACCGACTTCCCCGAGCCGCTCTCGCCCACCAGCGCCAGCGTCTCGCCGCCGTGAATGTCGAAGTCGATGCCATGCACCACGGGGATCTCGCCCCCGCCGCCCCGGAAGCGGACCTTCAGGTCGCGCACGGACAGGACAGGGGTCTTGGTGTCGGCGGGTCGGGTCATGCCGAGAACCTCGCTCATTTGACGGACCGGGCGTCCAGCGCATCGCGCAGCCCGTCTCCGATGAAGTTGAAGGAGGTCACCGCGAGGGTGATCGCGACACCCGGCACGATGGCCAGCCAGGGCGCGCTGTCGAGGTACTGCTGCGCGTTGTTCAGCATGTTGCCCCAGCTGGGCAGCGGCGGCTGGATGCCGTACCCGAGGAAGGAGATATAGGCCTCCAGCAGGATGGCGCGGGCCACGGTCAGGGTGGCGGCGACGATGATCGGCCCCATGACGTTGGGCAGGATCTCCCGCAGCATGATCCACCAGTGCGGCGCCCCGATCATGCGGGCGGCGGCGGTGAAATCGCGCGAGGCCTGACCACGCACCTCGGCCTCGACGATGCGGGCGACCTCCATCCAGCTGGTGACAGCGATGATGAGGGTAATCATCGTGGGCGAGGGTTGCAGGAAGGCGGCCAGCGTCAGCATCAGGAAGATCGACGGAAAGGACAGGAAGGCATCGACGACGCGCATCAGCCCGGTCCGCGTCCAGCCGCCGAAGTATCCCGCCACGAGGCCGATCACCGTGCCGATCAGCGTCGACAGCACCATCGCGGTAAAGCCGACGGTGAGCGAGATCTGCCCGGCCGAGAACAGCCGCGCGGCGATGTCGCGGCCCAGCGGATCGGTGCCCAGCGGATGCTCCGGGGTCAGCGGCGGCGAGAACCGCGCGCGCAGGTCGATGTACAGCTCGTCATGGGGCAGGAAATACGGGCCAAGGAAGCACAGCGCCGTCAGCGCGAGGATCATGAACAGGCCGACCATGGCAAGGCGGTGGCGCATGAACTTCCTCATTCGGGGGTCGGTGAGCATGTCCAGAGGCGCAAACCGGCGGACGGAGGGATCGGGAATGGCGGTCATGTCGGGGTCCTTTCCGGTCAGCCAAGGCGGATGCGCGGATCGGCCAGCGCCACCCCCACATCCGCGAGGAAGTTGCCGATCACCGTCAGGATGGCCGAGAACATCAGCAGGCCCATGATGACCGGGTAGTCGTTGTAGCCGAGGCTATCGATGAACAGCCGCCCGAGACCGGGCCAGGTGAACACCGTCTCGGTCACCAGCGCGCCGCCGATGATGGTCGGCAGTTGCAGACCGGCCAGCGTAATCATCGGGATCAGCGCGTTGCGCACGATATGGGCCGACACGATCCGGGCACGCGGCAGGCCCTTGGCGCGGGCGGTGCGCACGTAGTCCTGATCCATCACGTCCAGCGTCGCGGCGCGCATGTAGCGGCTCCAGATCGCGACGTTCACCAGCGCCAGCACAAGCGAGGGCATGATGAGGTGGATGAGGTAGTCGGACAGGCTCTGGTCACCGACGGTGTACATGCTGCCCGCAGGCAGCCAGCCCAGTTCGAGCGAGAAGAAGAAGATCGCCACGAGGCCGAACCAGAAGGTCGGGATCGACAGGGCGATCATCGCGCCCACCGTGGCCATGTAGTCGAAGATCGAATAGCGCTTCAGCGCGCCCAGCACGCCGATCAGGGTGCCAAGACAGACGGAAATCGCCGTCGACGTGCCCATCAGCAGCAGCGTCGCCCACATGTGCCGCCAGATCACGTCCGTCACCGGCGACAGGTCGCGGTAGCTGGTGCCCCAGTCCCCGATCAGCATGTTGCCCAGCCAGTCGAGGTACTGCACCGGCAAGGGCCGGTCGAGGCCCATCTGCGCCGCGATGCGGTCAAGGTCGGCCTGGCTCATGCCCGGCGTCATGGCGTATTGCGACAGCGGTCCGCCCGGCGCGAGGTTGATGACGAAGAAGCCGATCATCGACACGATCAGGATCAGCACGGCCCCTTGCAGGACCCGGTTGGCGAGGAAACGCAGCATGAAGCGGCCTCCGATAGGGAATGGGGGAGCCGGTCCCGGCGCGCGATACACGCGCCGGGTGGCAGGTTTCACGGCTGGGCGGCGGGCTTACGCCCAGGCCCAGTCCTGCATGTTCCAGAAGGTGATGCGCACGTTGATGTTGGGCTCGTAACCGGTCATTGCCGCGTCATGGCCGCGGATCTCGTTGCGCTGGAAAAGCGGCAGGAAGGGCAGCTCTTCGCGCACGAGCGTCTGGATTTCCGCGTAGATCGGCTTGCGCGCCTCGGGCGACACGGTGATGGCACCCTCGGTCAGCAGTTCGTCGATACGCGGGTTGCTGTACTGGAAGGTGTTCTGCCCTGCCCCGCCCTGCGCATTGATCGCGCCGGTGTGGAAGTAGTCGCGGGTGTCCGGGTCCGGCCCCGTCAGGAAGATGATCCCCGCCACCGCCATGTCGAACTGCGACTGCATCCAGTGGTCGGCCCACATCACGGCGGGCGGCAGGTTCGAGATGGTCATCTCGATCCCCATGTCCTTCCAGCTTTGTTGCAGGAACTGCTGCAACTGCTCGCGCGTGTGGTTGCCTGCGGTGGTGGAACACACGAAGGTCAGGCGCTGGCCGTCCTTCTCGCGGATGCCATCCGACCCCACGGTCCAGCCAGCTTCGTCCAGCAAGGCCTTGCCCGCCTCGGGGTCGTAGGTATGCCCCGGCAGCGCGTCGTTGTAGTAGAAGCTCTGCTGCGGCATGTAGGTCTCGGTGGGCGTCGGCAGGCCGTAATACAGCGCCTCGATCACCGTCTGCTTGTCCACGCCGAGGTACAGCGCCTCGCGCACCGCCTTGTCCGCCAGCACCGGGTTTCCAAGGTTCAGCGACAGGGTTTCCACCGTGCCGACGGGCACCAGTTCGACGGTCTTGCCGGGCAGGTTCGAGGCCTCGGCGTAATGATCGGGCGCGATGCCCTGGATGGCGATGACGTCGATCTCGCCGGTCTTGAACTGGGTATAGAGCACCGTCAGGTCTGGCACGTATTTCACCACCACCCGTTCGATCTGGGCCTTGTCGCCGTGGTAGTCGGCATTGGCCACCAGCTGGATGTTGTCGCCGGGCGCGCGGCTGTCCCACTTGAACGGGCCGGTGCCGATGGGCGACTGGTTGAACGGCGCCTCGTTGGGGTCCTGCCCGTCAAAGGCGTGCTTCGGCACGATCATCGTCCAGCTCAGGATCGCCATGTAGGGCGCGAAGGGCGAGGACATCTTCCACGACAGTTCGGTGTCCGAGATCACCGTGATCTCCTCGATCAGCTCATGCCCGGTGCGGCGTGCCGCGCGGAAATTGTCGTCTTTTTGCAGCTCCAGCGTGAACTTGACGTCCTCGGCGGTCAGCGGCGTGCCATCGTGCCAGGTGACGCCCTCCTTCAGGGTGACCTTCCACTCCGTCCCGTCCTCGGAGATGCCGCCGTTTTCGACCGTCGGCACCTCGGTCACGAGACGCGGCGAGAAGGTGCCATCCGGCTCGACCGCAAAGAGCGGGTCGAACAGCGCCCAGTGGACGCCCTCGTCGACCTCGATATGCAGCATGTGCGGGTTGAAGACGGTCGGCTCCTGGCTGATGCCGACGATCACCTGCCCGGTGGCGGTCGAGGCGCGGCCCATGCCGGGCAGTCCGGCCATGCCAAGGCCTGCGGCGCCCAGCAATGTCATTCCAAGAAATCCGCGGCGGGAGGGCTGCGTGAAGTCGTTTCCGTGAGTGGTCATGTGTCGTTCCCTGTTTGAAAGGTGAAGGTCAGGTCTCGGTCTTGTGGTCCGGGGCTTCTGTCGACCCCGCTGTCTTTGTCTCCTCCGAAACGGCCCGGCTCCTCCCCTCCGGGCCGGTCCCGTCAGAACCCGTCGTCGGGCTTCAGCCGCGTGCCGTCGGTGAAGCGTGAAAAGCGGAAGTGATGCGGATCGACGCAGGTTGGCCGCCCGGTCACGATCTCGGACATGAGCTTGCCCGCCGCCGGGCCGATGCCAAAGCCATGCCCCGAGAAGCCCGTCGCCATGAAGAACCCCGGCAGCTTGTCCACCGCCGACATGACCGGCACCGCGTCGGGGGTCACGTCGATGTAGCCCGCCCAGCTTTGGCGCGGCCTGGCCTTGGCAAAGATCGGAAAGGACTCGGCTGCGGCCTTCAGCGTCTTTCGCACATATTTCGCGTGCGGCTTCGGATCGAGCACGCGGGTGTATTCGAAGGGCGTCGCCTCGTCGTTGCGCCACTTGCGGGCATAAGACGCCTCCTGCGCGAAGCGCGGGCCGAAACGCAGGCGCAGGTCGCGCCACTGGTGTTGCAGGGCGGGCAGGTATTTCAGCGCAAGGCGAAAGCTGTCGGGCACGATGTCCACCGTGTTCACCGACCCCGAGGCCAGCGTGTATCCCCCATCCTGCCGCTTGCGGAACGAGAAACCGTCGGTCCAGTAGGCCGCCTCCGGCCCGCCCTCGATCGGATCGGTACGCACGACGGTGTTCATCACCTTCAGCTGCGGAAAGTCGATATCCATGTTGCCCGAAAACAACCGCGACCAGGCACCGCCCGCCAGCACCACGGCGTCACAGGCGATGGGACCGCGTTCCGTCACCACCCCGCTGATCGCCCCGGCCGAAGTTTCGACGCCCCGCACCGCGCATTCCGTCAGGATCACCGCGCCCTTGTCGCGGGCCGCTTCGGCGATGGCGGGGGCGGCCAGCTGCGGCTCGGCGCGGCCATCGGCCCGGGTGAACAGCCCGCCTTTGACCGGCTCCTCGCAGCCCGGCATGACCGCCGCGAAATCCGCGCCCGAGACCATCCGGCACTCCAGCTGGTAGGGCTTGAGGTGTTCGGTCCACTTCTCGTACCGCGCCATCTGCGCGTCGCTGCGGCAGGCGAACAGGATCCCGGCCTGCTTGTAGCCCACGTCGCGCCCCAGACGCTGGTTCAGCCCCGGCCAGAGGCGCAGGGCCTCGGCCATCAGGGGGATTTCACGCGGGTCCCGGCGCGAGATTCGCACCCATCCCCAGTTGCGCGAGCTTTGCTCCTGCCCGATCCCGCCCTTTTCGCACAAGGCGACCTTCAGGCCCTTCTCGGTCAGTTCCAGTGCCGTCGAGGCCCCGACGATGCCGCCGCCGATGACGACCACGTCGACTTTGGCGGGCAGGTGTTCATCCCCATGAACAGGGGTAACGCGAGGTCCGGGCATCAGAATATTCCGTCAAGTTGGCAGTTGAGCGTGATTTCCGCTTGGCTCAGGGTGCCGGGCGTTTCGATGGTGTCGAGCGTCAGCGCGGCAAGGTCCCCGGGTTGCGTCATCTCTTGCGGGGCAAGCGCGCCGTTGGCCGCGGACAACCCCATGTCGGTGGCGACGATGCCGGGGCAGATCGCCGTGGCGCGGATGCCGTGGTCCCAGCCCTCGTGGCGCAGGGCATGGGCCAGACCCACGGCGGCGAACTTGGAGAAGGCATAAAGGCCCGAGCGGCTGGATTTCACCCGCTTGCCGGAAAGCGACGCCATGACGATGACCCGCCCTGCCCCGCTGGCGATCAGCGGCTGCCACGCGGCGGCGGCAAGGCGGCGCGGCGCATGGGCGTTCACCTCGAACAGCCGTTTCACCCGAACGTCGTCCGAGGTGACGATGCTGTCGTGGTCAAGGAGGCCTGCGCAGGCGACCACCGCATCGATCCGCCCGTGGCGTGCCATCACACCGTCGATCCAAGCGGCCTCCGTCGCGGCCTCCGCATCGTAGCCCACGGCCTCGGCGTCATCGGGCGACAGGCCTTCGGGCAGCGTCGTGGCGTCCCGCAGTCCAAGCGAGACGAACCATCCGCGCCTTGCCGCTTCGCACGCCACGGCCAGGCCGATCCCTCGGGACCCGCCGGTCAATACCATGATTTTTCGGGACATTACTTTCCTCGTTTCCAGTCCAGACCCTGGTGCCTTTCGACGTAAGCCGCTGAAATCTTTCTTAGAAGCGCAACGGTCTGCGCGTGTTCCTCGGGGGTGAGCATCCAGAACGCCTCCGCTGCCTCGCGCCCGATGACGGCGCGGACGTCGTCCAGCACGGCGCGTCCGGCTTCGGTGATGAACAGCTGCTGGCGGCGCTTCGTCTCCGGGTCGGCACGGCGGTCCAGCAGGCCATCGGCGATCAGCTTCTCGGTCAGACGGGTCATGGCCGGGGCGTCCTTTCCGGCGAACTGGCGGATTTCCGACGCGGTGATGCCGGGCTGATGTTCGACGATGAACAGCGTCGAGATCTTGCCCGTGCCGCCAACCACCGGCGTGCCTTCAAGCTTCTTTTCCAGATCGCGCGACACCCAGAGGTTCAGGACGCGGATGTAGTAGCTGATCGCATAGCTGAGACAGTCGATCCGGATTTCGTCAAAACAATCTTTGGGTGGGCTACTCATTGGGAAACTCGCTCTCGGGTCTTCAGCGCGTGTATTGCGACGCTTGGTGTCCAATGGTTGTTCAAAACAATTGTCGATGACAACTATCATCGACAAGTTTTCACGCTGCGACGCCCTGCGCGCGGAAAAACATGCACGTCTGCATGATATTTAATCGCACCGCGATCCGCGTTTTCGATTGCAGCCACGGTCGGCGTGTCGAATCCGATTGACGGTCGCCGGGCCGGATGACCCCGAACACGCAGAGACTGGCGCAAGCGCCACAAATTGTCGGGAAACGGCCCCTGCCGGTCCGAGTCGATCAGGCCGTCGGCGGCGGGCCGCTCGCCCCCGCGCCCAGGCGGCGCGAGATGTCCGTGGTCAAGGCCATGAGTTGCGCGCGGCACTCGTCCAGCGTCGCAATGTTGGTTCCGGTCAGACGGTGGATGAAAGGCACCGTGATGGCCGCAATCGCCTTGCCGGAGAAATCGAAGACCGGCGCGGAGATGTTCGTCACCCCGGCAATGGTCAGCGAGGGCGACTCGCAATAGCCGCGGGCGCGCACATCGTCGAGATCCTCGACAAAGGCGCGATGCTTGTCGGCGGGTTCGCTTCCGGCCTCCGCCAGCAGGGCGGCCAGCGCCTCCGGTGACATCCACGCCGCCAGAACCCGCCCCGAGGCCGTGTCGTACAGCGGGATATGCGCGCCAAGCCGCACCGAGGTGATGTTGTTGTCCGGGCAATCCACCTGCGCGATCACCAGCAGACGCCCGGAATGGATGATCCCGAGGTGCATCGACTGGTTCACCCGGTTGGCCATGCGCTGCATCGCGTCGCCCGCGATGGAGGTCAGGCGCCGGATTGGCGGGTGCCGGTGCGCCACCTCGAACATCTTGGTGGTCAGGTGATAGCGCTCGTCCTCGTCATGCAGATCGACGTAGCCGCGCTGCCGCAGCACCATGAGCATCCGAAAGATCTCGGACGTGGTGCGGCCCAGCTGCTTGGCGATGTCCACCTGCGACAGCCCCTCCGCCTCGGAGGCAAGAAGTTCGAGAATGTCCAGACCCTTGGACAGCGCCGGGGCGCGGTACTTCTCGTCTTCGGTCTGCTCCGGCGTGGGCTGGCTCATGGGACGTGCGGCTTTCCTGCATTGGTTGGTTCGACGTTTATACGGTGGAGCCTTGGTGGGTGACAACCTGGGTCGGGCGCGGCTTCTTATTAAATATAAAACCATCTTTTACTTGTGAAGTGTTTGCGCTTATCTTGTGGCAAAGAGGAGGAGTCATGACAGAATCCATCGTGTTGCGGGGCATGACCTGGTCTGATCCGCGCGGTTACGACCCGCTTGTCGCGGCCAGCGCGGCCTTTGCCGAGCGTCATCTGCAGGTGTCGATCACATGGGACGCGCGGTCCCTGCAGGGGTTCGAAAGCACACCGGTCGAGGAACTGGCGCGGCAGTACGACCTGATGATCATCGACCACCCGCACGTGGGCGAAGTGGTGACCGATGGCTGCCTGCTGCCCTATCCGCCCTCGCCCGCGCTGGCGCGGCTGGAGGCGGAGACCGTCGGCAAGAGCTTTCACAGCTACCTCTACGACGGCCAGCAATGGGCGCTGCCGGTGGATGCCGCGACGCAGGTGCAGGCAATCCGCCCCGATCTGCGCGCTGCGCCTGCCGCGACGCTGGCCGAGGTGATGGCGGAGGCGCGCGCGGGCCGTGTGCTCTGGCCGCTGCGCCCGCCGCATGTGCTCATGTCCTTTTTCACGCTGATGGCGAACCTCGGCGCGCCCTTCCCCGTGACCCGCGACGCCGCCCTGGACCGCGCCGCAGCGACACGCACGCTGGAGGCGATGACGGCGCTTGCGGCACTGGTCGACCCGGCTTGCGCCGGGATGGACCCGATCGCCGCGCTCGACGCTTTGGCGGAAGGCGACGCGACCCTGATCCCCTTCACCTATCTTTATGCGCCCTATGCGACGGAGGGCTATCGCCCGAACCGAATTGCATTCCATGACATTCCCGTGGCTGGCCGGTCCGGTCCGCTTGGCTCGGCGCTCGGAGGCACCGGGCTGGCCGTCTCGGCCCTGTCGAAACACCCGGCGATCTGCCAGGAGTTCGCGCTCTGGTGCGCCTCGGCAGAGGTGCAGGACGGCCTGTATTGCGCCAACAACGGCCAGCCCGGCAATGCCTTTGCATGGGGATCGGAGACGGTGAATGCCCGCGTCGGCAATGCCTACCGCCAGACCCGGATGACCCACGAGGCCGCCTGGCTGCGGCCGCGCCACAAGGGCTACATGGGCTTTCAGGAAGACGGCTCGCACATCGTCCTCGACGCCATCACGGGCCGCACGACCCATGACGCAGCCCTCGACGCCTTGCAGACACGTTTCAGCGAAAGTTTCCCGGAATGAGTGACACGACCATGCTCCCCCTCGACGGCCTGAAGGTGCTCGACTTCTCGCAGTTCCTTGCCGGTCCCTATTGCGCGCTGAAACTGGCCGACATGGGCGCGCAGGTCGTGAAGGTGGAGCGCGCCGGGATGGGCGACCTCTCGCGCTACCTTTACCTGACCGACACGAAGATCGGCGGCGAAAGCACCATCTTCCACGCCATAAACCGCAACAAGCGGTCCGTCGCGGTGGACCTGAAATCCGAAGCGGACCGAGAGAAGCTCTGGACGCTGGTCCGTGACGCTGACGTGGTGTTGCAGAACTTCCGCCCCGGCGTGATGGAGCGGCTGGGCTTCGGCTACGAGGCGGTGAAGGCGGTCAATCCGGGCGTCGTCTACGGCACGGTGACGGGCTACGGTTCTGACGGGCCCTGGGTCGATCTGCCGGGGCAGGATCTGCTGGCGCAGGCACGGTCGGGGGTGATGTGGCTCTCGGGCGGGCGCGATGACGGGCCGGTGGCGATGGGCCTGCCGATTGCCGACGTGCTGGCGGGGGCCTCGCTGACGCAGGGCGTGCTGGCGCTGCTGTATCGTCGCGCGGTGAAGGGGATCGGCGGGCGGGTCGAAACCTCGCTGATCGAGGTGCTGGCCGACCTGCAATTCGAACTGCTGACCACATGGCTCAACGACGGCCATCGCACGCCGGTGCGGTCCGCCAACAACCCGGCCCATGCCTACCTTGCCGCGCCTTACGGCGTCTATGCCACGCAGGACGGGCATGTCGCCATTGCCATGGGCAAGCTCGACCTGCTGGCGCGGATCACCGGACTGGACGCCGAGCTTGCGGGGCGCGATGCCTTTGCCGAGCGCGACGCGATCAAGGCCGGGCTCGCGGAGCGCCTGAAGACCGCGCCCACGGCGCAATGGATGGCCGGCTTCATCGAGGCCGACATCTGGGCCGCGCCGGTGATGGATTGGGAGGGGCTGGTCGACAGCGGCATCCTGCGCACGCTCGACATGGTACAGCGCGTCGAACGCGGGGACGTGGCGATGGACACGACGAAACTGCCGATCCGCATCGACGGCACCCGCCCTGCCTCTGGCCGGGCCGCGCCGGAACTGGGCGACGCCAACGATCTGCTGGACACCGGCTGGTGATACGGAAAGGGGCCAACCCAACATTGGCTGGCCCCTTTCGAATTCTCGGTATCGGACCCGGCGCTCAGGCGTCGTTTTCGCAGACCTGCCGCTGTTCGCCCAGTTTCTCGATCCCCAGCGTCACCACATCGCCCGCCTTGAGATAGGTCGGCGGGGTCATGCCAAGCCCCACCCCCGGCGGCGTCCCGGTCGAGATGATGTCGCCCGGCTCCAGCGTGAAGAACTGCGACAGGTAGGACAGCAGGAAGGGCACGCGGTAGACCATCGTCGCCGACGAGCCGTCCTGCATCCGCTTGCCGTTCACATCCAGCCACATGTGGAGATTGTCGAAATCGCCCACCTCGTCCGGCGTCACCAGCCAGGGCCCGGTGGGGCCGAAGTTGTCGGAGGACTTGCCCTTGGACCACTGGCCCTGCCGCTCGATCTGGTAGGCGCGTTCCGACACGTCGTTGATGAGGCAGAAGCCCGCGACATGGTGCATCGCCTCTGCCTCGGAGACATACTTTGCCTTCTTGCCGATGACGAAGCCCAGCTCGACCTCCCAGTCGGTCTTTTCCGAGCCGCGCGGGATCAGGATCGGGTCGTTCGGGCCACAGATGGCGGAGGTGTACTTGGCAAAGATCACCGGTTCCGGCGGCACCTCCAGCCCGCTTTCGGCGGCGTGGTCGGCGTAGTTCAGGCCGATGCAGATGAACTTGCCCGTGCGGCCCACGCAAGGACCGAGGCGCGGGTTGCCCTCGACCTTTGGCAGCGTCTTGGGGTCGATCCCCTTCAGCGCGTCCAGCCGGGTCAGCACGTCGCCCGCGATGTCAACGACATGCGCCGACAGGTCGCGCAGCGTGCCATCGTCTTCGACCAAAGCCGGTTTCTCGGCGCCACGCGCGCCATATCTTGCGAATTTCATTGTCTCTCTCCCAAAGTCACGCGGTCCAGCCGCCGTCGATCACATGCACCTGCCCGGTGGTGAAGCCGCTCTCGTCCGCCGCAAGGTAGGCGACCAGCGCCGCGACCTCTTCGGGCTTGCCGATGCGGCCCATGGGCTGCCGCCCGATGAAGGTCTTCAGCGCGCCGTCGTAGTCGCCCGTCGCCCGCAGGCGCTCGTGCAGCGAGGGGCTGTCCACCGTCCCCGGCGCGATGGCGTTGCAGCGGATGCCCTGCGTCACGTAGTCGTTGGCGATGGCCAGCGTCATGCCCGCCACAGCGGCCTTCGACGCGGAATAGACGAAACGGTTGACCGGCCCGGTGATCGGCCCCGCCACGGAGGACATGTTGATGATCGAGCCCTTCTGCTGCGCCAGCATCCCCGGCAGGAAGGCGCGGATCATGCGGTATTGCGCCTTGGCGTTCAGGTCGAATGCAAAGTCCCACTCGTCCTCGGTCGACTCGAGGATCGTGCCGTTGTGCACCACCCCGGCGCAGTTGAAGAGCACGTCGACCGGCCCGACCTGCGCCGCGAAGGCGGTGATGGCGTTGCCGTCCAGCACGTCGAGCCTGCGCGCCTCGATGCCGTCCACCTGTCCCAGTTCCGCCAGCGCGGCCTCGTTGATGTCCGTGGCGATGACGCGACCACCCTCGGCTGCCAGCCGCTCGGCGGTGGCGCGCCCGATCCCCTGCCCTGCCGCCGTCACGACGCAGGTCTTGCCGTCCAGTCTTTTCACGTTGTTCTCCTTTATCGCGTCTCAGGCGGCCGGCAGACAGGCCGGACCGATGGGCGCGAAGCTCTTGTAGGTCAGGATGAATTCGCGGTGGCCCAGCCCCTCGGATCTGGTCTGAGCGCCGCCCGCGACGGCCAGCACCAGATCGCGGATCTCGCGGCCCACGGCGTCGATGCTGCGCGTGCCCTCGATGATGTCCCCGGCGTTCACGTCCATGTCGTCCGCGAGCGCGCGGTAGGTTTCGGGGTTGGCGCAGATCTTGATGACCGGCGAGATGGCCGAGCCCACGACCGAGCCGCGCCCGGTGACGAACAGCGTCAGATGCGCGCCGCTGGCGATCATTTCGACAATTTCCGCGTTGTCGGAGATATTGGGGAAGCCGAAGCGCACCTCGCCATCCGGCACCACGTCCATCAGGTAAAGCCCGCCGCGCGGTGGGATGTCGCCCGGTTTTATCAGCCCGCTGATCGGCGAGTCGCCGGATTTCACGTAGGCGCCGAGGCTCTTCTCCTCGATGGTCGAGAGGCCCCCGGCGGCGTTGCCCGCCGCGAAGGAGCCGTAGCCCAGCGTCGCGTAATAGCGCTCCGCCTTTTGCACGCTTTCGCGCAGCAGTTGCCCAAGTTCCGGGGTCACGGCGCGCTCCGCCATGATCTCCTCGCAGCCGATCAGCTCGCCGGTTTCTTCAAAGATGCAGGCCGCGCCGTCTGCCACCAGCAGGTCGAAGGCCCGCCCCGCCGCCGGGTTGCCGGAGATGCCGGAGGTGCCGTCCGACCCGCCGCAGACCGTGCCGACGATCAGTTCGGACACGTCCATCGGCACGCGGGTCTGCGCGCCGAGGTCCGACAGGGCGCCCCGCACCCAGTCGCGGCCCATGTCCACGGTCGAGCGCGTGCCGCCCGCCTTCTGGATCACCAGCGTCTTCACGGGTCGGCCCGAGGCCGCCACCGCCCCCGAGGCGCGCACCTTGTCGAAACTCTCGCAGCCGAGAGAGACGAAGAGCGCCGCGCCGACGTTCGGATGGGTGCAGAGGCGTTCCATCATCTGCGCCGCGTATTCGTTGGGGAAGCAGCCGGGGAAGCCGATCAGCTGCACGTCTTCGTCGGGGAAGCCCGCGACGATCTTCGACGCCACGAAATGCGCGCATTCCACGAGGTAGGCGACGACCACGGTGTTGCGGATGCCCTTGCGCCCGTCGGCACGCAGATAGCCAGAGAGGCTCATTGACCCACCCCCGCACTGATCCCGTCGGCATCCTGGAGGACATGCGTCGGCGTGTAGTCGGAGCGGATGTTGTGCACATGCACATGCGCGCCCGCCGCAATGGCCTGCGTCGCCACGCCGATGGGCATGCCGTATTTCAGGATCTTCGCGCCCTCCGCGATGGCATGGCGGGCGATCTTGTGCGCCAGCGGGATCGGGCGCGCCAGCGTCACGTCCCCGCCTTCCAGCGCGACGACCAGCCCTTCGGCCGCGTTTTGCCGGGCCACAAGCACGTTGTCGGCGTCGTGCAACAACAGGAACGGCCCGGTCATCCGCGCATCTCCACCATGTAGATGTGATCGGCGACCAGCGCCGTCTCGCCGGTGCTCTTGCTCACGGTCAGGCGTTCGGTGACGCGCCCGTAGCCGGGGCGTTTCTCCATAACCTCCTTGCCGATGATCTCGACGCGGCTTCGGATGGTGTCCCCGATGAACACCGGCTTGATGAAGCGCATCCGGTCGTAGCCGTAGGAAAAGGCCACCGGGTTGATGATCGTCGCGGTCAGCCCGACGCCGATGGTGAAGACCATGGTGCCATGGGCGATCCGCTGGCCAAAGGGCAGCGTCTTGCAGAACTCCGCGTCGAGGTGATGCGGGAAGAAGTCGCCGGAATGCCCGGCATGGACGACGAAATCCGTCTCGGTGATCGTGCGGCCCACGGTGTCGCGGCCCTCGCCGATCTCGTAATCCTCGTAGTATTTCACCTGCTCAAGCATCGGGTGCGTCCTTTATTGAATGCATCGGGAGGGCGGCGCTTTCATAGGCCGCCTCGACCAGCGCCATGGTGTGCCAGGCATCCTCGGCATCGCCGTCCAGCCGCGCATCCAGCCCGGCGGCAAAGCGTTGCACCTGGGCAAAGCGCCCGTGGAAGGCGGAGATGAACCAGTTGCCCTGGAGGGGCACCTGCCGCCAGTCGCCATCGGTGTTGAGCCACAGCTCGTCCGGCTCGCCCTTCGGGTAGTCGAGGTTCACGCCCAGTTTCATGTAGGCCGCGCCCCGGGTGCCGCAGATGCGGAACTCGCAGGCCTGGAACTTGCGGCCAAAGGCGTGATCGTGGTTGATCGACAGCGCACAGCGGGCGCGGTCGCCGTAGTCCAGCAGCAAGGAAGTCCGGGTGTTGGACACCGTGGAGGACGGGTGGCCCATGGTGCGGGCATGGATACCCTGCGGGTTGCCCATCAGGTCGCGCACGAAGTCGAGGTAGTGGATGGAGTGCAGCAGGATCTCCACCCGCGGCAGGTCTTTCAGGAAGGCCCAGAGGTGCCAGGGCGTATCCAGCGCCAGCCAGGCGTCGAAATCGACGATCTCGCCCAGCAGGCCCTGCGCCACAGCGTCCTTCAGGGCGAGGCTCATGGGGGCGAAGCGCAGCTGGAAGTTCACCGCCGCGCGGATGTTTTTCCGGCGCAGGATGCGGATGATCGCATCGGCCTCGCTGAGGTCCGACCCCAGAGGTTTCTGGATGATACACAGCGCGCCATCGGGCAGCGCCTCCAGCAGGGCGGGAATGGCGGCGGGGGGCACGGCGAGGTCATAGATCACGGCGCCCTGCTCCGCAGCCTCCTGAACAGAGGCCAGGGCCGGCGTGTTCCACTCGGCGGCAACCGTGCCCGCCTTTGCCGCGTCGGGGTCGAAGATCCCCGCCACGGGAATCCCGAGGTGGCGATAGCTGGGCAGGTGCGCATCGGTCACGATGGAGCCCGCGCCGAAGATCACCACGGGTGTCAGCGTGTCGGGCAGGTCGATGGTCTGGCGCAGGTCAGTCATGGTGGAACACCTCCTGCATCCCGGCCCACCACTCGCCCTCGGCGCGGGTGTCCAGCGGGCGTTGCAGCGGCATACAGACCGCCCACCACTCCTGTGTCACCGGGTCGGCGGCCATCGCCGCCATGTCGGCGGCGAAATCCTCGCCCACGTATTCGAAACAGGCGAAGAGCAGGTTCTCGGGTTCTTTCAGGAAGATCGAGTAGTTGCGGATGTTGCAGGCGGTGATCCGCTCCAGCACCTGCGGCCAGACGGCGGCGTGCAGGCGGGTGTAGTCCGCGATGGCCTCCGCGCCGATGCCGATGAGTTGGCCATGTCTTTGGACGGGTCTTTGCATCTATACCTCCACCGTGAAATCGCTGCCCGCGACGGTCAGCGCCGCCAGCCGCGCGTGATCCCAGTCGATCCCCAGACCGGGAGCCTCCGGGGCCAGCGCCATGCCGCCCTCGCGCGCCATGGGGGCCGCCACGTCGTCCAGTTGCGGGATGTATTCCAGCCAGGGCGCGTTGGGGACGGCGCAGACGAGGCTGACATGCAGTTCCATCAGGAAATGCGGGCAGATCACCAGGTTATGCGCCTCGGCCATGTGCGCGACCTTCAGCCAGGGCGTGATGCCGCCGACCCGTGCCACGTCCGCCTGCACGATGCCGCAGGCCCCTGCGGCGATGTAATCGGCGAACTGGCCGGGGGAATACAGGCTTTCGCCCACCGCGACCGGCACGCGCGACCCGGCCTGCAGCCGGGCATGGCCCGCGATGTCGTCAGAGGGCAGAGGCTCCTCGAACCAACCGATGTTCAGCGCCTCCAGCATCGGGACGCGCCGCAGCGCCTCGGCTGAGGTCATCGACTGGTTGGCATCGGTCATGATCTCGTAATCGTCACCAAGCGCGCGGCGCACCGCACCAAGCCGCGCGGCGTCGCCCGAGACGGTGGGCTTGCCGATCTTGACCTTGGACCCCCGGAACCCCTGTTCGCGTGCGGCGAGGGCATCCTCCACCAGCGCCTCCGGCGCGATGTGCAGCCAGCCGCCCTCGGTCGTGTACATCGGCACCTGCGCCTTTGCCCCGCCCGCCAACTGCCAGAGCGGCAGGCTCGCCTTGCGCCCGCGCATGTCCCAGAGCGCCGTGTCCACCGCCGCCAGCGCCAGTGACATGATCGGCCCGACCGCCGTGGCGTGGGTCCAGAACAAAAGGTCACGCCAGACAGCCTCGATCCGCTCCGCCTCCTGCCCCATCAGGCGCGGCAGCAGCGTGTACCTGAGCAGCGCCAGAACCGACGGCCCGCCATCGCCGATGGTGTAGGAATACCCCATCCCCGTCGCCCCGTCGGCATCCGTGACGACGACAAAGATCGTCTCCTGCGACTTGAACGACTGGATGGCATCGGTGCGCCGGACCTTTGGCTGAAGGTCCACCATGAAGGCGCGGGCCTGGGTGATCCTGGCCATGCCTCAGCCCCTCAACGCCATGCCGGAACCCGCGTCGAACAGGTGGCACTTGTCCAGCATGATCTGGAAGGTCATCCGCTCGCCCGCCCGGACGGGGCGCGGGTTCAGCATCTTGGCCTGCACCTCGGTCCCGGCGAGTTCGGCAAACAGCAAGGTCTCGGTGCCCAGTGGTTCCGTCAGGGTCACATCCATGTCGATCTGCGCCATGTGGGCGGTCGGCGGCAGGGAGTGGCCCACCGGCATGATGTTGTCGGCGCGGATGCCCAGTTGCACCGCCTGACCGTAGGCGGCGCGATAGCCCGGCGGCACCGGCACCCGCGTGCCGTCGCGCAGCACCGCGTCGCCACCCTGCGCCGTGCCGTCCAGCAGGTTCATCGGCGGCGAGCCGATGAAGGTCGCGACGAAGGTGTTCACCGGGTTCTCGAACACGTCGAGCGGCGCGCCGATCTGCTCGATGTGGCCGTCGCGCATGATGACGATGCGGTCCGCCAGCGTCATCGCCTCCACCTGGTCGTGGGTGACGTAGACGATGGTCGAGCGGACCTTCTGGTGCAGCTTCTTGATCTCCACCCGCATCTGCGTGCGCAGCTTGGCGTCGAGGTTCGAGAGCGGTTCGTCGAACAGGAAGACGTCCGGGTGGCGCACGATGGCGCGGCCCATGGCGACGCGTTGGCGCTGGCCACCCGACAGCGCGCCGGGCTTGCGGTCCATCAGCGGCACCAGCGAGAGGATCGCCGCCGCCTCGTCCACCGCGCGGTCGATCTCTGCCTGCGGGCGCTTGGCGATCTTCAGCGAGAAGCCGAGATTCTCGCGCACGGTCATATGCGGGTAAAGCGCGTAGTTCTGGAACACCATCGAGATGTTGCGTTCGCGCGGGGGGAGGTCGTTCACCACCCGGTCGCCGATGCGGATGTCGCCGCCAGAGATGTCCTCCAGCCCCGCGATCATCCGCAGCGTCGTCGATTTGCCGCAGCCTGACGGCCCGACCAGAACGACGAACTCGCCTTCTTCGATGTCGAGGTCGATGGCATGCACGACCTCAAGCGACCCATAGCGTTTCACCACGCCGGAGAGATGTACCTGCGCCATGTCTTATCCTTTCACGCCGCCGAAGGTCAGGCCGGCAATGAGGTGTTTCTGTACGAGGAAGGTCAGGATGAGCGCGGGGATGATCATCAGCACCGCCAGCGCGCACATGCCGCCCCAGTTGAGGGTGAACTCTGCCTGAAAGTCGAGCAGGCCCACCGGCATGGTTTTCGACGTGACCGAGCGGGTCAGCTGCGAGGCCAGCGCGTATTCGTTCCACGAGGTGAGGAAGGCGAAGATCCCCGCCGAGGCGATGCCCGCCTTGGCCACCGGGAATTCCACCTGCCAGAAGGCCTGCCAGCGGGTGCAGCCGTCGATCTGCGCCGCCTCTGCCAGCGAGGGCGGGATTTGCCGGAAGAAGCCGTCGATCAGCCAGATGGTAAAGGGCACGTTCATCGCGACATAGGCGAGGATCACGCCGAAATGCGTGTCGATGATGCCGAGCCGCCCGAACAGGATGAACAGCGGCAGGGACAGCGCCACTCCCGGCACGGCCCGCGTGCACATCAGCCCGACGAAGATCCAAGCCTTGCCCTTGAAGCGGTAGCGGGCAAAGGCATAGCCCCCCGCCATCCCCACCAGCAGCGCGATCACCGTCGAGGTGACGGAGATCACCAGCGAGTTGCGGAAATAGGTCAGCACAGGCACGCCGCCCTCGCCGATCCCGCCGAACATGGCGCGGTAGTGGTCGAGGTTCAGCTCGTTCGGAATCCAGACCGGCGGCTTGGCCATGATCTCGACCGTGGGGCGGAAGGAGTTCAGCACGACCCAGAGCCCCGGAACGCAGAGCACCATCATGGCAAGGAACAGCCCCGTCAGGTGCAGCAGTTTCAGCGTGCGGCGGCGGGCGCGGTGGTTTGCATTGCTCGCCATGGCTCAGGCCTCCATGCCAAGCTCGGCGCGCGCGGCGGTGAGCTTGCGGAAGAAATAGACGGTGAAGAAGATGGCGAGGAAGATCGAGATATAGCCCATCGCGTTGGCGTATCCCATGCGGGCATCGACGTAGCCGGTGCGCCCGATGAGCGTCCACAGCAGTTCGGTCCGCCGTGCCGGGCCGCCCTTGGTCATGATCTGCACGATGTCATAGGCCCGCGCCACGTCCAGCGACCGGATCGCCATGGCGATGTAGATGAAGGGCATCAGGAAGGGCAGCGTCACGAAGCGGAAGGATTGCCACGGCGTGCAGCCGTCCACCTTTGCCGCCTCCAGCGGGTCCTGCGGGATGGCGTAAAGCCCGGCAAGGATCAGGATCGCAAAGACTGAGGTGGCGGTCCAGACCTCGGCAAAGATGATCGAGAACATCGCGAGGTTGCCGTCCACCAGCCACGGGATCGCCACGTCGGTGATCCCCAGCGATTGCAGCGCGTTGTTCACCAGGCCCACGTTGTCGTTGAAGATGAACTTGAACTGGAAACCGACCAGGATGGGCGAGAACATCATCGGGAACATCATCATGGTGCGCAGCGCCCGCTGGCCGCGCGTGACCTTCGACACCATCAGCGCCAGCCCGAGGCCGAAGAGCATCTCGAGGTTCAGCGCCACCGTCAGCAGCAGCACGGTCCGGCCAAAGGCGGCCCAGAACTTCGCGTCGCCGATGGCCTTCTCGTAGTTGAAGGTGCCGATCCACTTGTAGAGCGTTTCGGGCCGCGTCAGCTTGTAGGGCGTGAAGCTGGAATAGAGCGACAGCAGCAGCGGCACCATCACCACGGCCGCAAGGATGATGATGGCCGGCAGCAGAAGCACCAGCCACTCGGGCAGTTTCAGGCGTTTCATGGGATGTTCCGGGTCGGTTGCGCGGGGGCGAGTGAGTCCGCCCCCGCGTCCGGCGTCAGTAGACGCCTTCTTCCTGCATCAGATCGTCCACGGCCTCGGACGCGGCGGCCAGCGCCTCGTCCACGGATTTGTCACCGAGGATCGCGGCCTGAAGCTCCGGATAGATCAGGTTGGTCGCCTCGATCCAGTATTCCGTCGGCGGAACGGCAAAGGCGGTCGCGGCGGTTTCCTTGAAGGCGGCCAGCACCTCGGCGCGGTAGGGATCGCTCGCCGCCTGCTCGGAGACATAGTCCCACACGGCGGTGCGCGACGGCAGCGGCCCGGCGCTGCTCTCCAGCTTCTGGCTGTCCTCGTTGGTCAGGAAGTCGACCAGCGATGCGGCGGCTTCCTTGTTGGCGCAATCCTCCGTGACGGAGAAGCCGTGGAAGCCCGACCAGCCGGTGCGCACGCCCGCCGATCCCTTGGGCGCGGGCGCGACGCCCACGTTGCCCGAGGCCTTCGACGCCGAGGCATCGTTGAAGAAACCCGCCCAGCCCGGCCAGTCGAGGTTCAGCGCGATGGTGCCGGAGGCAAAGCCGTTGCCAAGGTCATCCCAGAGGTAGTTCGTCGTGCCCGCCGGAACCGCGCCCGCCTCGTAGAGGTCCACGAACCATTGCAGCGACTCCTTGCCCGCGTCCGAATTGAACGCCGGAGAGAAGTCGTCGTTGAACAGCTTGCCGCCATTCGCCACGACCATCTCGTAGAAGCGGCCCACGATGGCCTCGTCCTTGCCCGCGTATTGCGTGCCGTAGAAATTCGGCGCGTCGGTGAAGAAGACCGCCTGGTCCTTTACCTGGTCCCATGTTTCCGGCACCGCGAGAGGATAGCCGTATTCCTTCTCGAAGGCCGCCTGGGTGTCGGCGTTCTCGTAGAGATCCTTCTGGTAATACAGCGCCGAGACATCGAACTGGGCGCGCGGCAGCATCACCAGCTTGCCGTCCAGCGTCGCCGCCTTGATGTTGGCCTGCACGAAGCCGTCGACGGTCTCCTGCGGGAGCAGCGCTGACAGATCGGTATACAGCGACGGATACTGCGAGGCGAAAGAGGAGTGGTTCGAGCCGACGCACCATCCCGTCGTTCCCGCCGCGATGTCCGACTTGAATTCCTTGTCGAGCTCGAAGTGGTTCTTCTTCGAGATCACGTTGACCTTTGCGCCGGTCATCGCCTCCCATTCCGGGATGCGCGCGTAAAGTGCCTCGTATTGCTGGCCGCCGATCAGCTTTGCGTCGATCGTGACGCCGTCGAACTCGGCTGCGGTTGCGCCCGTGGCCAGCCCGACGGCCAAGGCGAGCAGCGAAACCCCTCTTGTAGTCAATGTCATGGTCTTCCTCCCGTTATGATCCGTCGCCCCAAACGCTCCGACCCGCCGCGCCACCTTCGGGCGCCGGACCGAACAAGTTTCATATTCGGAAGCAACTTTCATATCTAAAGTTGACTTTCACCCATGAGTCAAGCTGACGTCGGGAAGAAATCGCGCCCGGAGGGGACGCACAGGCGGAGGAGGACAAAATGACAGCACTGATCGACACCCATCTGCATCTCATCGACCGGGGACAGATCAGCTATCCGTGGCTGAAGGACGCGGCACCGCTGGACCGCGACTGGACGTACGAGGACTACGAGACCACCGCCCGCCGCGTGGGCATCGCAGGCACGCTGCACATGGAGGTGGATTGTGCGCCTGCGGACAGGTTCGCCGAAACCGACATGATCGCCGGGTTGATGGCGCGCGAGGGCAGCCTGATCCGTGGGGCCATCGCCGCTGCCCGCCCCGAGGAGGATGGATTCGACGCCCTGCTCGACACGCTCGACCGCGCCACGGTCAAGGGTTTCCGCCGCGTGCTGCATGTGGTGCCCGACGATGTCAGCCTGTCCGACAGGTTCCGCGCCAATATCCGCAAGCTCGGCCCTGCAGGTCTGCCTTTCGACATCTGTATGCTTGCGCGGCAATTGCCGCTGGCGCGCGCGCTGGTGGACGCCTGCCCGGACACCACCTTTGTGCTCGACCATTGCGGGGTGCCCGACATTGCCGGGGGCGGTTTTGACACATGGGCGCGAGAGATTGCCGCGCTGGCAGAGAGACCGAACCTCAACGCCAAGATTTCCGGCGTCACGGCCTATGCCGCGCCGGACTGGACGCTCGACACCCTGCGCCCCTATATCGAGCACGTGATCGGCTGTTTCGGATGGTCGCGCGTGGTCTGGGGATCTGACAGCCCGGTGTGCACGCTGAATTCCTCGCTCGACCAATGGGTCGCCGTCACCCGCGCGCTTCTGTCCGAAGCCTCCGCCGACGAGGCCCGCGCCTTGGCCTCGGGGAACGCGACGCGGATCTGGTCGCTGTGACCCGTTCGAAAGCCGTCCGGGCCGTGCCGTCACAAAGATACTACGAACCGTAAATTAAATACTATAAATACAAAACGACCTGCGCTAAGCAGTCCTCACCCTTCAAGGGAGGTACGACTTGCAGGATCATTCCGCCGCGCGCGCTGTCCTGGCCGATTGGGGCACCAGCAAGCTGAAACTCTGGCTCTGGCGAGAGGATGGCAGCCTTTCCGCCCCGGTGACCGACCCGCGCGGGATGAAGTACCTCGCCGCCGACCAGTTCCCGGACGCGCTTGGCCGAGGTCATGGCCCCGCTGAACCTGTCGCCGGAGACGCCCGTGCTGATCTGCGGCATGGCGGGCGCGGCGGGCGGCTGGGCCGAGGCCGGTTACCTGCGCGCCCCCGCCGCCTTTGCCGCCCTGGCCGGCGCGGCGATCCGGCTCGACATATCTGGCCGCGACATCCGCATCCTCCCCGGCATGTCCACCCTGACCCCCGCGCCTGACGTCATGCGCGGCGAAGAAACCCAGCTCATGGGCCTCGCAAGGGACAGCGAAACGCTGGTCTGTCTGCCCGGCACCCACTCGAAATGGGCGCTTTGCGCCGGGAACGGCCTGCGCAGCTTTACCACCTACATGACCGGCGAAATCTATGAGGTCATGGCCAATCACAGCCTGCTGGCGCGCATGCTGGACGAGGGCTGGGATGCCGAGAGCTTTGCCACCGCCGTCCGGGAGGCGCTCGAGGCGCCCGCAGCCGTCTGGCATCGGTTCTTCGGACTGCGCGCCTCTGCCGTTCTGGGCGAGGCCGTACCCGCCTCGGCTCGCGCCCGGCTGTCCGGGCTGCTGATCGGCGCAGAAGTTGCTGCGGCCCGTGCGCAGTTTGGTTCCGGCGTGGCGACGCTTGTGGCGGGCGGCGTCATGGCCCAAAGCTATACCATCGCCCTCGAAGCCGCCGGTTTCGCCGTGACCCTGCGCGACAGCGACGAGGTCACATCGCGCGGGCTGATCCGCGCCGCCCAAGACATCTGGAGATTCTGACATGCCCATGCGCCCTTGGCCCACCCTCTCCCGCAACCTTGTCGCGATCCTGCGTGGCATCACGCAGGAGGAGGTCGAGCCGATCGTCGCCGCCCTGATCGACGCGGGGTTCGAAGCCATCGAGATCCCGCTGAACTCCCCCGATCCCTTCGTCTCCATCGGGCGCGCGGCGCGCATGGCACCGGACGGCGTGCTGATCGGTGCGGGCACTGTCCTGACAGCCGAAGACACGCGCCGCCTTGCCGATGTCGGCGGACGCCTGCAGGTCAGCCCGAACGTCGATCCGCAGGTGCTGGATCAGGCGGCCGCGCTGGACCTCGTGACCATGCCGGGCGTGCTGACCCCGTCCGAGGCCTTCACAGCCCTGCGCCATGGCGCCTCTGCCCTGAAGTTCTTTCCCGCCTCCGTCATTGGTGCCAAGGGCATCGCCGCGATCCGCGCCGTGCTGCCGAAGGAAACGGTGATCGGCGCCGTGGGGGGCGTCGACGAGACGAGCTTTGCCGACTATCGCGCCGCCGGTGTCACCGCCTTCGGCATGGGATCGAGCCTGTACAAGCCCGGTTTCACGGTGGCCCAGGTGACAGAGCGCGCCATCCGCACGGTTGCCGCCTATGATGCGGAATTCGGCGCATGATCTCATCGCTGTCCCACCCTGCCTGCGACCTTGGCGAAGGCCCGACCTACGACCGCCACACCGACACGGCCTGGTGGTTCGACATCACCGGGCGCAAGCTGTTGGAACACCGCTTTGCGGACGCCAGCACACGGGTACACGGCCTTTCCCGCGCGGCGTCCGCCCTCGCCCGCGTGGACGCGACCCGGCAGGTGCTTTTTACCGAGGACGGGCTGGCGCTGCGCGACACCGCGACCGGCGCCCTGACACCCCTCGCCGCCATCGAAGCGGACAATCCGCAGACCCGCAGCAACGACGCCCGCGTACACCCCTGTGGTGCGATGTGGCTGGGAACGATGGGCTGGGAGGCACAACCCGGCGCCGGGACGATCTACCACTACCGCGCGGGCGTCCTCACGCCGCTCTTTCCCGAGATCACCATTCCGAATGCGATCTGCTTCTCGCCCGGGGGCGACATCGGCTATTTTGCCGATACGGCACGCAACACCGTGTTCCGCGTGGCGCTGGATGCCACGACCGGCCTGCCCACGGGCGCACCGGAGGTCTGGCGCGACAGCTTTGATGGTGGCCCGGATGGCGCCGTGGTGGACAGCGAAGGGTGTCTGCTCATTGCCATCTGGGGCGGCAGCGCAGTGGTGCGCTATACCCCCGACGGGCGCGAAGGCGCGCGCATCGACCTGCCTGTCAGCCAACCCACCTGCCCGGCCTTCATCGGCCCCGAGGCCGACCGCCTGCTTGTCACCTCTGCCGCCATCGGCCTTGATACGCCGGGGTCTGGGGACAGGTCGGGCGACGGGCTGTGCCACATCGTGGAGCTTGCCGTGCCCGGCCTGCACGCGCCCGACGTGGTGATCTGAGCCTCAGCGCTCGGGGTGGACGCCTTCCATGTCGTGACGCGCGTGCCTCAGCAACGCCTGCATGGCCCGCCGCGCCTCCTCCGGCTGGCGCATGCGGATGGCTTCGAGCACGTGTTCGTGCATGGCCAGCGCATCCTCGAAAGACGGACTGGCGCGGTTCGTCTTGCGGAAGCTGGCCAGCAGCGCAGCGCGGATGGCGATGCCGAACTGCGCAAAGACCCAGTTGCCGCTGGCCTCGATGATCGCGGTGTGAAACGCGAGGTCGGCCTGACTGAAGGCCTCCTCGTCGCGGCCACCGGACAGGCGCATGGCTTCGAAACTGCGGGTGATCTCGATCAGGGCGCGGTTGTCCGCACTGGCGGCCGCGGCGGCAGCGGCCGCAGGTTCCAGAACCTCGCGCGCCTCGATCAGCGCGTTGTAAAAAGCGAAATCATCCGCGTGCGCCAGCGCGGAATCGAGCACCACCGGGTCCAGCATGTTCCACTGTTCGCGCGGCATCACCGTGGTGCCCGCGCGCGGGCGCGACCGGATCAACCCCTGCGCCACCATGTGCTGCATCGTCTCGCGCAGCGTCGTGCGGCTGACCCCGAAGCGCGCCATCAGGTCGGCCTCGCTGGGCAGGGTTGACCCTTCGGGCACCTCGCCCGACACCACCGCGTTCACGAAGGCCCGCAGACAGGTCGACATCACCTTGCGCCCCTGACGCCCCGCGTCCGCCGATAGCGTCATCTGGGTGGTGTCGGCTGTCTTTGTCCCGGCTGGCACGGCGGCGCGCTCCCCTTTTGTGGTCATCATTCCCGGTTGGTTATCCGAGCACCCTGGAAGTGTATACGATAATTCAGCCAATTAAATATTATTTATTCAAATCATAGATAACATGATCCCGAGCCGCGTTAGAACTCTCGGAGGGAAGACCGGGACATCACTGACTGCGGCGACGCTGGCGGCAAGCCCGCTGGCCGCGCAGAACACCCTGAAGGCGCCGGCCCTTCTAGATGGATGCGCAGGGCATCCAGGACGCCGCAACCGACGCCGAGCGCGACCTCGAGAGCATCGAGACCAACGCGCAGGACGACGTAAGCCAGGAAAGCTCCTTCATCGACTCGCTGATGTCCGCGGGCGTCGAAGCGATCATCGTCTCGGCGGTTTCCGCCGACGGCTCGTTCCGCTCCATCCGCCGCGCGCATGACGCAGGCAACCCGGTGGTCTGCTACAACACCTGCCTGTCCGAAGCGGACGAACCGGACCAGCAGGACCTCGTCTCGGCCTATGCCATTGGCGACCCCTATGAATTCGGCGCAAAGCTTGGCGCGGCGCGCGCCGTGCGTTCCCGGGGTCGCGTCGGGGACGTGGTGGTATTCGGCGGTGACATGACCGCCGAAATCGCCGCAGAGCTGGAACGGTACGACGTCATTCAAGGCTGTTGTCGACATCTTCGTCGGCGGCGGCTCTGCCGGGCTGGTCGCTGCGGCCGGCCTGGCGGATGCGGGCGCAGAGGTTCTGCTGCCCGAACGCGGCGGCGCGCGCACCAATCCGATCATGCATTTCCCGGCGGGCTACATGAAGGTCCTCGCCTGTGACACCTACCTCGCCATGCACCAGACAGAGCCGCAGCCGCAGCTGGACGGGCGCGGCCCCATCGTGCCGCAGGGCAAGGTGCTTGGCGGTGGCAGCGCGGTTAACGCCATGGTCTACATGCGCGGCCAGCGCGCCGGCTACACCGACTGGAACACGGCGCTTCGGGGAACGGATGACAGCGATCCCGGTTGGGGCTGGGACGACCTGCTGCCGCATTACACCGCGCAGGAAGACAACGATAGCCTCGGTGGCCCATCGCATGGCACCTCCGGCCCGCTGAAGGTTTCGCATCTGGGTCACACCAGCGAAATGACGCGCGCCTACATGAAAACCCTGCAGGACATGGGCGTGCCCTACACCCATGACTTCAACGAGGGACACCTGCACGGCGTCGGCCTGATGCAGCACACGCCGGATTGGAAGACACGCCGC
Source organism: Sagittula sp. S175 (assembly GCF_049800975.1). Lineage (NCBI taxonomy): Bacteria > Pseudomonadati > Pseudomonadota > Alphaproteobacteria > Rhodobacterales > Roseobacteraceae > Sagittula > Sagittula sp. S175. Next base: position 29,939 of record NZ_JBNAGB010000013.1, read on the forward strand.
CGCTGCTCGGCGGATGACGCCTATCTCAAGCCGCGAACCTGACGGTCATGACCGGCGCGCTGGCCGATCCTGTGCTGTTCGACGGGAGCCACGCCACTGGCGTCGCCTACCACCGCAATGGCAAGGCCGAAACGGCACAGGCGCGCGAGGCGCTGCTTGCGGCCGGTGCCTCCCAGACCGCCAGGCTGATCCGGCATCGGGGCCGAAGACGCGCTTGCGCCGCATGGCATCGAGACCCGCATTGCCCTGCCCGGCGTCGGTGAGAACCTGCAGGATCACTGCGAATGCCCCGTGGTCGCCACGACCAACGGTGCCTATGGCCATTACGGACAGGACAAGGGCCTGAAGATGCTGATGGCGGGGGCGCAATACCTGCTGTTCAAGTCCGGCCCGGTGACAACGACCGGGGTAGAGACCTGCGCCTTCCTCGATCCGCGTGGCGACAATGCCCGCCCGACGATCCAGATGTTCTGCGTCCCGACGGTCTGCCTCGACCGCGACGTGATGGGGGCCGATCCGGGCCACGGTACCCGGGGCCTGCGCCTCATCGACGCCTCGCTCATGCCCAACATCGTGTCGGGCAACACCAATGCCGCCGTCATGGCTGCGGCCTCGCGCGCCGTGCAGCGCATTCTCGCGTCGGGAGCCCCCGCATGAAGATCACCGCCCTCAAGACATTCATCGTGCCGCCGCGCCGGCCTTTTCTCAAGACAGAGACCGACGAGGGCATCATCGGCTGGAGCGAACCCGTGATCGAGGGCAAAGCCCACACGGTCGAAACCTGCGTGCACGAGATGGCCGATTACCTCGTGGGACGGAATCCGATGCGGATCGAGGACCACTGGCAGGCGCTGTATCGTGGCGGTTTCTACCGGGGCGGGCCGATCCTGATGAGTGCGCTCGCGGGGATAGATCAGGCGCTGTGGGACATAGAGGGCAAGGCCCACGGTCTGCCCGTGCACCAGCTGCTTGGCGGCCCGGTGCGCGATGGCATCAAGGTCTATTCCTGGATCGGCGGCGACCGCCCCGCGGACGTGGCGCAGAACGCCACCGATGCCGTCGCACGCGGGTTCACCGCGCTGAAGATGAACGGCGCCGAGGCAATGCAGATCGTCGACGATCTCGTGGACCGCTCGGTTTTCGGTTACAAGGACGGTAGCGTGGCAATCCCGCAGGGGCCGGGCCTTGGCGTTCAGATCGACGCGGCGGCAGTGATCCGCGCCGCCGACACCGGCCACCGCTGGCGCAATCCGCTCTGACAGCACGCCGACGGCTCCGTGGCGGAATGGTGAGGGACGAGACGCGATGACCGACAGGCTCAAGGGGCGCACCAATGCCATCACCGGCGCGGCGCAGGGCATCGGCCGCGCCATCGCAGAGGCCTGCGCCCGCGAGGGGGCGGCGCTCTACCTGCTTGATCTTGACGGCGCGGGCGTGACCCAAACCGCCACAGACCTGACGGCAGCGCACCCGGACGGGCGTTTCGCCAGCCCGGAGGAAATCGCCAATGCGGCGGTCTTCATGGTGTCGGACGAATGCCCCTTCATGACGGCCACCTGCCTGACCATCGACGGCGGCCTCAGCGTGCGGCAGCACGGGTAAACGCGGCCCGCGTCGGCGCGCTTAGCCGTCCTGCCTGCGCATCGCTCTGGCGATGGTGTCCAGATGGCGGGCCATGGCGGCTGCGGCGGCCTCGGGGTCGCGGGCGGCGATGGCGTCGCGCACGGCCTTGTGCTGGTCCGAATGCAGCCCGGTGAACTCGCTCACGCCGAGGCGGCGATAGGTCCGCTCCCATTCGCGCTGCCACGCGCTGCGCCGCCGCGCGTTTGACAGGAAACCCAGCAGGCCCGACAGGATCGGATTGCCCGACAGTTCGGCAATCGCGCCGTGAAACGCCGCATCATGCCGCTCGGCCTCCTCGCGCGATGCGCTGTTGCGCCCGGCACGGATCAGGCGATCGAGATGAGGAATGTCCTCCGGTCGGGCGTGGCGGGCGGCCTGTGCCGCGATGGCGGGTTCGATGGCGAGACGCGCCTCGATCAAGTCCTCCGGAGTCGCCCCTTCCAGCAGGATCGTCTCGCGCCGCACGGTGCCCTGCGGCGGTCGTCCGCGAAACGTGCCCTTGCCCACCTGCCGCCAGATCTTCCCCTCGGCCTCCAGCACATCGAGCGCCGTCCGCAGCGTCTCGCGGCTGCATCCGATCCGCTCCGCCAGCGCGCGTTCGGTTGGCAGGCGACTGTCCACATCGGCGGACGGGTCGTCGATGATCCGGCGAAGCTCTGCGAGGGCCGCGTCTTTCCTCATGTCCGTAGCATCCCCTTTTCCAGACCAATTTGCAGACCAATCCGGAGATGCGCAATGGACGGTCCGCATATCCACGGAAAGGACCCGGTATGGCCACCTATCTGCTCTTGATCCTCGCGGGCTTTGCCGCCGGTGCCCTGAATGCCGTCGCGGGCGGCGGCACCTTTCTCAGCTTTCCGGCGCTGGTCTTTGCCGGAGTGCCGCCGATCATGGCCAATGCCTCTGCCACCCTCGCGGCACTGCCCGGCTACGTCGCAAGCGCCTATGCGTTCCGCGACGACATCCGCGCCACGCGCAGCCTGCCCCTGCCGGTGATCTTCGCCGCCTCCATCCTCGGGAGCATCGTTGGCGCCTGCCTCCTGCTGCTCACGCCGAACGAGACCTTCAACCGCATCGTGCCGTGGCTGCTTGGCTTTGCGACGCTCGCCTTCGCGCTTGGACCGCGCCTGCGCCGCCTTTCTGCCAAGGGTCGCAAGGCGGACCGATCCTCTGGCCAGTCTTTTGGCCAGTCTTTTGGCCAGTCTTTTGGCCAGTCTTTTGGCCTGACGGCAACCACAGCGATCCTGACCCTCGTCACCGCCTATGGCGGATACTTCAACGGCGGCGTCGGAATCCTGCTTCTGGCCTCCTTCTCCCTGATCGGCCTGACCAACCTCGCAGAGATGAACGGGCTGAAAAACCTCGTCTCCGTCATCCTCTCCGGCGTATCCGTGGTGATCTATACGAGCGTCGGCCTGATCGCATGGAAGGAAGCCCTCGTCGTGGCGCTGGCCTGTTCCCTCGGCGGATATGTCGGGGGCCGCCTGTCCCGCCGCATCACCCGGCAGGACCACCTCAAGACCTTCATCGTTGCCACGGGCCTTGGCATGACCCTGATCTTTGCGCTGCGCTGACATGGACCAGTGCCGCTTATATTCTAATCATTAAATATACAACAAATACAATGTCTTGCCACTTTGACCCAGATCAAAGCTGCAAAGCCACCGCAGCTTTAGGGCTGAGCGCACGCCGCGTTCGCCACCATGCGGCGATTCCCGTGACCGCCAAAACCAACCTGGGCCGACATGACATCGCAAGGACAAAGACGCCATTTCCTGAGCGGCCGCTTTCGTCAGGCGGACGCCCCGGAGTTGGTCCCGCCGGGGGCCCAGCCGGACTTTGCCGAGCTCTGCACCCGCTGCGGCGACTGCGTGCGGGCCTGCCCCGAAGCCATACTGATCCAGACCGATGGCGCGCTGCCCACCGTCGATTTCGCGCGCGGGGCCTGCACCTTCTGCGGTGACTGCACCGTGGCCTGCCCCAGCGGCGCGCTGCTGCCCGAACGTCTGCCCGACTGGCCGTGGCGCGCGGTCATCCAGACCAGCTGCCTGTCCTTTCAGGGCATCACCTGCCGCGCCTGCGAGGACGCCTGCGAACTCCGCGCGATCCGTTTTCGCCTGATGACCGGCGGACGATCCGTTCCGACCCTTGACCAAAGTCAATGCTCCGGATGCGGCGAATGCGCATTCACTTGCCCGGCGCAGGCGGTGCGCTTCGACCGCGTCGATCCTGCCGTGAAGGAGACCCAAGCATGAATATCTGCGGATGCCTCGTACATGTGGCACAGCCCGCGCTGACCGACGCGCGCGCCACCATGACCGCCACCCCCGGCGTGGAAATCCACGCGGCGACGGAGGATGGCCGCCTCGTCGTCACGGTCGAGGACACCGAGACCGCCCGCGCCTCGGAAACCATAATGGGGCTGCACCAGATCCCGGGCGTGATCTCGCTCTCCCTCACCTACCACCATTTCGAAGACCTGTCCGCACCCCAGCCGGAGTTCACAGCATGACCGTTTCAGAATCCCGCCGCGCCTTCCTGAAGGCCACCGCCGCCGCATCGACCGCCGCCGCCGCGGGCCTGACCCTGCCCGTGGATGCCGCCGCCCAGCAGGCGGGCAATGCCGGCATCCGTTGGGACAAGGCCCCCTGCCGCTTTTGCGGCACCGGCTGTTCCGTGCTGGTCGGCACCAAGGACGGCCGCGTCGTCGCCACGCAGGGCGACCCCGACGCGCCGGTGAACCGCGGGCTGAACTGCATCAAGGGCTACTTCCTGTCGAAGATCATGTATGGCCAGGACCGCCTGACCACACCTCTGCTGCGCAAGACCAACGGCGTCTACGACAAGAACGGCCAGTTCGAGCCGGTCTCGTGGGACGAGGCCTTCGACACCATGGCGCAGAAGTGGAAAGAGGCGCTGGCCAAGAAGGGCCCAACCTCGGTGGGCATGTTCGGCTCGGGTCAGTGGACCGTCTGGGAAGGCTACGCCGCCGCCAAGCTGATGAAGGCAGGCTTCCGGTCGAACAACATCGACCCCAACGCGCGGCATTGCATGGCGTCTGCCGTGGTGGGCTTCATGCGCGCCTTCGGCATCGACGAGCCGATGGGCTGTTACGATGACCTCGAGCACGCGGATACGTTTGTGCTGTGGGGGTCGAACATGGCGGAGATGCACCCGATCCTGTGGTCGCGCCTGACGGACACCCGCCTGACCAAGCCGGGGGCCGAGGTGCACGTCCTGTCGACCTACGAACACCGGTCCTTTGAACTGGCCGACAACGGCATGGTGTTCCGCCCGCAGTCGGACCTCGCGATCCTGAACTACATCGCGAATTACATCATCCAGAACGACGCGGTGAACTGGGACTTCGTCAACAAGCACGTGAACTTCAAGAAGGCCACCACCGACATCGGCTATGGCCTGCGCCCGGAACACCCGCTGCAACAGGCCGCCGCCAACCCCGACAAGGGCGACATGTCGGACATGACCTTCGAGGAATACGCGGCCTCGGTGGCCGAGTACACCGTTGAAAAGGCGTCCGAAATCTCCGGCGTGCCGGTTGCGCAGCTGGAACGTCTGGCGCAGCAATACGCCGATCCGAACCGCAAGGTGATGTCGCTCTGGACCATGGGCTTCAACCAGCACACGCGCGGCTCCTGGGTGAACGGGCTGATGTACAACGTGCACCTGCTGGTAGGCAAGATTTCCGAGCCGGGCAACTCGCCTTTCTCGCTGACCGGCCAGCCCTCCGCCTGCGGCACCGCGCGCGAGGTCGGCACCTTCGCCCACCGCCTGCCCGCCGACATGGTGGTGATGAACGACAAGCACCGCGAGATCTGCGAGACCGCCTGGAACATCCCCGCAGGCACCATCCCGCCCAAGCCCGGCTTCCACGCCGTGTTGCAGAACCGCATGCTGAAGGACGGCGTGCTGAACGCCTACTGGGTGCAGTGCAACAACAACATGCAGGCCGCGCCCAACATGAACGAGGAGGGCTTCCCCGGCTACCGCAACCCGGAGAACTTCATCGCCGTGTCGGACCCCTATCCGACCGTCACCGCCATGGCCGCCGACCTGATCCTGCCCACCGCCATGTGGGTCGAGAAGGAAGGCGCCTACGGCAACGCCGAGCGCCGCACCCAGTTCTGGCGCCAGCAGGTGAATGCGCCGGGCGAGGCGCGCTCCGACCTCTGGCAGTTGATGGAATTCTCCAAGCGCTTCACGGTCGAGGAAGCCTGGGGCGAGGAACTGCTGTCCCAGAAACCCGAGCTGCGCGGCAAGACGCTGTTCGAGGTGCTGTTCGAGAACGGCAAGGTCAACGCCTACCCGGTGTCCGAGACGGCCGAAGGCTTCGAGAACCAGGAATCGAAGGACTTCGGCTTCTACGTCCAGAAGGGTCTGTTCGAGGAATACGCCAGCTTCGGTCGCGGCCATGGCCACGACCTCGCGGATTTCGACATGTACCATCAGGCACGCGGCCTCCGCTGGCCCGTGGTGGACGGCAAGGAGACGCTCTACCGCTTCCGCGAGGGCTATGATCCTTACGTCGAGGCCGGGGCCGATGTGCAGTTCTACGGCCGCCCCGATGGCCGCGCCAACATCATCTTTGCCCCCTTCGAAGACGCCGCCGAGGTGCCGGACAAAACCTATGACCTCTGGCTCTGCACAGGCCGCGTGCTGGAACACTGGCATTCCGGCTCGATGACCCGCCGCGTGCCGGAACTGCACAAGGCCTTCCCAAGCGCCGTGGTCTTCATGCACCCCGAGGACGCGTCGGAACGCGGGTTGCGGCGTGGGCAGGAGATCATGATCTCGACCCGCCGGGGCGAGATGCTGAGCCGCGTCGAAACCCGTGGCCGCAACAAGCCGCCGCGCGGGCTGGTCTTTGTGCCGTGGTTCGACGAGGGCCAGCTCATCAACAAGCTGACGCTCGACGCCACCTGCCCGCTGTCCAAGGAAACCGACTTCAAGAAATGCGCCTGCAAGGTCGAGCGCGCGTAACCCCCTTTTGGAGCCTAGAAAAATGTCCAGCCCCTCCCCCATGTCGCCTGCCCGCCGGAGGTTCCTCACGGACACCGCCCGCATGGCTGGCGGCTGCGCGGTGGCGGGGCTGGGCCTCGCCTACATCACCTCGGACGCCAAGGCGCTCCCGGCGGAAGCACTGCGCCCACCCGGCGCCCTCCCCGAGGACGACTTCCTCTCGGCCTGCATCCGCTGCGGGCTGTGCGTGCGCGATTGTCCCTATGACACGCTGTCCCTCGCCGAACTGGGCATGGACGGCCCCGCCACCGGCACTCCCTTCTTCACCGCCCGCACCGTGCCTTGCGAGATGTGCGAGGACATCCCCTGCGTCGCCGCCTGCCCGACAGGCGCGCTGGACAAGGGTCTGACCAACATCGACGACGCAAAGATGGGCACCGCTGTTCTGGTGGATCAGGAGAACTGCCTGAACTTCCTCGGCCTCAGGTGCGACGTCTGCTACCGCGTCTGCCCCGTCATCGACGAGGCGATCACGCTGGAACTGTCGCACAACGACCGCTCCGGCCATCACGCCATATTCGCGCCCACCGTGCACGCCGACCGCTGCACCGGCTGCGGCGTCTGCGAAAAGTCCTGCGTCCTGCCCGAAGCGGCCATCAAGGTCCTGCCGACGCGCCTCGCCCGCGCCACCAGCGCCGACCACTACCGCAAGGGCTGGGAGGAACAGGAGCGCAACGACGGCCCGCTGGTCGATGGCCTCATGGACCTGCCCGACCGCCTGCCGGGACCGGGAACGGACAACCTCGCCGCCCCCGGTGGCTACACGGACGACGCCTTCAAACCCGCCTTCCAACTTCCGGGGGCAGGCCAATGAGCGCCAAGACCAAACTCCCCACCGGACAGGAGGCCATCGCCGTCAAGGGCTGGCTCGGCGCGCACAAGTGGCTCATCGCGCGGCGCGCCTCGCAAACCGCCTTCCTGATGCTCTTCCTTGTCGGCCCGTGGTTCGGCTGGCGCATCGTGGACGGCACCCTCGCCGGGTCCAGAACGGTGAACATCCTGCCGCTCACCGATCCCTTCGTCGCGGCCCAGGGCATCGTCGCGGGCCACTGGCCGGAACTGACCGCCCTCATCGGCGCGCTGATCGTCCTTGCCGCCTATGCCCTCATCGGGGGGCGCATGTATTGCTCCTGGGTCTGCCCGATCAACCCGGTGACGGACGCGGCCCACTGGCTGCACGCGACATTCGACATCCCGAAGGGCTGGCAGCCCAAGCGCCACACCCGCCTGTGGCTGCTGGCCACCGTCCTCGTCACCTCGGCCCTCACCGGCACCATCGCCTGGGAGGTGGTCAACCCGGTCACCATGGTCCATCGCGGCCTCGTCTTCGGCATGGGCGCGGCATGGGGCGTCGTGATCGCGGTCTTCCTCTTCGACCTGTTTGTCTCAAGGCGCGGCTGGTGCGGCCACCTCTGCCCCGTCGGCGCCTTCTACGGACTGCTCGGCACCACGGCCCTGCTCCGCGTCAGCGCGCCGAACCGCGCCGCCTGCGACGACTGCATGGACTGCTTCGCCGTCTGCCCTGAAAACCATGTCATCACCCCGGCCCTGCGCGGCAAGGACGGTGACACGCCCCTCATCCTCGCCCCCGATTGCACCAATTGCGGGCGCTGCATCGACGTCTGTTCCGTCGATGTCTTCACCTTCACCCACAGGTTCGACGACCGCGTGACGGACGCCGACCCGGACACCCGGACACCCGCCCACAAAATCGCCTGACCAGAAACGGAGAGCGAACATGAAACTTCACGTCCTTGCGGTTGCCTCCGCCCTTGCCGCAACCCTTACCTTTGCAGGCTACGTGGGCGCGCAGCAATCGGGCAGCGTCAGCGCGCTGCGCAACGCCGCCATCGACGAGACCAATGCCATCGACGACGTCTACCATCAGGACGAAGGCCGCGCGCCGCGCAATTACCGCCAGCAGCCGCCGATCATCCCGCATTCCTCGGACCAGTACCAGATCGACCTGCGCACCAACCAGTGCCTGACCTGCCACGACTGGACCACCGCGGGCGATCGCGGCGCGCCGACCCTGTCGATGACGCATTACCTCGACCGCAACGGCACGCAGCTCGACACCGTCGCGGGCACCCGCTGGTTCTGCAACCAGTGCCACGTGCCGCAGGCCGACGCCCCCGCGCTGATCGGCAACACCTTCAAGCCGTCCTCGAACTGACGGAGGCCCCCATGTCCGATACCAAGAAACCCGGCCTTCTGCGCCGCATCTGGGAGGCCTTCTGGACCCCCGCCGCCGTCATGTCGACGGGCTTCCTGCTGATCGCGGGCTTCCTTGCCGGGATCCTGTTCTGGGGTGGCTTCCACTGGTCGCTGGAACTGACCAACACCGAGGAATTCTGCACCTCCTGTCACACGATGGAGACGAACCTCGGCGAGTACCGCGAAACGGTGCATTACAACAACCATTCCGGCGTGCGCGCGATCTGTTCCGATTGCCACGTTCCGCACGAATGGCAGTACAAGATGAAGGCCAAGATCATGGCCGTCAAAGACGTCTACCACGAGCTGCGCGGGACCATCTCGACCCCCGAGAAATACGAGGAACGGCGGCTGGAGATGGCCTCTGCGGTCTGGACCAAGATGAAGGCCAGCGACTCGCGCGAGTGCCGGAACTGCCACGCCTTCGAATACATGGACTTCACCATTCAGGAAAGCCGCGCGGCGCAAAACCACCAGAAGGCCATCGACGAGGGCATGACCTGCATCGACTGCCATCAGGGCATCGCCCATGACCTCGCCCCCGGCTACCTCGAGGAATACGACCACGTCGTGCAGAAACTCGCGGCCAAGGAACACAAGGGCGACATCGACGTGGCCGGGATCAAGTCCTTCCTCGCCACGCAGACAGACTGAAGGAGACCACCATGCTGGGCATTCTCGACCTTCTCGGCACCATCGGCGCGGCGGTTCTCGGCCTGCCGGGCATCCTCGGCGTGGGGCTGGGCATGACCTCGCGCAACCCGCTGGTGGGTGCGGGGCTGGGTGGCCTCGTGGGCGTTCTGTCGCCCTTGCTGTTGGGCGGCTCGCATTCGACCCATGTGGCGATCACGCCGCTGGAATACGGCACCGCGCTGGTGGTGGGCGTTCTGGCGGGGCTGATCGGCTGCGCCATCCGGCGTAAAGGAGTGGCGGCCTGAAACGGCGCGGGTGGCGTGGCGGCCTGATCCGTTCACGCGCAGGGGCGTGGCGGCCGGAACCGGCGGCGCGGGGGCAGACCTTGACTTGTCCAGATCTGGACATTATATTCGGATCAAGACAAACCGGAGTCCACCCGTGATACCCGCCCGCCTCGACAGCCCCTTCGTTGCACATCCCGATGGCGCCGAACGCACCCGGCTCAGCGGTCCCGGCCTGCGCAGCTTTCGCGCCATCGCGGACCTTTGGGGCCTGACCGAGGCGCAGCGCATCGCCGTTCTGGGCGAGCCGCCGCGCTCCACCTACCACGCCTGGATGAAAAAGGCCCGCGCGGGCGAAGCGCTGACCCTGCCGCATGACACGCTCCTGCGCATCTCGGCGATCCTTGGCATACACAAGGCGCTGAGCATCCTGTTCAACGACCCCGCGCAGGCGCTGGCCTGGCTCACCGGACCGCATCGCGGCACCGTGTTCCGGGGGGCCAGCCCGCTGACCTTCATCACCGAGGGCGCGCAGGACGGCATGATGACCGTGCGCCGCACCCTCGACGGCTGGCGCGGCGGACATATCGGCCATGGCGCGGCAGAGGGCAGCTTTACCCCCGTGACCGAGGACGACGTGGTCTTCCTGTGACCGACCTTGCCGACCTCTCGACCGAACCGCGCACCCCTGCCCCGACCGAGACCATCCGCCTGATCCCCTCGCAATATCCGCCCATCGGGGCCTTTGACGACGTGACCAGCGCCGAGGATCTTCAGGCCGTGATGGACCTCGAAGGCTGGACCAACGATCGCCTCGCCGGACCGCGCCTGACGCAGCTTCCGCGTGAAGACTGGGTGTTCGGGCGCCCGAATGCCTCTGTCATCATGGCGGCCTTCCTGCATGGCTCGCCGGGCGGCTTGCGGTTTTCCTCCGCCACGCTGGGTGCGTGGTACGCGTCCACCGCGCTGATGACCGCCGTGCTGGAGGTCGCCAACGGGCTGCGCAAGGAACTGTCGCTGACCGAACGCCCGCGCCTGACGCAGACCTTCCGCGAATACACCGCCCGGCTGGAGGGCGCGTATCTCGACATCCATGGCCGCTGCCCGCAGCATCACGACCCCGACGATGGCAGCTACCCCACGCCGCAGGCCCTGGGCCAGAGGGTCCGCGACGACGGCCCCGCCCTTGGCCTGAACGGCATCCGCTACGAAAGCGTCCGCCGCCCCGGCCACGACAACTGGGTCTGTTTCCGCCCCCGCGCCGTCACCGATGTCATGCAACGGCGGCATTTCGAACTGGACGTCCCCGCCACGGGCAAGGTCGCCGTGCGGACGCTCTGACGCTTACGCGGAAACGCGCGCCGTGAGCCAGTCGTGCAGCACCGCCTCGTCGGCGGGCAACTGCGTCGCCAGCCCGCCCGCAAACTGCAAAAACCCCTCGTGGTTCAACTGGTTCACCGCCGTCAGCACGGGAATCCCGCGCTCCATCGCCAGGGCGAAGGCGTCGCACAGCCCACGCCCCTGGCATTCCTGCGCGCCGAACTTGTTGACGATAAGCGCGTCGGCGCCCTGATCCAGCGCGCGCCGCACCCAGGCGGCGGCCTCTTCCAGCGAGGAGGGATCGAGCCTGCACCCCCGCGACTGCGCACCGAGCTTCTGCGCGATGGCGATCTCGGGGCCTTGCGGCAATACGGCGAGGTCCATGTCGCACGGGTGATCCTTGCCGGCGGGGGCGCGGCTCTGGACGATCCCCGCGACGATGCGCCCCTCGGCCACCAGCCGCACCGCCAGTCCACTCAGCAAAGGGTCCGTGCTGCCCCGTTGCAGCGACAGGATATATCCCAGACGGCTCATGTCACACTCCATCGGAAAACGGCAGGTAGTCGACCAGATCGCCCTCGTCCAACGCAGCGACATCGCCGGGGATCAGGGCCAGCCCCTCGGCACCGACAAGCGGCGACATGCGCGCGGACTGCACCGGACCGCCGAACATGACATGCCCCGTGTCAGGGTCAAGCGATGCCGGACGCGCCTCGGTCCGCCCGGCGGAATGCGTCAGGCGACCCGACAGGGGTATCCGCTTCATGGGGGCCGCCTGCCCGCCTGTCAGCCGGTCGAGAAGGGGCAGGCCAAGCAGCGTATAGGTCACGAAGGCGGCCATCGGATTGCCCGGCAGGCCCAGCCAGAACGCGCCACCAAAGCTGCCGAGGGACACCGGCTTGCCGGGTTTCAGGTTCACCGCAGGAATCATGATCTCGCCACCAAGCGCGGCAATGGCGTGGCGCATGTGGTCCTCTTCACCAACCGAAAGCCCGCCCGTCGTTATGACAAGATCGGCGCGCCCCGCGGCCTCTGACAAGGCATCGACATGCGCGGCCAGCGTGTCCTTCACATGCACATGCGACACCAGCTCGACATCGGGACGCAGCAACAGCGCGGCCAGCAGCGGGCCATTCACGTCGGACACCTGCCCCGATGAAAGCACCGTCCCCGCCGGGCGCACCTCGTTGCCGGACGTGACCACGGCGACCCGCACCTTTGCGGTCACCTCAACGGAGCCTTGACCGACCGAAGCGGCCACCGCCAGAGCGCGCGAGGTCAGGCGCGACCCGGCGGGCAGGACGGTCTCGCCGGCCTCGATCTCTTCGCCTTTGCGCCGGATATTCTCTCCGGCTTCGGGACGCCGGGAGAATTCGATCCAGCCGGCTGTGTGCCGGACATGCTCCTGCATCACCACGGCATCGGCCCCCTGTGGCAAGGGCGCGCCGGTAAAGATGCGAACCGCTCCGGTCTGAGGGGCAGCAGGCAGATCCCCTGCCGCGATCCGTCCGGACAGAGACAGCCGCCACGGGCCTTCCCCCACACAGGAGTCAAGCCAGAGCGCATAGCCATCCATCGCAGCGTTGTCGAAGGCGGGCACCGATTGCGCCGCGCGCAACGGGACGGCCAGAACCCGGCCATGCGCCTTGCTGAGCGGCACGTGTTCGCCGGAACCCTGCTGCAGCGGCAAAGACTCGATCATCGAACGCGCCTCCTCCAGAGAAAGCGCATTCGATCCGCCGCACCCGCAGTCGCATCCGGCCTGCCTGTCATCCTTCATCGCGCCCTCCGGTTCGAAGATGTTTTTCCGACACCTCATTAATGCCGAAATCCGTACCGCGACTTGACCCATGACAAGGAGCATGCGCAAAAATGCGGTATGCGGACATGATCCTGAGCCTTCGGTCAACGGCGACCCCTGTCAGGGTAACCGTTTAGAAGGCCTTGAAAAAAGGGGGAAGTCATGACACCCGAAGACCGACGCATCGCGGGGCAATCGCTGCTGTTGTCCGGCTTGTCCGAAGACATCCGGACCAACCTGCTGGATGGCTCCCATGCGCAGGAGTTCGACCGCAACGCGACGATTTTCCTTCAAGGGGAGCAGGCGCGCTCGATCTTCATCGTGGTGGAAGGCTGGGTGAAACTCTACCGAATCGCGCCCTCCGGGGCCGAGGCCGTGGTGGGGGTCTTCACCCGTGGCCGCAGCTTTGGCGAGGCGGTGGCCTTCCGCTCGGACCTCTATCCGGTATCAGCGGAATCCGTGACCCCCTGCCGCCTCATCCGCATCGAAGCGGCACGCATGTTGCGGCAGATCGAACATACGCCCGGCCTTGCCACGGCGATCCTGTCCGCGACCTTCACCCACCTGCATTCACTGGTGGCGCAGGTCGAGGGGCTGAAGGCCCGCACCGGCGCGCAGCGCGTGGCGGAATTCCTCTGTGAACTGGCCGATTGCGGCGCGGGCGGCTGCACCGTCACCCTGCCCTATGACAAGGTGCTGATCGCCGGACGTCTGGGGATGAAACCCGAAAGCCTCTCTCGTGCTTTTGCCAAGCTGAAGGATCACGGCGTCACGATCCGGCAGAACAACGCCACCATCGACGATCTCGAAGCGCTGCGCGACTACGCCGAGGACGATCCGGCCAACGCCTGGGCGAGATAGGGGGACGCGCCGGAGGCGGCGCTACGCCTCAGGGCAGCGGCGTGACCCCGATCACCGGCGCATGCAGGTGCCACAGCACCGCCCAGGCCACCAGCGCCCCCACGATCCGCGCCCATGGCAGCGGTCCAAATCGCCCGCGCCCACCGATCAGCGCGACGAAAGGCACCGACGAGGTATGCCGCGTCAGCCGCTGCCACTCCGCCGCGCCCATCACGCGCCGCCGCCGCCGTTCGACAATCGCCATCCCCGCCAGCGAGAACACCGCAAAGACCCCGAACAGCAGCACATGCGCGACATCGCCATTGGCCCACAGATGCGCGCCCGACCAAAGAAGCAGCGCCCAAAGCAGCGGCTGCCGCGTCACCCCCGCGATGCCGGGCTGCTCGGGGTCATAACCCTCCGCGCGCCCCTCGAAGGCAAACGGGTTCACCGCCCCCACGCCCAGCACCGTCAGCAGCCCGGCGAAAGGCATGACCACGTTCACCCCCCAACGCGCCGCCCGCGTCTGTTCCCACAACTCGACATAAGGCGCGCGCCCCGCCGCCGCGATCACCCACCACAGCAACCCCAGCGACAGCAGGCTGAACACCGCCATGTATCCACGCGTCCCTAGCCGCGCGACCAGCGCGTCCTTCACCCCCAGCATCGCCGGAATGCGGTGCGAGGCCATGAAGACCACCATGGCAACGGCGAACTCGATCCAACCCATCTCTCAGCCCAATACGCTCAACCCGATCAGCGCCACCATGAACGCGCAAAGGCCCCACGAAAACCCCCGCCGCCACCCCGGCACCTCCTGCAAGCCAAGGTAGACGTCCAGCACCACCCGCGCCTTCATCCACGCCAGCCCCAGCACGACGACCACCAGCCAGCCCCCCTGCCCCAGCGTCGCCATCGCCGTGCTCGCCAGCGACAGCGCCACCAGCGCCATCCATGCCCGCGTTACGCTCATAGCAGGTACACCACCGGGAACAGCAGCACCCAGACGAGGTCCACCATGTGCCAGAACTGCGCCCCCGCCTCGACGCTCGCAGGCGCGGGGCGCACCGCCACCAAGGCCAGGATCACCACCCCGGCCACCACATGCGCGACGTGAAAACCCGTCAGCAGGTAGTAGAACAGGAAAAACGGGTGGGTCTCGAAACTGATCCCCGCCTCGGCCTTGGCCGCATACTCCGCCCCCTTGATCCCAAGGAACACCAGCCCCAACGACGCCGCCCCCGCCAGCAACCCCCGGGGCCGTTCCGCCCGCACGGCCAGCGCCGCCATCCAGCCCGAGGTCACCAGCACCACGGTATTCACCGCAGCACCCGCCGCGTTCAGCTGGCCCTGCGCCGCGTGAAAGCCGTCGGGATCGGTCAGCCAGACGGCGCGCAGCACCAGCAACCCCGCGCCGAACACCGCCAGTTCCGACAGGATCAGCACCCACATCATCAGCTCGCCCGGCAGCTGGTTGCGCAGCGCCTGTGTCATCCCGCCACCAACTGCCGGTAGATCTCCGGCAGGGCCTGCGTCAGTCGGTCGGCATTCGGGACCACGGCAAAGCCGCCTTGGCCAAAGATCCTCGGGAACCAAGCCTTGGCCTGCCGGTCCACCGTGATGCCGAACACCGCATGACCCGCCCGCCGCGCCTCCAGCACGGCCTTGCGGCTGTCCTCGATGCCGTGGCGGCCCTCGTAATGGTCGAGGTCGTTGGGCTTGCCATCGGTGATGACCAACAACAGCCGCCGCTTCTTGGCCTGCTTCGACAGGTCCACGGAAACATGCCGCATCGCCGCCCCGAGCCTCGTGTAGAACCCCGGTTTCAACGCCGCGATCCGCGCCTCCACCGCCCGCGTCATGGGCTCGCCGAACGCCTTCGCCTCCTGCACGTAAACCCGGTTGCGTTTGAGGGACGAAAACGCGTGGATCGCGAAATCGTCGCCGCAGGCCTCCAAGCCCCAGGCCATCGCTGCCAGCGCCTCGCGCTCCACGTCGATCACCGACCGCCCGTCATGGCCGTGGCCGGGAATCGCCGCCTCGGTCGACCGCGACACATCCAGCAACAGCGACACCGCGAGGTTCCTCTGCTGCGGTCGCGCCTGCATCCAGACGCGGTCCGAGCCCTGCCCCGTGGCGCGCAGGTCCACCGTCGCGCGCACCGCGCGCTCCATGTCCAGCTCGTCGCCATCGGGATGCCCCGCCATCCACATGCGGCCCGGACGCAGCGCCTCGAACTGGCGTTTCACCGCCTGTATACGCCGCTTCGCACGCGGGTCATGCTGGAACGCCGCCTCGCCCTCGGGCAGGCGCGAGGCCAGCACGCGGGCATGAGACGGCAGGTAAGCCCCGGTCCTGACATCCCACTCCGGATAGGTGTGTTCCGCCGAGATCGCCTCGCGGTCCACGTCCTCGGGGGCCAAGTCAAGATGCAGTTTCAGCTTGGTCGCCGGCGCCTTGGAGATCTGGCCAAGCCCGATTTCCTCCTGGTCGTCGGCGGCCTTCTTGGCGTCGTCATTGTCATCCTCCTCGATCCGGCGGTTGAGGTTGACGAACTCGGCGAAACTGAGGATCGCCTCGAACTTGTGCAGGATGAAGCTGTCCTTGCGCTCCACCTGGTCGGTCTTGCGCCGACGCGCCCGGCGGGCGGGGCCATCCTCGGTGACCTCCGCCTCGCCTTCGGTCTCGCGGTTTTCCACCGCCGAGCCTTCGGACAGGGCCAGCGCCCGCACCTCGGGCCACAGCGCCACGGGCCGGAAAGGCCGATAACGGCGGGGCGCTTTCAGGCCCGAGACATCGCCGGTCTCCACCGCCCGCAAGACCTCCGACTCGACCCTGTCGCCGCCCAACATCCATTGAATGACATCCTCCACCGCCTCTTCGACGGCGGGCAAGGCAGGCGTCTGCCGCAGCGCCAACAAGGCCGCGCAGAGATCACGGTACAGCCCCCGGAACCCCGGAGCCTCCTCCAGCGCCCGCGCGACCATCCGCAACGACCGATGCAGTGACAGCACGTCCGCCTGCAAGGGATCGTCGGGCAAATCCCCGGACTCGGCCTGCGACGCCACCGCCGCGAGCCAGACGTAAAGCGCGGCATTCGCCTCGCGCGCCGGGAAGACCGCCAAGGAGGCAGGCAACCGCAGGGCCGCCCCGTCAAAGGACGCCCTCGGCGCAGCCTCGGCCCATGTGCCCAGCATCCGCTTCAGCGACAGCCGATGGCGCGAGGTCTCCTCTGCCACCGGCTTCACCTCCACCGCCGGGTCACCCCCCAGCGCGCGGAAAAGGATCGCCAGCCGCCCGCCGACCTCGGAAAGGTCGACGCGGGCTCCATCGTGGATGCTTGGTGCATCCAGGCGGCTGGCATAGGCGTGCCACAGCTTCCCGACGGTTTCTTCGGGTTCCCATGGCTCGATTTCGACCCGTGTCATCGCTTTGCCTCACCCGAAGATGGCGGTGACAAGGTCGCGGAGCCCGAGTTTCACGTCCCGCTCATCGGTGAGCGGCTCGATCATCGCGGCATTGATGGCGCGCTCGACGGGCATTCCCCCGGCGATCAGCGAGGCGGCATAGATCACGAGGCGGGTGGACACCCCTTCCTCCAGATCCTGCCCCTTGAGGTCGCGCAGCTTGTTGGCCAGCCGCACCAGCGGTTTGACGCGCTCCTCCGACAGGCCGGATTCGGCGACCACCACGGGGATTTCATGCTCTGGTCGCGGGAAGGCGAATTCCACCGACAGGAACCGCTGCCGAGTCGAGGGTTTGAGCGTTTTCAGGATGTTCTGGTAGCCGGGGTTGTAGGAGGCCACCAGCATGAAGCCGGGGGCGGCCTCCAGCTCCTCGCCGGTGCGGTCGATCGGCAGGATGCGGCGGTCGTCGGTCAAGGGGTGCAGCACGACGGTGACGTCCTTGCGCGCCTCCACAACCTCGTCGAGGTAACAGATCGCGCCCTCACGCACCGCCCTTGTCAAAGGCCCATCGACCCAGACGGTCTCTCCGCCTTTCAGCAGGTACCGCCCGATCAGGTCCGCCGCGCTCAGGTCGTCATGGCAGGCGACGGTATAGAGGGGCCTTCCCAGCCGCGCCGCCATATGCGCCACGAACCGCGTCTTGCCGCAGCCGGTCGGCCCTTTCAGCAGCAGCGGCAGGTCGTTTGCCGCCGCCGCCTCGAACACCGAAACCTCATCCCCTTGGGGCAGGTAGTACGGGGCGGCGTTGGGGGCGTCAGCCGCCCCCATCTGTGCATATGCGTTCATGGCCGTCACTCCGCCGGGCCCATGACGCCGGGTTCGATGACCTCACGCCGGGGCACCAGCACCGCGTAGATGAACAGCACCGCGCCCAGCACCACCGCGACCCCCGCGCCGAACCGCATGACATAGAAGATCCACAGCTGGTCCTGCACGTCCATGTAGGCCTCGCCGTTCACCCGTTGCAGGTGCGTCTGCACGGTCCCGGCAAAGGTCAGCGTGAAGGTCATGAAGACCACGCCGCCCGACATCAGCCAGAAGCTCGCCATGTTCAGCACCTGGTTGAACACGTCCCGGCCCAGCAGGGAGGGCATCGCATAGGTGATGATCGCGAGGTTCAGCGCCACGTATGCGCCGTAGAACGCGAGGTGCCCATGCGCGGCGGTGATCTGCGTGCCGTGGGTGTAGTAGTTCACCCCGTGCAGCGTGTGCAGGAAGCCCCAGACCCCCGCGCCAAAGAAGGCCAGCGTGGCGCACCCCAGCGACCACAGCAGCGCCGCCTTGTTCGGGTGATCCCGCCGCCCCTTCCACACCATGACAAAGGCGAAGGCCATCATGGCAAAGAACGGGATGACTTCGAGGCTGGAGAACACCGACCCGATCCACTGCCAGTATCCCGGCGTGCCGATCCAGTAGTAGTGGTGCCCGGTCCCGAGGATGCCCGAGAACAGGGCGAGCGCGGCGATGACGTACAGCCACTTCTCAACGACTTCCCGGTCCACGCCCGTCAGTTTCAGCATCAGGAAGGCGAGGATGGAGGCCATCACCAGCTCCCATGTCCCTTCCACCCACAGGTGCACGACGTACCACCAGTACATCTTGTCCAGCGCCAGGTTCGCCGGGTTCACGAAGGCAAAGAGGAACAGCAGCGCCAGACCCCACAGCCCCAACAGCAGGATATTGGTGATCGCCGTCTTGCGGCCCTTCAGCACCGTCATCGAGATGTTGAAGAGGAAGATCAGCGCCGCGACGACGATGCCCGCCTTCACCCACTTCGGCTGTTCAAGGAACTCGCGCCCCTCCTTGCCGAGCAGCCAGTTGCCCTCGAACAGGTTGAACGTGTAGGTCAGCACGACCCCCAGCGTCCCGAGGACAAAAATCGCCAGCTGCAAATAGGCCAGCGTCGGCGAATGGATCTCGCGCTCGGACTCCTCCGGCACCAGATAGTAAGCCGCGCCAAAGAAGCCCAGCAGCAGCCAGACGATCAGGCTGTTGGAATGCAGCATCCGCAGGATGTTGAAGGGCAACAATCCGGACAGGAAATTCCCGTCCACGTAGACCCAGCCCATCAACAGCCCGACCGTGACCTGCACGGCGAACAGCGCCATGGCCACGACGAAGTAGGCCAGCGCGATCTTTTGCGTTTGATATTTCATCTGCGTGTCTCCTCAACCGGCATCGTTCGGCGGCCAGTCCTGCGCGCGGATCGAATCCGTCCACAGCAGGAAGTCCGACAATGCCCGGTATTCCTCGTCCGACAGGCCGAAGTTCGGCATCTGGCGGCGGCCCTCGATCCCCGTGGGCATCGAGTCCATCCAGCCCTTGAGCATGTCGAAGGCCCCATCGGGATCGTCCTGGACGCCCCAGCGGGTCATGACATTGGCCAGTTCCGGGGCGAAATACGCGCCTTCGCCCAGGATCGTGTGGCAGTTGATGCAGCCGTTTTCCTCCCACAGGCGTTTCCCGTGCACGACGCTGTCGGACAGCGCGGCGACATCGGTGGACGACGTGGTGATGTAACGGTGCGATTGGGCGGTCAGCCCGATGAATATGAGGATGAAGAACAATGACCCGCCATAGAAGATATTGCGGGCCATGCTCTTCGTCATGACTTCGCGCATTGCGCCGATCCTTCCCTCTCTCTTTGCACTGGGGGGACGGTGCGGCGCGGGCGGTGAGTCTTCCTTAACGAAAGTCAATCACGCGAGGGTTTCGACGCAGGCCTCGGGAAATTCCTGCAAGGCGCGCGCGATCTCGCCTTCGGTCATCAGGCAGAAGGCGGTCGACAGCGCATCCGCCAGCGCCGCCGAGGGGGCGCTGACGCTGACCGTGCCGTGCCGCGCGGGGCGCGTCGGATGCAGGATATGTGGGCGACCGTCCGTCAGCCGCGTGGCCATGGGCGAAGACGTCGCCAGCGCCCGGTCGCGCAGGGTCAGCCGTTTCAGCGGGGCGCCATCGGCGGCGGCCACGGTGACGGGATGCGGCCCGAGCGCCAGCACCTCGCCCGCGTCGATCAGCACATCCGTCAATCCTTCGGCCCGCATCAGGGCGGCCAGACGGTCCGCAGCAAAGCCCTGCGCCACCCCGTTGAAGGTCAGCGCCATGCCGGGCGGCAGGTGGATGCCGGTCCGGTCGATGCGGTGCCAGCCGGTCTCCGACCGCCCCTCCCAGAGCGCCTGCACCGTGGGGTCAAAGGCCCCTTCGGTCACGTGATGCACCCTGTCTGACAGGTCCAAGAGGGCGCGCAGCACCGTGCCGGGGTTCACCAGAACGCCGCTCGTGTTCAGCCGCACCAGCTCGGACGCGCGGAAGAGCGACACGGCCTGCTCCACCAGCTCGATCTCCCGCGCGACCCGCCGCCACAGGCGCGGCCCCTGCCCCGCGTCCAGCCCCTGTACCGTCAGGGACACCTCGGCCCCAAGCGCCCTGCCCCGCCATGTCTGCGGCGCGGCCTCTGCCGGACAGGCCAGCGCGGCCACGCTGAGGGCCAGGAACCGACGCCGTTTCATGCCTCGGCCTCCGTGACCTTCGGCCCCCAGAACACCGGCATCAGCACCCCGGTATACAGCGCGAAGGCCAGCACCCAGACCGCCCCCGCCGCCAGCACGGCAGGGAGATACAGGCCCGGCACCAGCGCCCCGACCATCCGCAGCCCCGCCGCCACGGGCACCAGCCCATAGGCCAGCGCCACGGCCCGCGGCGCGACCAGCGCGCGCCCCGAATGCCCCAGCGCCGCGCGGCTCATGACGGCCAGCGTCATGCCGCCGACCCCGCCGATGGCCAGCAGGTGCAGCGCGGCCAGTTCCTGCCCGATGCCGAACCCTGCCAGCCCCCACAGGACAAGCCCCAGCGCCGTCAGCGCGTAACCCAGATGCAAGATCCAGAGGATCGGCTGCCCAAGGGTCCAGCCGCCGCGCCACAGCGCCACCCGGACCAGGGCCACCAGCCCCGCCACGAGCGCCGCCCCCGCCGCCACGCTGTCGAACCCCGCCAACAGGGCCACCGGGACCAGCAGCGCCGGTGCGATTCCCGCCGCCGCGAGCTTCATCGGGTTGAGCGGCAGGCGCTCCTCGCGCCCGGCGCGGATCATGGCGTTGCGCGTGAACGCAGGCGTCACCCGCCCGCCGATGATCACGATCAGCGCCGCCAGCGCCAGCAGCCCGGCACGCGCCCCCGTCCACGCACCGCCGGGCAGCACGCCCATCCAGTCGAGGTGCATGACCAGGTCCGCCAACCAGACCAAGGCAATCGCCGCGAGGATCAGCATTTGCGGCGGCTTGGGACGGCTCAGCAGCATCCCCAGCACCTTGCCCGCCACGACGGGCAGCACCGACAGGTCGACCACGGCCACCAGCCACAGCGGCAACGACCCCGACAGCCACAGCGCCAGCCGCCCCGCCAGCCACAGCCCCGACACCACGGCAAAGAACAGCGCCGAGGCATCCCGCGCCTTGGTCCAGTTCGGTGCTGCGGTCAGCAGGAAGCCCGCCAGCGCCGCCGACCCATAGCCAAAGATCAACTCGTGGGCGTGCCACTCCGACGGGGCCATGGCGTAGGGCTCGACGCCCAGCCCGGCCAGCCAGACCTCCCACAGGGTCATGGCGATCACCGCCCAGGCCCCTGCGAGGAAAAAGAACACCCGGTATCCGGCGGACACCAACCGCTTTGCAGGTTCGAACATCACAGACCTCCATCCGTGCGCGCC
This sequence comes from Sagittula sp. S175, assembly GCF_049800975.1. NCBI lineage: Bacteria > Pseudomonadati > Pseudomonadota > Alphaproteobacteria > Rhodobacterales > Roseobacteraceae > Sagittula > Sagittula sp. S175. The sequence continues at coordinate 51,869 of NZ_JBNAGB010000013.1, forward strand.
CGCCGCTTCAGCACCGGGCAGGTGGCACAATCGTTCATGATGACCTGACAGCGCAGGCACAGAACACATTCGTTCGGGTTGATCCGGCCGACGCCGTCGATGGCGCCGACCGTGCATTTCGTATGACAAAGGCGACACTCGCGCCCGCATTGCGGACGGCGGTGCAGCCAGTCGAAGATCTTCAGCTTTGCCGGGATCGCCAGCCCCGCGCCAAGCGGGCAGAGGTAGCGGCAGAAGAACCGCTCGATGAACAGCCCCGCCAGCAGCAAGGCCACGACAAACAGCACGAACGGCCATGCCCGCAGGAATCGCAGGGTGATCGCCGTCTTGAACGGCTCGGCTTCGGCGAGGATCAGCGCGTTGGTCATGGAGTAGAAGGACAGCGCGACGATGGCGACGAACAGCGTGTACTTGATGATCCACAGCCGTTCATGCAGCGCCTGCGGCACCGCGATCTGCTTCACCCCCAGCCGCACCGCAGCGGCGTTCAGCAGTTCCTGAAGCGCTCCGAACGGGCAGAGCCAGCCGCAGTACACGCCCCGCCCCCAGAACAGCAGACCCAGCGCGACGAAGCCCCAGAGCAGGAAGATCACCGGCTCGACGAGGAAGGTCTCCCAATGAAAGCCGTTCAGCAGGGAATGCAGGAAGGCCACCACCTGCACCACGCTGAGTTGTCCGCCAAGGCCCCCGCCCAGCACCACCAGCGTCACCGACAGGTAAACCAGCCGGACCCGCCGCCACAGCACCGGGCGATGCGTCAGGGCCTCCTGCCCGAGAAAGACCAGCGCCAGCACCGCCAGCAGCGTCGCGGTCACGCCAACGGCCAGCCGGTCGTCGCGCCAGGCCGACCGCCACAGCGGCTCAGGCTCCGGCGGCGGCGCGGTGCGGAAGGCATCGGGCAGGGTATAGGGCGCGGCGATCACCATCTCCGGCGCACCGGGGCGCGTCGCCGTGACCTCGACCTGCATCGGCATCAGGGGATCGAGGTCGGCGGGCAGGCGAAAAAGGCTCACCTCCTTCACCTCCGGCGCGCCGTCGATGCGCAGGCGGTCGATGCGGGTATAGGATGCCTCGTCAGGGGTCCAGCGCGTTTGCCCCTGCACCACCGTCACCCGGTCAAAGACGCCCGAGCGCCGCCAGTCGGTCCCGCGATGCGACTGCACCCCGCGCGAGGCGATCATCAGCACCGATTCCCCACGCCCGAGGGACCCGACCGCCGCCGTGTAGCCCTGCTGGCCCAGCAGGTTCTGCCCGACGGTCGGCGGGTCGATGAGGCCAACCCAGAGGTGCAGGAAATCCCCCTCGCCCGGCTCGACCGGCACCTTGGCCCCGCGCAGCGCCTCAGCCGCCTCGGTCATGGAGACGCGCCGCTCGGCCAGCGCGCCGATGACGATCAGCGCGCCCCAGTCGGCAGGCTGCCACGTCAGCCGGTCCACCCCGCCGCCAAGGTCGAACAAGCCGCGCCCCGCCGCCAGCGCCCGCGCGGTGCGCAGCACCCCGTCACGGATCACGCCGGTGGACACGGTGGCGCGGCTGATGACCTGCGGCAGGGCGCTGCCGTCGGGGACGGGCGCGCGCAGGTCGTAGCCCTCGAACCCGGCCACATAGGCGGCGATGTCCTGATCCGAGATCCCCAGCGTCAGCACCGGCTCGGAATGGCGCACCAGCCGCGCGCCCGCGATCCGGGCCTCCGGCGTCAGGCCCAGCCAGACCTCCAGCGGGCGGCCCGAGTAGCCGACCGACTGCGCCACCTCCCATGTCGATCCCAGATAGCCCACCACCACGCCGTCCTGCGACACGGTCCAGCCCGGCACCCCCTCGTCGGTGCGGTCCACCGTCACCGCCCCGTCAAGGTGCAGCAGCGCGCGGGCATCCGCCGCGTCCGGCCCTTCGGCCCACACGGGAAGATTGCACAGACTCAGGGCCAGGATCAGCCCGAGAAGAAGAAACCGCATCCCAAATGCCTGTTTTCATGGCTCTTGCCGCTGAAAATGCAGTCCGCGCGGTGATCTTTCCTTAACCGAAGTCAAGGACCGCGCTCTCGCGAAAGGCGAAACAAGCCCTGCCTCACCTTCGGAACGGAGACAGTTCGATGATTTCCCGATTCATCCCCTTGCGGCGCGCCCTGCTGACGAGCGCGGCCATGGCCCTCTCGCTGGCTGCCGGGGCCGCGCTGGCCGAAGACACGCCCGCCGCCGATCACGGCACCACGCCGGGCGGCCAGTACCAGCCTTCGATGACCACCCTCGCCGACATCCAGGTCGAGATCCCGGGCCGCAAGGACGGCGACCCGGTCATGACGCAGGAGGAATTCCAGCACGGCACGGAGATCTACTTCCAGCGCTGTGCCGGCTGCCACGGTGTGCTGCGCAAGGGCGCGACAGGCAAGCCGCTGACCACCGACATCACCCGCGACCGTGGGTACGAGGCGCTTCAGGCCTTCATCACCTATGGCTCGCCTGCGGGCATGCCGAACTGGGGCACCTCGGGCGAGCTGTCCGAGGACGAAGTGGACCTGATGGCCCGCTACCTGCTGCTCGAACCGCCCGCCCCGCCGGAATTCGGCATGGACAAGATGCGCGAGAGCTGGAAGCTGATCGTCGCCCCCGCCGACCGTCCGACGCAGAAGATGAACGATATCGACATCGACAACCTGATGTCGGTGACGCTGCGCGACAGCGGTCAGGTCGCGCTGATCGACGGCAAGACCTATGAAATCCACGCGGTGATCGACACCGGCTATGCCGTGCACATCTCGCGCATTTCCGCCTCCGGTCGCTATCTCTTTGTCATCGGGCGCGACGCGCTGGTGAACATGGTCGACCTCTGGATGGAGACCCCGACCACCGTCGCCCAGATCAAGGTCGGCTCCGAGGCGCGCTCGATCGAGACGTCGAAATTCGAGGGGTTCGAGGACAAGTATGCCATCGCCGGTGCCTACTGGCCGCCGCAGTATGTCATCATGGATGGCGACACGCTGGAGCCGCTGAAGATCGAGTCCACGCGCGGGATGATCTACGACGAGCAGACCTACCACCCGGAACCGCGCGTCGCCTCCATCGTCGCCTCGCACTTCAAGCCAGAGTTCATCGTCAACGTGAAGGAGACGGGCAAGATCCTGCTGGTCGACTACTCCGACATCAAGAACCTGAAGGTGACGGAAATCGAGGCCGAACGCTTCCTGCATGACGGCGGGTTTGACTCGACGCACCGTTACTTCCTCGTCGCCGCCAACGCGCGCGGCAAGGTCGCCGTGGTCGACACCAAGGAAGGCGAACTGACCGCGCTGGTGGAAACCGGTGGCCAGACACCGCACCCGGGCCGGGGCGCGAACTTCCTCCACCCGGAGCTGGGGCCTGTCTGGGCCACCTCGCACCTGGGCGACGAATCCGTGGCGCTGATCGGCACCGATCCCGAAGGCCACCCCGACCAGGCGTGGAAGATGGTGCAGACCTTCGAGGCACTGGGCGGCGGGTCGCTGTTCATCAAGACGCACCCGAATTCGCAGCACCTCTACGTCGATGCGCCGCTGAACCCGGAGGCAGAGGTGTCCGGCTCTGTCGCGGTCTTTGACATCACGAAGATGACCGCCGGGGGCGAGCCGGACTACACCACCCTTCCCATCGTGGAATGGGCTGGGATCACCGACGGCCAGCCGCGCGTCGTGCAGCCCGAGTTCAACAAGGAAGGCACCGAGGTCTGGTTCTCCGTCTGGAACGCCAAGGACAAGGAATCGGCCATCGTCGTGGTCGACGACAAGACGCTGGAACTCAAGCAGGTGATCAAGGACCCCCGCCTGATCACGCCCACGGGCAAGTTCAACGTCCTGAACACCCGCGCCGACGTCTACTGACACCAAGGGGGGGCCGAGACCATCGGCCCCCTCCCCTTCCCCCATTGCCAAGGACCCGTGCCATGAAAGACCTCTCCTGCGGCAAAGTCTCCCTTGTCGGTGCCGGCCCCGGCGACCCGGACCTGCTGACGGTCCGCGCCCTGCGCCTGCTGACCGAGGCCGACGTGGTCGTCTACGACCGCCTCGTCTCGCCCGAGATCATGGCCCTGATCCCACCCCGCGTGGACCGCATCGACGTGGGCAAGCTGCCGACATGCCACAAGGTTCCGCAGGAGCAGATCAACGACATCCTCGTGAAACTCGCCCGGCAGGGGCAACGCGTCGTGCGCCTCAAGGGCGGCGATCCCCTGATCTTCGGTCGTGGCAGCGAAGAGGCGCTGGACCTCGCCGCCGCCGGGATCGACTACGACTACGTGCCCGGCATCACCTCGGCGCAGGGGGCCTCCTGCTCCACCAAGGTCCCGCTGACCCATCGCGGCCTCGCCACCGGCGTGCGCTACGTCACCGGCCACCGCGCCCGCGACATGGCGCTGGACCTCGACTGGGCCTCGCTCGCCGATCCCGACACGACCCTCGTCGTCTACATGGGCGCGATGAACATTTCCGAAATCTCCCACGAATTGCAGGTCCACGGCATGCCCCCGTCCCTGCCGGTGCTGGCCGTGGCCTCTGCCACCACCCCGCGCGAACAGCGCCTGCGCTCCACCCTTGCCACCCTCTCCGACGACATGGCCGACGCCCTGGCACAGGGGTGCATGACCGCCCCCGTCCTCTTCATCATCGGCCATGTGGTCACGCTTTACCCGGCCGAGGCCGCGCAACTGGCGGACGTGGCCTATGCCTGACCGGGACGCGCTCCTCTTCGCGGTGCTTGCCGTGATCGCGCTTTGCGCCGGGGCGGTGCGGGCCGAAGGGATGCGGGCCGAGGTCCCCGCCCCCCGCGCCGCCGAACTGAAACACATCCTGATTCAGGACTGCGGCTCCTGCCACGGTCTGACCATGAAAGGCGGGCTGGGATCGCCCCTCACCCCTCAGGCGCTGGACGGCGCCGACCCAGAAACCCTCGCCGCGATCATCCTCGACGGCGTCCCCGGCACCGCCATGCCGCCATGGCGTCCGCTGCTCAGCGAAGCCGAGGCGCGCTGGATCGCCGATACCCTGCTGGAGGTGAAACCATGAACCGTTTTCTCTGGGCCGCGCTGCTGTCGCTCTCGCCCTTCGCCGCCATGGCCGAGGACGGCTTTGCCACGGGTGACCTTGGCCTCGTCGTCGAACGCGCCACCGGGTCGCTGCTGGTGCTCGACCGCTCCGACCGCGCCGCCGTGGGCCGGATCGAGGGCTTGGGCGACCTCTCCCACGCCTCCATGACCTACTCGCCCGACGAGCGGTTCGCCTATGTCTTTGGCCGCGACGGCGGGCTGACCAAGGTCGACATGATCGCGCGACAGGTGGTCGCCCGCACCATTCAGGCGGGCAACTCCATCGGCGGCGCGATCTCGGATGACGGCGCGCTGGTCGCCGTGTCGAACTACACGCCGGGCGGGGTGAAGGTCTTTGACGCCGACACCCTCGCGCTGGTGGCGGACATACCCGCACAAGGAAAGACCATCGGTCTGGCCGACCTGCCCGGTCGCCGCTTTGCATGGGCGGTCTGGGACACGGGCCACGCCTTCGTCGGCGATTTCTCCGGCCCGGAACCGGTCATCACCGACCTTGGCAAGGTGGGTGAGAACCCCTTCGACGCGGTCGTCACCGACGACGCGCATACCTATCTGATCGGGCTTTTCGGGGAAAAGGGCGTCAGCGCCGTGGACCTCTGGGACACCGACCCGAAGCCCCGGAAATTCCTCGAAAACTACGGCAAGACCGAGGACGACATGCCGGTCTACAAGATGCCCCACCTGCAAGGCTGGGCCTTTGCCCAAGGCCAGTTCGTCCTGCCCGCCGTGGGCCAGCACGAACTCCTGTGGGTGGACCGCGACACGCTGGAGGAATCGGGCCGCACCCCTGTCCACGGTCAGCCGGTGTTCATCATCGCACAGCCCGCGTCTCCTTACGTCTGGGTGAACTTCGCCACGCCTTTGAACGACGTGGTGCAGGTGGTCGACTCGCGCACGCACGAGGTCGTCCAGACCCTGACCCCGGGCAAGGCGATCCTGCACATGGAATTTGCGCCGCGCGGGGCCGAGGCCTGGATCAGTTCGCGCGATGACAACGCCATCCTCGTCTACGACACCCGCACCTATGCCCAAAAGGCCCGGATCGAGGCGCAATCGCCCTCCGGCATCTTCTTCACCGCGCGCGCGCATCAACCGGGGCTGTAACCCATGCTGGACCGTTTCGACACGCTCGACCAACGCCTGCTGGACGACTTCCAGCGCGATTTTCCCCTGACCCCGCAGCCCTTCGCGGTGCTGGCCGAACAGCTCGGGACGACCGAAGACGTGGTGCTGGACCACCTGCGGGCAATGCAGAGTGATGGCCGCATCGCCCGCGTCGGCGGCACCGTGCGGCCCAATACCGCCGGGGCGTCGACCCTCGCGGCGATGGCCGTGCCGGAGGAGCGCATCGAGGAGGTTGCACGGCAGGTCAGCCGCCTGCCCGGCGTCAACCATGCCTACCTGCGCGAACACGACTGGAACCTGTGGTTCGTGGCGACCGCCGCCTCGGCGGAGGATCTGGCGCGCGATCTGGAGGCCATCCGCCTTGAAACGGGGCTGGAGGTGCTGGACTTGCGGCTGGTGCAGCCCTTCAACATCGACCTCGGTTTCCCGCTTGCGGGAGAGCGGCGCTGCATGACCACGCGGGCAGATGTGGATGCGGACGCGCTGCGCGACAGCGACCGGCCCCTTCTACATGCCCTCAGTCAGGGGTTGCCGCTGGTGCCACGCCCCTATGCCGCGCTGGCCGAAAGCCTGGGCTGGTCGGAGCCTTGCGTCCTGACCCGGATCGACGCGCTGCTGGCGGCGGGCATCCTGACGCGGATCGGCGTCATCGTCCGGCATCGTGCCGTGGGCTGGACCTCCAACGCCATGGTGGTCTGGGACGTCGCCCCGGAGCGCATGACGGAGGCCGGTCGCGCGCTGGCGCAGGTGCCGGGGGTGACGCTGTGTTACCAGCGGCGCATCGTGCCGGGGGTCTGGCCCTATGGCCTTTATTCCATGATCCACGCCCGGTCGCGCGCCGAGGCGCTGGAGGTACTGGCCCGCGCCGCCGCCCTGCCCGCGCTGAACAGCGTGGACCATCTGCCGCTGTTTTCGATCCGCTGTTTCAAGCAGACCGGCGCCCGCCTGCAACGGGAGGCCGCGGCATGATGATGCGCCGAAAACCCCTGCCCGCCGACGCGCTGACCGCAACCGACCGGGCGCTGCTCAACACGCTTCAGGACGGGTTCCCGCTGGACGATCAGCCCTTTGCCACGGTGGGTGCCGAACTGGGGCTGAGCGAGGCGCAGGTGATCGAGACCCTGCACCGCCTGCGCGACATGGGGGCGATCACCCGCTTTGGCCCTTTCCTCGACGCCGCCGCGATGGGCGGGGCGTTCTGCCTCTGTGCCATGGCCGTGCCACATGATCGGTTCGCGGCGGTCGTGACTTTGGTCAATGCCCATGACGCCGTGGCGCATAATTATGAACGCGATCACGCGCTGAACATGTGGTTCGTCCTCGCCTGCGAGACGCCCGAGGCGATCACCGACACAGCCGATGCGATCGAGGCGGAGACGGGCCTGCCCGTGCTGCGCTTTCCCAAGGAGCGGGAGTTCTTCATCGGCTTCCGCGTTCAGGCCTGAGGACAGGACATGCTCGACGCCACCGACCGCCGTATCATCGCCGCCACCCAAGGAGGCCTGCCGCTGGTGCCCCGCCCCTATGCCGAAGTGGCGGGCTGGCTGGGCCTGACTCCCGAAGAGGTGACCGCCCGCCTGTCGCGGATGATCGACGACGGCGTTATCCGGCGCATCGCCGTGGCCCCCAATCACTACGCGCTGGGGATGGTGGCCAACGGGATGAGCGTCTGGGACGTGACGGACGACCGCGCCGGGGGCCTGGGCGAGCAGGTCGGCGCGCTGCCCTTCGTCACCCATTGCTACCTGCGCCCCCGCGCGCGGCCCACCTGGCCCTACAACCTGTTCGCCATGATCCACGGATCGGACCGCGCGCAGGTCGAGGCCCATCGCGCCGAGATCCGCGCCCTGCTGGGGGATACCCTGCAGGCCGACGACATTCTCTATTCCACGCGCATCCTGAAGAAGACCGGGATGCGGCTGAAGGGAGACACCTGAGATGTTCCGCCTGACGCAATACATGCGTGAATTGACCGACCCCACCCCGGTCCGCACCCGCCGTGGCAGCGGCCCGGTGAAGCCGGTGGTGATCTGGAACCTCACCCGCCGCTGCAACCTGCGCTGCCGGCATTGCTACACCGTCTCGGCGGATGTGACCTTTCCCGGCGAGCTGAACGACGAACAGACCCTGCGCGTGCTGGACGACCTGCACGGCTTTGGCATCCCGGCGCTGATCCTGTCGGGCGGCGAACCCATGTCGCGTCCGAACTTCTTCGAGATCGCAGAGCGCGCGGCGAAGCTGGGCTTCCGCCACCTCGCGCTGTCGACCAACGGGACGAAGATCACGGCACAGAATGCCGACCGTATCGCCGATGTGGGCTTCGACTACGTGGGGATCTCGCTCGACGGGATCGGGGCGGTGAACGATGCGTTTCGCGGTCTCGGTGGGGCCTTCGACGCGGCGCTGACCGGCATCCGCGAATGCCGCAAGCGGGGGATCAAGGTCGGGCTGCGCTTTACCCTGACCGAGCAGAACGCGCATATGCTGGGCGACATGCTCGATCTTTGTGACGACGAAGGGGTGGATAAGTTCTACCTCTCGCATCTGGTCTACGCGGGCCGGGGGGACAAGAACCGGGGCGACGACACGCGCCGCAGCCACACCCGCCGCGCCATGGACCTGCTGATCGGCCGCGCCTGGGACGCGGTGACAGGCGGGCAGCCGCTGGAGATCGTCACCGGCAACAACGATGCCGACGCCGTGTATTTCCTGCACTGGGCAGAACGGCACCTCGACGCCGCGCGCGTCGCGCATGTGCGCGATCACCTGACCGCTTGGGGCGGCAATTCCTCGGGTCTTGGGGTGGCGAACATCGCGCCCATGGGGACGGTGCACCCGGACACCTACTGGTCCGACTATACCATCGGCAACGTGAAGACCGTGCCGTTTTCGACCCTCTGGACCGGGAACGACCCGATGCTGGCGACGCTGCGGCAGCGCCCCCGCCCGCTGAAAGGCCGCTGCGGCGCCTGCGCGTTCAAGGGCGTCTGTGGCGGCAATACCCGCATCCGGGCGCTGCAGATCACCGGCGATCCATGGGCCGAGGACCCGGCCTGCTACCTGTCCAACGCCGAGATTGGCGTGGCAGAGGCGGATCGTCTGGAACCCACCCCTTTCCGAGGCAAGACCCGTGACCCAGCGCATCAGTTTTTCTAATCTCGTCAGTGCCTTGGCGATCATCGTTGCCACGGGCTCTGAAGGTCGGGCCCAGGATGGGGCTGCGATTTACACCGACCTTTGTGCCTCCTGCCATGGCGAGGCGCGGCTGGGGTCCATCGGCCCGGCGCTGATCCCCGAGGCGCTGGCCCGCCTGCGCGGTGCCTCGCTGGAAGAGGTCATCGCCCATGGCCGCGTCGCCACGCAGATGCCCGCCTTTGCCCAGACCCTCAGCGCCGCCGAGATCACCGCCGTGGCGGAGTATGTCAGCCAGCCGCTCGACCATGTCCCCGACTGGACGGCGGCGGACATCGCCGCCAGCTACACTCCGAACCCGGATTACACCCCCTCCCCTGCCCCGGTGTTCTCCGCCGATCCGATGAACATCACGCTGGTGGTGGAAACCGGCGACCATCACCTCAGCGTGCTGGATGGCGATACCTTCGAGGTTCTGGATCGCTTCCCGACGCCCTTCGCCGTGCATGGCGGGCCGAAGTTTTCGCCCGACGGTCATTTCGTCTACATCATGTCGCGGGATGGCTGGGTGCAGAAATACGATATCTGGTCGCTGCAAGAGGTCGCCCGCACCCGCGCCGCGATCAATGCGCGCAACATCGCCCTGTCGAACGATGGAAGGTGGCTGGCGGTGGCGAACTACCTGCCGCATACGCTGACAATCCTCGACGCGGACCTGACCCCGGTGCAGGTCCGCCGGGTGGTGGCGGCGGATGGCAGCGAAAGCCGCGTCTCCGCCGTCTATCAGGCCCCGCAGCGCGACAGCTTCATCCTCGCGCTGAAGGACGCCCCCGAGATCTGGGAAATCGCCACATCAGAGGACGCCGGGCCATACCATGACGGGTTCGTACACAGCTACGAGAAGGACATGAACGAAGCCCTCGCCGCCGAAGAGGGCCTCTTTGCCCGCCGTCGCATTGCGGTGGACGAACCGCTCGACGATTTCTTTTTCGACCCCGCGTACCGCAACCTGATCGGCGCCAGCCGGGACGGCGCGCGCGGCGTGGTGGTGAACCTCGACGTGGGCCGCGCCATTGCCGAGCTGCCCCTGCCGGGAATGCCGCACCTTGGCTCCGGCATCAGCTGGATCAGCCAGGGCCGCCGGGTCATGGCCACGCCGCATCTGAAAGAAGGCCGCCTGACCGTGATCAATACCGACGATTGGTCGGTGGTAAAGTCGGTGGAGACGCTGGGGCCGGGGTTCTTCCTGCGCTCGCATGAGGACTCGCCTTACGTCTGGGCGGATGTGTTCTTTGGCCCGAACAAGGACAAGATCCAAATTCTCGACAAGGACTCGCTGGAGATCGTCCGCACGCTCGACCCCGCCCCCGGCAAGACCGTCGCGCATATCGAGTTCACCCGCGACGGCAGTCACGCGCTGGTGTCGCTCTGGGAGGAGGACGGCGCGGTGATCGTCTATGACGCGCGGACCCTCGAAGAGGTGAAGCGCCTGCCGATGCGCAAACCTTCGGGGAAGTACAATGTCTGGAACAAGATCACCTTTTCGGACGGCACCAGCCATTGACCGCGCGGCGCTGATCGTCGCCCATGGCAGCCCGTCCGACCCATGGCCGCAGGAACGCGCCGTGGCGGAACTGGCCGTGCGGGTGTCGGCCTGTCTGCCGGGATGGGAAGTGCGCGGCACGACGCTGGCCGCGCCGGGACGGTTCGAGGCAGTCTGTTCCGCCATGCCCCGGCCCGTCCTGCTGCCCTTCTTCATGGCAAGCGGGTGGTTTACCACGCGCGCCCTGCCCTGCCGCGCAGCGCCCTTCGACGTGGCCCTGCTGGAGCCTTTTGGCCTGCATCCGACGCTTCCCGCCCTCGCGGCGGCGCGTATTGCGGACACGATTGCGCCCGACGACCTGCCCGGCTGCCAGATCCTGATCGCGGCCCATGGCAGCCGCACCGCACGTGGGTCCGCTGAAGCGACAGTACGGTTTACCGCGGCACTGTCAGGCTTGCTCCCCTGTCCCTCGGCCCGGATCGGATTTCTGGAAGAAGCACCATATATCGCTGATGTCGCGCGCGGGATGGGGCGGAACGCGCTGTGCCTGCCGCTGTTTGCCTTGTCCTCGGGCCATGTGACCGAAGACTTGCCCCGTGCGCTGGACTCTGCCGGGTTCGCGGGATCGGTTCTGCCACCACTGATCGACTGGCCAGAGGTTCCGGCGCTGTTGGGAGAGGCCATCGCCCGGACAAGGAGCCTTGCACCATGCCCATGATCCCTGCCCCGCGCCGAGTGCTGGTTTACCTCGCTGTCTATCCCTTCGCGGCCTCTGCCGTGGCGATCAACCTTTTCCTGCTGTTCCTGATGCTTCAGGCGGTGGGAGTGACGGCATTGTCGCCCTTGATGGCGCTGCTCATTGCCGGTCCCTTGGGTCTTCCCGCGACATGGCTGGCCGTGCGTTGGATCGACGGATTGATCCGCGAGGCGGAAGGCCGGGCTTGATAACGGCCATCACTTTACCGCGGTAAATCGTTGTCCCTTCTCCCGGCTTTTGGATTTACCGCGGTAAAGTCGCTTTGGGACGCAGACAGCGCGCATCTTCAAGGACGGCCCGCAGATAGTGGTCAGGGTGTCGGATGCGGTCCAACCCGGTGGCGATATGGTCGATCAGGCGAATGGCCTCTGCCCAGCCGCATTTCATCAGCACAGCTTCCACCGTGCCTCGGGTGATCCGTAGAAAGCTGGCAAAGTCGGTCAGCGTTTCATAGGCGGCCTGCTGCGTTTGGGGTGGGGTGCCGTAGAACTCTTTCAGAGTCCGCGTCTGCGCCCAGGACAACGGGATCTCGGCTGGATCAAGTCCGGGGCCTTCTTCTTTTAAATCTTTTTGTTCAGACTCTATGTGCCGGACAGTTTGACCGGCATCGGCGGCAGGTCTGTCCGGCGTCCGAGGGACGGGCGCGGCCTTTGCGAGGGTTTCGGCTTCTGCGGAGGTCAACCGCGCTTCGAGCACGGCCAGTTCCGTTTCGCAGGGATGTTTGCGGCGCAGGGCGTTGCGAAGTGTATCGCGCAGATCGGCGAGGGCAGGGGGCACCGAGGCGCAGGCGCGCAGCACGGCGGCCATGCGGGCGCTCAGGGCGTTGCGTCGCTGGCGCTGACGCTGGATGTCCTCGTCGATCTCCTGCTTCATGGCGCGCAGCGCATCATGGCGGTCGATCAGCGGGTTCAGGTCGATCCCGTAGGCACCGACGATCACACCGGCGGCGTCACGTTCCGGGAACCGCCGGCCATTGGCGCTGAGGCGGCGGATGAGCAGACCGGCTTCTTCGAGGCGCACCTCGCCCCGGCGAAAGCGGCGCTCGTCCATGCCACAGGCGCGGTCCAGGATCTCGGTCAGGTTCATGAAGGACATGTTGAGCGCACCGGGCACCAGAGGCCCCTGCGGCAGCACCGACAGATGGGCGCGCAGCACCATGATGTCGCGGTCGGCCAGTCCCAGCGGGCGGCGCAATTCCGTGACAAGGGACAGCAGCTCCCAGCGGTCGACCGCATGGTGACCGGGGGTGGGGCAAGGGGATACCCTTTGCCCGCGCGGCATCGCCGCGGGCATGATCTGTTTCATCGCATTTCAGACGGCAAAATTTACCCGTTCACTGGCGAACCAGTGTTGAAATCGATTCGGAGGCGGGGTAGAAAGGCTTTGCTACAAGACCAATCAGGCCCTCTCCGGAACCCGTTTCGGTGGGGGCTTTTTCTTTGCTCTGGTGTCTGCTCCTGTTTTTGTGGTTGCTCGTTATTCGAAAACCGCGGCAAGGGATTTACCGCGGTAAAGTCTTTGGCCTCAGCCCTCGTGATCCGACAGGATGCGCCGCACCTCTGCGTCGATCCGGTCCAGCAGTTCGGGCGGCATGTCCCGTCCGCCCTTCACGATCAGTGACCGTGTCTTGCGCTCTACCGTGATCCGTCCGCCGAGATAGTCCTGTGCCTGCGGGGCAGGGGCCTCGGCCTTCTTGCTCAGCGCGGCCTGCACGGCGGCCAGAAGCTGGTGAAAGCGGGCCACGCTGTCGGGCTCGGTGCGGTCGAGCAGCGCCAGCGCGCGGGCGCTGGTCATGTCGCCCTTGTTCAACATGCGGACCAGCTTTTCCCAGTTGCGGCGACCGACGCCGCGCGCCGGGCCGATGGCCTGCACCAGATCCTCGCCCACGGCGAGGTAGGTGTTCACCATGAAGTTCACCAACGTCGGAGAGATGTTCAGGAACTCGGCCACGTCCTTCTGTTCGAACCCTTCGCGCACGCCCTGCGTCGCGGCACGGGCCCGTTCGATGTAGCTGGTTTCCAGCCGGGCCGAATTCTCGATCCCCTGCGCGACAAAGGCTTCGCGGTCGTCCATCCGCGCCACGAATGCCTTGATCCGGGGCAGGCCGAGGCGGCGCGTGGCAGCCAGACGCCGCCTGCCGACGACGATCTCGTAGGGCTGCGCGCCGCCCTGGACGATCCGCACCAGGATGGGGATCTGCTGGCCGTTCTCGCGCAGGCTGTCGACGAGGCTGTCGAGATCCTCGTTGATGTCGATCCGGTCGCGGATGCGGCTGTCGGCAATCTCCTCGACGGCGATTTCCTGATAGGTGCGATCGGCGCCGCCCTGGGTCGCGGCCCGGATGTACTTGTCGCTGGCGGCGCCGCCCTTGATGATCGGTTTGCGCTTGGCGGCCGGGCGGGCAGGGGGCTGATCCTCGGCGGTCTTGTCCGCCCCGTCACCGGTGCCGAATACAGAGCGTGCCATCAGTCATTTCCTTCGCTTGCCGCGATCCGGCCACGGCCCGCCATGATCTCGCGCTCGATTTCCAGCGCGATGCCATGCAGGCTTTCGAGGATGCGGTCATAGGTCTTGCGGGTAAAGCCGGAGGGGTCGACCTCCAGCAGCGGGTTCATGGTGTTGCCCGCGTCGGCAATGGCCGTCGAACTCAGGAAATCCGTGTTCAGCATCGCCGTCCCCAGCGTGTTGCGCAGGAAGGAACTCAGCTGCAACTGCGCAGGATCGTTGGGAGAATAGCGCGTCAGCAGGATGCGGACAAAGTCGAACCGCTTGTCGGGGTCCACGCCTTCGATGCTTTCGAGGGTGCTGGACGCGAGGTCGAGGAACTTCACGAGGCTGACCACGTCCAGCATCCCCGCAGACAGCGGGATCAGCATGGCGTTCGAGGCATAGAGCGCCGCGATCACGCAGAACGACATATGCGGGGGCGTGTCAAAGATCACCACGTCATAGGCGTCTTCGACCAGTTGCAGCGAATCCGAGATCCGCGAGTAGAAGGGGATGCCCTTCGACGCGGCGCTGGCGGTCTCGTATTCGAATTCCGTCAGCGAGATCGACCCGGGGATGATGTCGATGTTCGGAAAATAGGTCGCCTGAATGGCATCGGTGATCGGCACGCGGGGGGCGCCGTCCTCTTCCTCGTAGCGCAGCACGTCATAGATCGACGGGATGTTGTCCAGATCGGCCTGTATGTCGAACAGGTCCGAGCAGCTGGCCTGCGGGTCGAGGTCGACCAGCAGCACCTTGAAGCCGCGCAGCGCCAGGAACTGCGACAGGTTTACCGCGGTCGAGGTTTTCGACACGCCACCCTTGAGGTTGTAGACCAGCAGCTTGGTCGTGCCCTCGCCGTCGAGCTTGCCGGGGAAGGTGTCCAGAGGCAGCTTCCCCGCCGCATAGAGCGCCTGTTGGATCTCGTGGATTTCCTCCAGCGAGAACGTCCGGCGGTTGCCCGGTTCCATCAGCCCTTCGGGCAGGCCCTCGATGGTCTTGAGGTGATGGCGGAGGGTGTTGTAATTCACGCGGTAGGCCAGATCGGCCATTTCACGGATCGTAAACCTGCGCAGGGCCTTATCAGACTTGCGGCTGTCCGGTGCGTTGAGACGGCTGGCCTGTTGACGCAAAGCCTCATCCAGCGCATCGCTGAATGCGCCAAGTACTTCGGAGCCCAAAAGCGCTCGCATCTGCTCTGTCCTCGTTCTTCTTTGCGATCTGTTTACATCAGCAAACCTCGCAAAGTCCACCGAAAGCTGACGAGCGTCTAGAACCTGCGTGACTGGGGAGGGGGCTGACGGCGCAAGGGTGCGACGGTAAGTGCAATTTTATCAGCAGCTTATAGGATGTTTCCCGGCCCGGGACGGCCCGAAAATCATCCACCATTTTATCCACAGTACGTCAGGGGCGAGTTGCTGCACAGGGGATTCGCGCGGTTTCTCCCCGTCCTGCTGCCCGATCGAGTCGTCCGGTGCGTGGTGCAGGAAATTGTTAACGCCGTACCGCAGGCCTGACTTTCGTCAAGGAGGCGACTCGGTGGCGGTCGTACCCCGTGGGCATGACACGTTGCACATCCCCTTTGATTGCGCTGCTGCTCGTCCTGAGCCTCCTGCTTTCGGCAGGCAGCAGCGGCTTTCTTCGCACGGCGCATGCGGTCGCCCGCGCGGGGCAGCAAACGCTTGTCATCTGCGGTGAGACCGGGGCCGAAACGATCACGCTGGACCGTGACGGCAACCCGGTGTCACCCGCCACGCCCTGCGCGCATTGCGCCGATTGCACGGTGCCTGCCGCGGTCCTGTTCGCTGCGGTGCCGACGATCGCGCGGCCCGTCGCGCAGTCCCGTCGCCTGTCGCCCCCCTTGGCGCGCAGGCTGAACACGATCCCCGTCGACCCGTCCCGTGCGCGCGGTCCCCCGGCGACGAAAGGTATTTGATCCATGGTCTTTCGTTTACTCCTTTCCTGCCTGCGCGCCGCGCTTCTGCTGGTCCTGATGACCGCGACGGCCCGTGCCCAAGGCACCGACGCGCTGCTGCCGCAGTTCCTTGCCAGGGCCGATCCGGCCCATCTGGTCGAGGGCGCCGATGGCTTTGGCCCGATCCGCGACGACATCGCCGTGGCCCCGATCCTGAAAGGCGGCAAGCCGGTTGGGCATGTCTTCCTGACCTCGGATTTCGTCGGCACCACGGGGTATTCCGGCAAGCCGATCCACACGCTCGTGGCGCTGTCGGACGACGCGACGGTCCTCGGCGTCGATCTGGTGAAACATTCCGAGCCCATCGTCCTGATCGGCATTCCCGAACGCGAGATCCGCGCCATGATGGACGCCTATCGCGGTGTCTCTCTGATCGAGGCGGCGCGGGGTGCGGATCATGATCTGGAGATCATCTCGGGCGCGACCGTGACCGTCATGGTGATCGACGACAGCATCATCCGCTCGGGCCTGAAGGTGGCCCGGTCGCTTGGCCTCGGCGGGCTGGCGGTCGAGGCCGACAACGGTCCGAAGTTCGCGCTGCGCCCCGACGTGTCCGCGCCGGACAGTTGGATGCAGATGGAGGGTGACGGAACGGTGCGCCGCCTGTCGCTGGACGTGGGGCAGGTCAACGCCGCCTTTGCGGCCATGGACGACCCGAGGGCTGCGGCGCGCGCGCTGACAGAGCCGCCCGAGAGCACCTTCATCGACATGCAGATGGCGCTGGTTTCGGTGCCCGCCATCGGGCAGGCGGTGCTGGGGGCTGCGGAGCACGCCAACCTGCGCGGCTGGCTGGGGGAGGGCGATCATGCCATCGCGGTGGTCGGTCGGGGGCTCTATTCCTTCAAGGGGTCAGGCTATGTGCGCGGCGGGATCTTCGACCGGATCGTGTTGATCCAGGACGATGTGTCGGTGCGCTTCCGGGATCGGGATCACCGGCGGATGGGGGTCATCGCGGCGGAGGATGCGCCGAAGTTCACCGAAGCTGACCTGTTCCGTATTCCTTCCGACAGCGGGTTCGACCCGACCAAACCCTTCCGGCTGCAACTGCTGGTGCAGCGCGACGTGGCGGCGATCGAGAAGGTCTTCACCACCTTCGACCTGGGCTACCAGCTGCCGCAGCGGTTCCTGATGCCGGTGGCGGTGGAGGCCGCGCCAGAGGTCAGCGAGACGGACGCGCAAAGCACGCTCTGGCAGAAGATCTGGCGCGACAAGACACCGGAAATCGCCGTGCTGGCCGCGATGCTGGCGGTTCTGACGCTTGGCTTCTTCTTCCAGATGCAGCTCACCCGGTCGGAGCGTGCGGTGAAACTGTTCCGCTACGGGTTCCTGACGCTGACGCTGGTCTTTCTGGGCTGGTACGCCAATGCGCAACTGTCGGTGGTCAACCTCATGGCGCTGTTCGGCGCGCTGACCACGGAGTTCAGCTGGCAGGCGTTCCTGCTCGATCCGCTGACCTTCATCCTGTGGTTCTCGGTCGCGGCGGCGCTGCTGTTCTGGGGCAGGGGAGCCTACTGCGGCTGGCTGTGTCCTTTCGGTGCCTTGCAGGAGCTGACCAACCACGCGGCCCGCCGCCTGGGCGTGCCGCAGGTGAAGCTGCCCTGGGGTCTGCACGAACGGCTCTGGGCGGTGAAATACATGATCTTCCTCGGGCTGTTCGGCGTCTCGCTGGCCTCCATCGAGCAGGCGGAGCATCTGGCGGAAATCGAACCGTTCAAGACCGCGATCATCCTGAAGTTCATGCGCGCCTGGCCCTTTGTCGCCTATGCGGCGGCGCTGCTGATGGCGGGGCTCTTCGTGGAACGGTTCTACTGCCGCTACCTCTGTCCCTTGGGCGCGGCGCTGGCGATCCCGGCGCGGCTGCGGATGTTCGACTGGCTCAAGCGCTACAAGGACTGCGGCAGCCCCTGCCAGACCTGCGGCAACGAATGCATGGTCCAGGCGATCCACCCCACGGGCGAGATCAACCCGAACGAGTGCCTGAACTGCATGCACTGCCAGGTCCTTTACCAATCCGAACAGAAATGCCCCGTCGTGATCCGCCAGTTGAAGCGGCGTGCGGCGGTGTCCCAACCCGAGTCCGCGCCAAGGGCCGGGCTTACCAATCATCCCAATGCTTCGAAGAAGGAGACACAGAATGTCTGACACGGGAAACAAGGGCCTCAGCCGTCGCGGCTTCATGGGGGCCACGGCCACGGGCGCGGCGATGCTGGGCGGCACCGGGGGTCGAATGGGCCTGATGGGCGGCGCGGCAGCCCTGACGCTGGCGGCCTCCGAAGCCAAGGCACAGGCCCACGCCACCCCCGCACCGGGCGAGCTGGACGAGTATTACGGCTTCTGGTCCTCGGGCCAGACCGGCGAGATGCGCATCCTCGGCATCCCGTCCATGCGCGAATTGATGCGCGTGCCGGTCTTCAACCGCTGCTCGGCCACCGGCTGGGGGTCGACCAACGAGAGCCTCAAGATCCTGACGCAGGACATGCTGCCGCAGACGAAGGAATACCTCGCCGCGCAGGGCAAGACCGTGCATGACAACGGCGACCTGCACCACGTCCACATGTCCTTTACCGAGGGCAAATACGACGGGCGCTACCTGTTCATGAACGACAAGGCCAATACGCGGGTGGCGCGGGTGCGCTGCGACGTGATGAAGGCCGACAAGATCATCGACATTCCCAACGCCAAGGCCATCCACGGGTTGCGCCCGCAGAAATGGCCGCGCACGAACTACGTGTTCGCCAATGGCGAGGACGAGGTGCCGATGGTCAATGACGGCAAGGTGCTGGACGATCCGTCGCAATACGTGAACTTCTACACCGCGATCAACGCCGACGAGATGACCGTGGCATGGCAGGTGATGGTGTCGGGCAACCTCGACAACACCGATTGCGACTATGACGGCAAATACGCCTTCTCGACCTCCTACAACTCGGAAATGGGTGTGAACCTCGCCGAGATGATGGAAAACGAGATGGACCATGTCGTCGTTTTCAACATCAAGGAAATCGAGGCGGGCATCGCCGCGGGCGATTTCACCGAGCTGAACGGCGTGAAGGTCATCGACGGCCGCAAGGGCCAGAACAAGAAGTATACACGGTATATACCGATCCCCAACTCGCCGCACGGCGTGAACATGGCCCCCGACAAGGTCCACCTCTGCATCAACGGCAAGCTTTCGCCCACGGTGTCGGTGATCGACGTGCGCAAGCTGGACGCCCTGTTCGACAGCGACGCCGACCCGCGCTCGGCGGTGGTGGCCGAACCGGAACTGGGCCTCGGGCCGCTCCACACCTGCTTTGACGGCAAGGGCAACGCGCTGACGACGCTGTTCCTCGACAGCCAGGTGGTGATGTGGAACATCGAGAAGGCGGTGCAGGCCTATGGCGGTGCCGATGTCGACCCGATCATCACCAAGCATGACGTGCAGTACCAGCCGGGCCACAACTCGACCTCCATGGGCGAGACGCTGGAAGCGGACGGCAAGTTCTACATCTCGATGAACAAGTTCTCGAAAGACCGATTCCTGAACGTCGGCCCCCTGAAGCCCGAGAACGAGCAGCTGTTTGCCATCGACGGTGACGCGCTGACCCTGATGCACGACGGCCCGACCTTTGCCGAGCCGCATGACAGCATCATCGTCCACCGCTCCGTGGTGAACCCCAAGGCGATCTGGGACCGTAACGACCCCATGTGGGCGGATGCGCGGGCGCAGGCCGAAAAGGACGGCGTGGATATCGACGACGTGCATGACGCGGTGATCCGCGACGGCAACAAGGTGCGCGTCTACATGTCCTCCATGGCCCCGGCCTTTGCGCTGGAAAGCTTTACGGTGCAGCAGGATGACGAGGTCACGGTGATCGTCACCAACCTCGATGACATCGACGACCTGACCCATGGTTTCACGCTGAACAATCACGGCGTGGCGATGGAGGTTGCACCGCAGGCGACGGCCTCCGTGACCTTCAAGGCGGCGAAACCGGGCGTCTACTGGTACTACTGCCAGTGGTTCTGCCACGCGCTCCACATGGAGATGCGTGGCCGCATGTTCGTCGAGCCGAGGGCGATCTGATGCGCCTCGTCCTCCTCCTCTGCCTGCTCGCCGCGCCCGCATGGGCAGAGCGCCTGCACGTCCCCGCCGAGCCCGGTGCGCTGGCGCGCGCCGTGTCAGAGGCCGGGGAGGGGGACGTCCTGATCCTTGCGCCGGGCCGTCACGATGGCCCGGTGATCCTGACACATCCCCTCACGCTGGAGGGGGCGCCCGGGGCCGTGGTGGACGGGCACGGCGCGGGGTCTGTCATCACGGTGGATGCCGAAGGGGTGACGGTCAGGCGGCTGGCCGTCACCAACTCCGGTCGCTCGCACGACGCGATCGACGCCGGGGTGAAACTGACGAAACGTGCGCGCGGGGCACGTGTGATGGACAACACCCTGACCGGGAACCTTGTCGGCGTGGACATCCACGGCGCGCGGGACGCGCTGGTCAAGGGCAACCGGATCGAGGGTCTGCGACTGCCCCGGATGAACGACCGTGGCAACGGCATCTATGTCTGGAACGCGCCGGGATCGGTGGTCGAAGGCAACGAGGTGCGCTTTGGCCGCGACGGGATCTTCTCGAATTCCTCGAAGCGCAACACCTACCGGGACAACCTGTTCCGCGACCTGCGGTTCGCTGTGCACTACATGTATACGAACGATTCCGAAGTGTCGGGGAATGTCTCCATCGGCAACCATCTGGGCTTTGCCATGATGTATTCGGACCGGATCGTGGCGCGGGACAATATCTCGATCAACGACCGCGATCACGGCGTGATGCTGAACTACACGAACCAATCGGACATCTTCGGGAATCTCGTCACCGGGGGAACCGGGAAGTGCACCTTTGTCTACAATTCGCACCGTAACCTGTTGGCAGAGAACGTGTTTGAGGGCTGTGACATCGGCGTTCATTTCACCGCCGGGTCTGAGAGGAACACGATCACCGGCAATGCCTTTGTCGGCAACCGGACCCAGGTGAAATACGTCGGCACGACGGATGTGGAGTGGAGTTTCGAGGGGCGCGGCAACTACTGGTCGGATCACGCGGCCTTTGACCTCGACGGTGACGCACGGGCGGATTCACCCTATCGGCCCAATGACGTGATGGACCACATCCTGTGGTCGCAACCCGCTGCAAAGCTCTTGATGGGCGCGCCTGCGGTGCAACTGGTGCGCTGGAGCCAGTCGCAGTTCCCGGCGGCTCGGACGGGGGGCGTGGTGGACAGTCACCCGCTGGTCGCCGCTCCGGACCGCGCGGTTCCCGAGGATGTTCAACTGTTTGCCAGGGCAGAACCGCTCTGGGTGAAGGGAGGCGGGGAAAACGATGCTGACCCTATGCAATCTCACTAAGCGCTACGGCGCGCAGACCGCGCTGGATGCGGTCACGCTGACGGTGCAGCCGGGCGAGCGCGTGGCGCTGCTGGGCCACAACGGCGCGGGGAAGTCCACGCTGATGAAACTGATCCTCGGGCTGCTCACACCCGACGGCGGTAGGGTCGAGGTGGCGGGGCAGGCCCCCGGCAGCGCGGTGGCGCGGACGCTGACCGCCTACCTGCCGGAGAACGCGGCCTTTCACCCCTCGCTGACGGGGCAGGAGGTGATCCGCCATTACCTGCGGCTGCGCGGGCGTGATGTACGGGAGGCGGAAGGCCTGCTGGAGAAGGTCGGACTGGGCGATGCCGCGCGGCGACGGATCGGCGGCTATTCCAAGGGGATGCGCCAGCGCGTCGGGCTGGCGCAGGCGCTGATCGGCACGCCGCGCCTGATGGTGCTGGACGAGCCGACCTCGGGCCTCGACCCGATCTCGCGCCGCGATTTCTATGCGCTGCTCGATGACCTGGCGGGGCAGGGGACGGCGATCCTGCTGTCCTCGCACGCCCTGTCGGAGCTGGAGGCGCGCACGGATCGGATCGTGGTTCTGTCCGGCGGCCGGATGGTGGCCGAAGGGACGCTCGCCAGCCTGCGGCAAGGCGCGGCACTGCCGGTCATCGCGCATCTGGTGGCACGGGCGGGGTTGACCGGCCCTCTGGCAGAAGCCTTCCCGGAGGCAAGTGCGGAGGGTGGGCGGCTGGTGATCGCCTGTCCGCCCGGCGACAAGCTGGCGCTTTTGGAGCGCATCGCGGCGCGGCGCGACCTGATCGCGGATGTGGATGTGCTGCCGCCGTCGCTGGACGCGCTTTATGCACAGATCAGCGGGAGGGCCGCGTGATGCTGGGCCGTATCCTGTCGACCGCCGGTCTGGAATTCCGCATCGCGCTGCGCAACCGATGGGTGGCGGTGGGTGCGGCGATGATGGTGCTGTTCTCGCTGGTCCTGTCGGCGGCGGGGGCAGGGGCCACGGGGCTGGCCGCCGATCCGCTCTCGGTGATCGTGGCGAGCCTCGTCTCGCTGGCCGTCTACCTCGTGCCGTTGATCGCGCTACTGATTTCCTTCGACGCCGTGGCGGGCGAGGCGGAGCGCGGCACGCTGCCGTTGCACCTGACCTACCCGCTGTCGCGGGGCGAGCTGCTGCTGGGCAAGCTGGTCGCGCAGACCGGCGTGGTCGCGCTGGCGGTGCTGGCGGGCTATGGCGCGGCGGCGGTGATGGGCTTTGCCGCCGGGGGCATGGCGGCGCTGGCGGGGCTGGGCGCGCTGTGGCGGCTGGTCTGGACCTCCGTCCTGCTGGGCGCTGCGTTTCTGTCGCTGGGTCACGCGCTGTCCTGCCTGTCGCGGCGGGCCTCTGGTGCGGCGGCGCTGGCGATCGGGTTGTGGCTGGTGGTGATCGTGCTGTATGACCTCGGGCTTTTGGCGGCGATCATTGCCGACGATGGCGGGGTGTTCACCACGCAGGTCTTTCCCTGGGCGCTGGTGCTGAACCCGGCGGATGCCTTCCGGCTGTTCAATCTCGCAGCGTCAGAGGCGGTCGACGCGGCCTCGGGGCTGTCTGGCGCGGCGCACAGCATCGCGGTGTGGAAGCCGCTGGCCTCCCTGGTGATGTGGCCCGTCGCGGCGGCGCTTCTGGCGCGGCTCAGTTTCGGGAGGGTGATGGCATGAGATGGGTTTTGCTGGCCACATTGGTCCTGGCGGCGTGCAAGGAGGATGTCGCCGACCTGCCCGCCCCGGTGGCGATCACGGCGGAGTCGGCGGGCTTCTACTGCCAGATGAGCCTTTTGGAACATGACGGGCCGAAGGGGCAGGTCCACCTCGACGGGATGCCCGCGCCGCTGTTCTTCAGTCAGGTCCGGGACGCGGTGGCCTACCTGCACATGCCGGAGCAAAGCCACGCGGTGCGCGTCACCTACGTGCAGGACATGACGGGGGCGACATGGGCCGAACCGGGACCATGGATCAGGGCGGAAGCGGCGCTCTATGTGATCGGCTCGGACAGGGTCGGCGGTATGGGCGGCGCCGAGCTGGTGCCCTTTGCCAGCGCAGAAGCCGCCGGAGATTTTGCCGCGCAGCATGGCGGACGGGTGCGGTCCTTTGTCGAAATCCGGGCAGCGGACGTGCTGGAGGCATCTGAGCGCCCGGCATCGGAGCACGACGATATGGGCGCGCGGCTCAGCCGTCTGTCCGGCGGATAACATGGAGAGCAAAAGCCATGACCAAGGGTTTCACACGCCGCCGTTTCCTGTTGGCGGCCACCGTATCGGGGCTGGCGACGGCCCTGCCTGCGGAGACGCAACACTGGGAGGGGCGCGCATTGGGGGCAAGGGCCCGGATCCTGATGGACCACCCCGAAGCGGCGCGGCTGACCGCCATGGCGCGGGCGGAGATCGCGCGGCTGGAGGGGGTTTTCAGCCTGTACCAACCGGAGTCGGAACTGGTGCGGCTGAACCGCGACGGCAGGCTGGACGCACCGTCTTTCGAGTTGCTGGACTGTCTGGCCGTGGCGCGCGTGGCGCATCGCGTGACGGGCGGGCTGTTCGATCCGACGGTGCAGCCCTTGTGGCGGGTCATGGCGGAGGCGGTGGAGCAGGGCAGGACACCGCAGGCGGCCCGCATCACCAAGGCGCGGGAGCGGATCGGTTTCGACCGGGTGCGGTTCGCGCCGGAGGCGGTGGTGCTGGGCCAAGGGCAGGCGCTGACCCTGAACGGCATCGCGCAGGGCTATATCGCGGACCGCGTGACGCGCCTGCTGAAGTCCGAGGGGCTGGCGGACGTTCTGGTCGACACCGGCGAGATCGTGGCACGGGGGACGGCGGAAGGGCAGGGGGGCTGGCCGGTTCGGATCGCGGGCACGTCGCGACGGCTGGTGCTGCGCGACCGGGCGCTGGCGACATCGGCCAGCCATGGCACGCGGCTTGGCGCGCAGGGGCATATCCTGAACCCGTGGGGGGCGGCGGAGGAGGGGGTGGAGGGCGCAGGTCGGCAGGTCTCGGTCTCGGCGGACAGCGCCGCGCTGGCCGATGCGCTGTCCACCGGGCTGTGCCTGCTAGGGGACTCCGCCGCGGCGCGGGCGCTGCTGGCGGGCGCGCGCGGCGTGCGGCTTGAGTCCTTCATCCCGGAACAATCCCGAAGCTGAAAGGAGACAGACATGAGGATTATCGCAACGGCAGCGGTGCTGCTGGTTTGGGGCGCGGGCGCGCAGGCGGGGGACCCGGCGGCGGGCGCGGCGGATTTCGGCAAGTGCAAGGCCTGCCATTCGATCATCGCCGCAGATGGCACCGAAATCGTCAAGGGCGGCAAGACCGGGCCGAACCTCTTCGGTGTGATCGGCCGGCCGGTGGGGTCGCTCGACGGGTTCACCTACAGCAAGGACATGGCAGCCGCCGGAGAGGCGGGCGTGGTCTGGGATGAGGTATCGCTGGCCGAGTATGTCGCCGACCCGCGTGCCTGGGTGCGCGCCGCGACCGGCAATCCCAAGGCCAGGTCCGCGATGACCTACAAGCACAAGACGGGCGGCGCGGACATGGCCGCCTATCTCGCCAGCCTCGGTCAGTGACGGCATGAGGGGCGGCCCCGGCGGATGTCCGGGGCCGTTCGTCGCTCAGGAGGCCTGACTGTAGCGCGCGCCGGTGTCGTTGTAGGCGTCAAAGGCACTGGCGATGATCCGGGTCAGCGCGCGGCCCTCCGGCAGGATTTCCATCACGTCGCCGTCGAGGCGCACGAGATCACCGAAGCGCTCGGCGGTCCGGGTCATGTCGGCGCGCAACACCTCGCTCCGTGGGCCGAAAGCCTGACGCATCGCGCCAAGATCGAGGCGGAAATCACACATCACCATCTCGATGGCGCGGGCGCGCAGCAGGTCGTCGGCGCCAAGCATGTGGCCGCGTGCGCCCGCCAGCGCACCGGCCTCGATCCGCTGGACATAGGCGGGGGTGGCGGCGGCGTTCTGGATGTAGCCGCCGGGCAGACGCGAAATCGACGACGCGCCCAGCCCGATCAGCGTGGCGCAGCGATCGTCCACGTAGCCCTGGAAGTTGCGCCGCAGGTGGCCAGAGCGCGCGGCCTGTGCCAGCCCGTCGCCGGTCCGTGCGAAGTGGTCGATGCCGATGGGTTCCAGCCCCGCCGTGCGGAAGCGTTCTGCCGCCAGCTCCGCCAGGGCAAAGCGGTCGCGGTCGCCGGGCAGGTCGGCATCCTTGATGAGTTTCTGCCGTTTGGACATCCAGGGCACATGGGCATAGCCGAACAGCGCGATGCGGTCGGGGGCGAGGTCAAGAACCTTGTCCACCGTATCCGCGAGGCGTGCCGCCGTCTGGTGCGGCAGGCCATAGACGAGGTCGGCATTCAGCGAGCCGATCCCGGCGGCACGCAGGTCGTCGACACAGGCGCGCGTGAC
This sequence comes from Sagittula sp. S175, assembly GCF_049800975.1. Lineage (NCBI taxonomy): Bacteria > Pseudomonadati > Pseudomonadota > Alphaproteobacteria > Rhodobacterales > Roseobacteraceae > Sagittula > Sagittula sp. S175. The sequence goes on from NZ_JBNAGB010000013.1 coordinate 77,754, forward strand.
GTCGAAAGGCTGCTGGCGGCCGATGGCCTGCTGGACCAGCGGGTCAAAGTCCTGAATGCCGATGCTGGCGCGGCTCATGCCCTCGGCGGCGAGGGCGGCGATCTTGGCGCGGTCGACCATGGTGGGGTCGATCTCGACCGAGAATTCGCAATCGTCGGCGGGCGGCAGCACGGCCTTCACCGCGCGGGCGAGGCGGTGGATAAGCGCAGGCGGCAGGATCGTCGGTGTGCCGCCGCCCCAATGCATCCGGCCCATGCGCAGACCCCTTGGCAGGATGTCCCGCAGCAGGGTCAGTTCCTGTTCCAGCGTGCCGATGTAGGCCTCGACCGGGGCGAGGGTCTGCGTGCCCTGCGTGCGGCAGGCGCAGAACCAGCACAGCCGTTCGCAGAACGGGATGTGGATGTAGACCGACACCGGATCGTCCGGGTCGAGCGCGGCCAGCGCCGCGGCCTGTTGCGTGGCACCCACCTGCGGTAAAAAGACCGGGGCGGTGGGATAGGAGGTGTAGCGGGGCACCCGGGCGTCAAAGAGGCCGAGGGATCCAAGGCGGTCGATCTGTTTCATGCTGGTGATATGCACCTTTGCACGGGGCGGCGACTTGAGGTCGGTCAAGTCGGACGAGTTTTTTGCCTGTGCGTGATCTGCGTGGAGGCGCGGGTCGCAGGCCGGAAAGCGGGTGGCGCGCCTGTCAGGCGTCACCGCTGCGCCGGACGGAACCAGGGCAAGTGGCCGTGCATGGCCCAATAGAGGCGCGACACCGCCTCGGCAAAAGCATTCCGGCGGCCGGGAAGGACCGCCGGGGCCAGATTGCGTGCAGCATCGGCGTGCTGGCGCGCGTGTCAGGCCATCGCGGCGTTGCTGCCCAGGACCTCGAACACCGTGTCGTCGTCAAAGACCATCGGCGTGACCGTCATCACCTTGTCGAAGACGGCAGAGGCATGTTCGGTCGGGAAGATCACGTTCCACGGCGGGAAATCCGGGTTCTTCCTGTCCACGGTCGCCGGAGAGTAATTCGTCGTGTCGATATGACCCGACGGGGCACCGCCCTGCTGCAGGACGTTGCCAATGGCGGTGTCCATCGCATCCCACCAGTCGATGATGTCTCCGACGATGTCCAGCGACAGCCCGCGCGTCGCGCCAAGCCCGCTGAGCATCGTGCCGATGTTCATCAGTTGCACGAGGATCAGTTCATCCTCGCCGAGGCTCAGACCCGCCTTGCGGATGGCGAGGATGTCATCCAGCGTCTTCTGGTTCAGCTCGATGACCTTCTTCAGACCCTTCACATAGGCCACGCCCATCTGGACCCCCGCGAGGATGGTCCCGCCGAGGTCTTCTGCCGCGGCCTTGGACGCCAGCGTCACGCCCTGCACCAGCTCGGTTCCGGCGGTGTCGATCACCGTGTTGATCACCGCGGCATTGTTCGCGGCAATGTCGGATTCGAGACTGGAGATCTTGGCCTTCAACTGGCCGATCTTGTCCGCCGCCGCGCCGACCTGTGCCAGAACCCGGGGAAAGTCGTCGTCGAAGGCGTGCAGAGCGCCATTCAACGCATCCTGGTAGTTTTTCACAGCCGTCTTGGCACCCTTGGTGTTGGCGAGGACCATTTCGATGATGCTCTTGAAACGTTCCAGTTCCGAGGTGACCCGGGTTTCGTCCTTCTCGTAGGCGGCCTGAACCAGCTTGCCGTATTCGGCCTGCACATGTTGGGCAAAGCGTTCGAATTCCTGAAGCGTGGTCACCACGAGATCCCGCACCGAGCCCAGCCCGGACACCGGATCGCTTTGCTGCCACTGGCCGGCGATCTCGACGGCATTTGTGTAATGGGTATCTATGGCGTCGACCACCAGCGCGATCTGCGCCTTGTCCAGCGTGCCGTTGTCCGTGTTGATCTGCGGCACCGGGTTCTCCAGCAGCCGGTTCGCGATCAGGGTGTTCTGCCCAAGGGCCGAAGCCTGCGTCACCTGGGCCACGAGCGGATCGGGTATGTCGAAAATATTGGCGCTCATGGGGAGCTCCTCGATGAAGGTTGCGGGTGCCGCGCCGCCCGGCAAGACCGTGCATCGGCGCGGCCTCGGGTCTCAGCTGCCGGACTTGGCGTTCACGACCTTGGTCATCTGTTCCTGCGTGACCTGTTGCACCGGCACCGGCGTCAGCAGGGCCGAGATCAGTTTCTGCAGGGCGTCGTAGTCGGATTTGACGTATTCGGCGTCCTGTTCCAGATCGTCAGCCGAGGCATTGGCCGTCAGGTCATTGAGGAAAGTGTCGATGTCCCCGGCGGCAGCGGCGAAATCATTGGCCATGGATTCCAGCTGGCTCGAGATCTTCTCGGCGGCATCTACCCCGGTCCCGAGGCGGCGCACCGCGTTCTTGATGGAATACAGCGGGTGCAGGATGGCTTGCTCGTCTTCTGTCAGCGCCAGTTTCTGCAGGTCGGTGTTCTTCTGGGCGATGTCCTGCGCCTTCTTGCCGACCATCTCGACCTCGCCGAAGGCCGTCAGGCCCGCAGCGACCCAGCCGATGGGATTCCAGAAATTGGTGACCGCGATCAGGCCGCCGACGATGCCCACCGATATCTCGCCAAAGGTCAGCCAGTTGATGTCGTTCTGGAGGCTGTCGATCTCGTCGTTCAGGTTCGAGACCTGATCCTGCAATTTCTGGGCGGCCTGCGCTTCGGTCAGGGTGTCAAGGTTCAGCGCCTTGCCGTCCGCCGGGGGAATGGCGGTCTGGAGCGCCTGGAAATCCGTGTTCAGCGTCGCTTCCCAGGATTGCAGCTGCTTGACCGCGCCATCGGTGTTCGTATGGGCCTTCTTGACCTCTTCCTGCAGGCGGCGGGCGTTCGTCTCCATCCGGTTCAGGTCGGAGGCCAGTTGATCCTTGTCGAGCGGATCGCCCTTCTTGTAGGCGAGGACGGCGTCGAGGATCTGGGCGATGGTGATCTCGCTGTGCCGGGTATAGGTTCCGGCATCGGTGACCACATCCGTGATCCCGTTGATCTGGGTGCTGAGCCCGCTGGCCACGGACTGAGCGGCCTTGAAATCGGTGCCGAGCTGGTCGATTGCCGCGTTCGCGGCATTCGTGATCTTGGCATCGACGTCGTCGTTGGCAGGCAAATGCGGCGGCGTGCCGACCGAGGTGATATAATTCACGAAGGCTTGCATGATCTGCTGGTAGGCACCCAGGTTGCCCACATGCTGTTTCAGGTCGCCGGTGCCGAGCGCCTGCACGACGGCGGATGTGTTGGCTGTGGCAGTCATCAGAAAATCTCCTTTGGAAATTGAACTCAGGTAATCTTGTTCAGCGTGGCGAGGATCGCCTGCCAATCCGAATTGACGTAGGCCAGGTCGCCTTGCAGCTCGGCGCGGGTGGTGTCCTTCAGCACAGTTGCAAGGTCCGACCCAAGGCCGGAGACGTTCACCGACACGCTTTCCCAGGACACCTGGAGCGCCGACGCGACCGAAGAAATATCGGCGAGGCGCTGAACCATCTGGGTCAGGCCGGATACTGCCTCCTCGTTGATCGCCACGACGTATTCCAACTGCCGGATTTCTCTCGACTTCTCCTCCAGATCCCGCTTCAGGTGGCCAAAGGCCATCTGGAAGGCATGCCCGATCTGCTTACAGCAATTGCCGCTGGTCATGTCGTGCATCTGCTGGCGCAGGTTGGCGGCCTCCTGCGCCAGCTTCTTGTCCTGCTGGATCAAGGTCTGGCTATAGGTGTTCAGCGCGGCCTCGGCCTGATCGGCGGTATTCTTGTAGGACGTCAGCAGGGTGCTTGCCTGCTTGGCGGAGGACTGCACCATGTTTGCTTCGTTCGCCATGGCCGCGAGATAGATCTGAAGGACCGCCTCGGCCGGTGTGTCGGCGTCGGATTCCACCGCTTTGGTGATGGTCTGCACGTCGCCGATGAACTGGCGGATGTCCCCGGCGACCACCGACAGGACCGTCTCTGCGGACTGCCCCATGCGGAGCAGCGGCACCACGGACTGCGTCAGGATCGGCCCCAGTTTCTGGCGCACCAGCGCATCGCCGGACTGGACCGCCGTTACCGTCTGCTGCAGCAACCCGACGGATGTGGTCATGGATTGAATGTTGTCTGCCAGCTTGGTCGTCTGAACCTTCATGCCGCCGACAGGGCTGAGCGCTGTCCGGATGTCCTTAACCGCCATTGATGATCTCGTTCATCTCTTGGTCTCCCTCCCGTTGCAAATCCTGCTCCACGGAGTCCTGCGGATGACGAAACAGTGCCTCCTGCCGACGGGGCAGGGGGGGCCGCAAGTCGCTTGGCCGGACGCAACTTAATGAAAAGTTTTCAAAAATTTTGAATCGCTATCGGATGAATCCGGTCAGGAGCACCCAGGCTGGCGGTCGCGGCGAATTCAACTGTGGGAGTAGTAGAGGCGGTTCCCAACAATCCGTCAACGCACCATGCAACCTTTAGTAAACTTGGCGACAGTTGGTTCGCTTTTCTTTGGTGGGTGCCCTGATCCCGCAGGTACGATGCCTGCATCGTGTGCTCTCGTCCAAAGACCCTCTGACCCATGACGCGGCCTCGATGGCCGGTCACGCATCGCCAGCCTGCGCAAAGGTGTCGGCATTTGGACAGTGGTCAACACTCATTCGTTGCGCGACTGGATGGTCAACACTACCCTTTGGGGAAATCTCAGTGCAGACCCATGGCCCATCCCGGATCGCCCGGACGGCCCGAGCGCATTTGTCAAAAGGGGGAGGCGGCTCCATGCGAAGCCTGTTGGAAGAAAAGATCGAGCACCTGACAGAGACCTGCAGCTGCCACGATCCCGTGAAGTGCCTGCGGCACATGTTCGTGGACATGACCGGAAAACGGCGGGTCGAGACGCAGGGACAGTGCCCCGCGCGGCGACCTGTCTTTCTACGCACCCATGGCGTGCTGAAGGGCGAAATCACCTTTGACAAGGCCATCCCCGAAGACCTGCGGCACGGGATGTTTGCCAATCCCGGCGCGAAACACCCGGTCTACCTGCGGTATTCCTCGGATCTTGCGGACGGGCGGCCCGACTGGCTCAGCACGATCGGTCTGGGGATCAAGATCTTTGGCATGCCGGGCGAGAAGGTCGTGTCCGACAACGGGCATGACACCGCCGACCTGCTGTTCCAGAACGTGCCCTTCTTCTTTGTCGATGACGCGAAACAGATGTGCGAGTTCACCAAGTCCAGCTTCGAGGGCTGGTCGGACGAATGGATCCAGCGCAATGCCCCCGCGACCAACATCCTGCTCGACGCGATGGCCAAGCCGATCCGCTCGGTGCTGGCCACCGACCTCTGGAGCGTCGTCCCCTTCCGGCTGGGGTCGTCCTATTGCAAGTACAAGCTGGAACCGGGGACCTCGACCTTTGCCGGGGACCCTGACACGGACGACCCGGACTTCCTGGCCAAGGACCTTGCGGGGCGCATGGCGCGCGGTGATGCGACGCTCGAGATATTCATCCAGAAGCGCCCCGATCCGGCAGAGCAGGGCGCGGCCTGGGTCGAGGAGCATTTCCCGCTGGACCGTCTGACGGTGGCCTGGGACGAGGCGGAGGCCAAGCCGCAGCACGTGGCGACGATCCGGCTGCCGAAGCAGGATGCACACAAGCCCGGACAGGAGATCTACGGCGACTGGCTGGCCTTCAACATCGGGCGCGTGCCAAAGGAGAACGCGCCGGTGGGCAGCATCGCCGAGGCGCGCATGGCGGTCTATCAGGCCAGCGCCGATTACCGGCGCAGCCAGAACAAGCAGCCGGTGGAGGAACCGGCCAAACCCGGTCAGCCGAAGGTCGAGAACCCGAAATGCCCCTTCCCCCACCAAAAGGCGGCGGAGGCACCCATTCCCCTGACAAAGGACCAGATCGCCCGCATCTGCGAAGTCCGCATCCATCCCGGCATCGGCGTCGCCCGCGTCGGCAACAGCACGCAGGGCGGGCACGACGGTTACTATATCGGACCGGAGGTCATGCACCCCAGGCGCACCGCCTTTGGCGCCAGCCGCGATCCCGGCGGCGCCCTGAAGCGGCAAGTGGCGCGGTTCCGGGTCTATGGCTACGACAAGCACGGCAAGGTCGTGGCGGAGGTCCAGCATTCCGACACCGCCCAGATCAACTGGTCGGTGCATGTGTCGAACCGCAAGGCCCAGTGGTACGAATTCGACGCGGCCATGGATCTGCCCGCGACGGCTGAGATCTCGGTGCCGCGCCGCAATCCGAAGGTCAGCGGCAGCGGGCGGGCGGCACTTTGCATCGACCCCGGCGTGACGCGGATCTCGGGCCTGTCGATGAATGACTCGAGCTATGCCATGAACGGAAGCTTTCAGGGGACGCAGGTCTACCTTGGCGAGCTGCGCACCGATCCGGTCGGGCGCCTGATGGTGTTTCCGGGGCACGGTGTGTCCGCCAGTCCCTCGAACCAGCCGGTGTTCGATCCGACACATCCCGCCAGCTTCAACAATGCCGCCGGGTGGTACGATGACATCGCGGACGGGCCGGTTCATGCCACGGTGCGCATCGGCGATCAGGAGTTCCGCGCCGATCCCGCCTGGGTGACCTCGGCCCCGCCGAACTACGCGCCCGACCTGACCAGCTGGCGGACGATGGATGACCTGCTGCGCAGCGTCTACATCACGGCGGGGATGATGGATTTCCCCAAGCGCATCTCCTTTGCCCGCGATGTCCAGCCGGTGCTTGAACGCATGAGCGCCCTGCAATGGGTGAACAAGGGGATCGCGGCGATGTTCGGGGCCGAGGGGCCGTTGAACTTTGGCGACGATGCCCTGATGCGCAAGCTGTCCTTTGCCCCGGAAAGCAGCCTTTATCCCGACCCATATGCCGAATTGCGCCGCCGGGTCTACGCGGGCTTCCGCAGCACGGCGGGGCATGACATGGATATCGGCAGCTGGCCCTGGGAGTACGGGGACACCTACGGCTACAGCAATGCCGCCGATGACAGCGCCGAGATCGCCGCGCAAAGCTACCTGCGGCTGCCGCCCTATTACGACTACATCCTGACCCGCTGGGTGCGCGGTGATTTCGTCAGCGACTACGATCCAAAGCGGACGCATCCGGAAGCGCTCGACGAGGTCGACCTTCAGGACCAGCCCGAGATGCTGGACCGCGCGGCGATGCACTTCTGCCTTGCGGATGCCTTCCACCCCGGTTGCGAACTGACCTGGCCCATGCGCCATGCCTCGATGTTCCGGGCGCCCTATCGCATCCGCGAGCGGGCCGAGGGCAAGGCCGAACCGGATTACGGTGCGACCCTGACCCAGACCGAGGTCCTGCGCATGGGTGGACCGCTTTACGCGCAGGGGCCGGGCGACCTGACGCGCTGGATGGCGCTGCCCTGGCAAGGCGACACCGCCTATTGCCGGTCCGGTTATGACATGGAGTATGATCCCTACGTGCCGACCTACTGGCCCGCGAGGGTGCCCAACCAGGTGCTGACGCTGATCGACTACCAGACGCTGTGCGACACGCGGCGGCCGATGGACGAACGCATCGCGGCCTTCCACAACCGGCCGGCGTGGCTGCGCCAATTGCCGTCGCAGGACCCGGCCCCCGAGCAGATGATGTACATGATCCAGCATTTCGGCGAACTGGGCGTGCTCGAGGCGCGGCCCCGTCCAAAGGACATGCCGGAGCTGCCCGAAGTCCTCTATGTCGAGAACCTGACCGAGGTGAAGGAATCCGAACTGGAAGAGGCGCACAAGGACTTCACCCAGCGGTACGCGCGGCTTGGGTTCCATGACCGGCTGTTGCAGGAGGCGGGCTGGGCCTCCGAAGAGCAGCGGCAGGAATTCCTGACCATCAAGCAGCGTGGTCAGTAGACGCCAGCGGCACGACGCGGCGCTGCACGTCGATGTGGCGGTGCTTGGGGCGGGGCCTGCGGGCGTCGCCTCGGCCCTGGCGCTGCGGGCGAAGGGTCTGCGGGTCGCGGTGCTGGGCGATGCCGCGTCAGACGCCCTGAAACCGGGGGAATACCTGCCCGGCTCGGCGCAGCGCCTGCTGCGGGCGCTTGGGCTGGGCCGGGTCGAAGAGGTCCTGCATGACGCCGACCGCCTCCCGTGCCATGCCAAGGTCTCGGCCTGGGGCGGTGATGACTGGGCCTGGCAGGACAGTCTGCACGACCCCGAGGGCGGCGGCTGGCACATCCTGCGCCATCGCTTTGAACAGCGGCTGGCGGAGGCGGCGCATGCGCAGGGCGTCGGCTTTTGGCCCGGACGGCTGGGCGCGCTGGCCGACGATGGCGTCGATTACCGGGTGGAGCTCGGGGCCGGGGCGACGGTGCTCGCGCCGCGTCTGGTCGATGCGACGGGGCGGAGGGCCTGGCTGGTGCGCCGGCTTGCGGGCCCTCCGGTCAAAGGCGATGCGCAGATGGCGGTGGTCGGCTGGTTCACCACGCCCGACGACGGCCCGGTCGAGCAGATCACCCGCATACGTTCGGTGGAGTCGGGCTGGTGGTACACGGCGCCGCTGCCGGGGCGGTTGCGGGTCGTGGCGTTCCACGGGCTTGCCGAGGCGGTCAGTGCCCTGCACCGCGACCCCGACAGGTTCACGCGGCAGGCGGGTGAGGTGGTGCTGGCCAGGCTGATCGCCCCGGTCGCTCCCTTGCAGGCCTGCGACGCCTGCGTCCAGCTCGCCCCGCATGTGGCTGGCCCGCGCTGGCTTGCGGTGGGCGATGCGGCCTTGTCCTTTGATCCGCTGTCCTCGCAAGGGCTGCAGTTTGCCCTTTACAGCGGGATCATGGCGGCCGAGGCCATCTGCGCGGCCCTCGCCGACCCTGCGGGGGCGCGAAACGCCATGGCGCGCTACTGCGCGCAGGTGTCTGACGTCTACCGGACCAACCAGCGCACGCGCTGCATGTTCTACCTTCAGGAGCGTCGCTTTCAGGACGCGCCCTACTGGAACGCGCAGCATATGTCCTTTGCCGACCATGGAACGGGGCGGGTCACGGTTCCGATGCAGAACTTCTGATAGGGAGGACGACACTTGTCGTTCGGACGGGAATTGGCCGCCGTCAGGTAATCCTTCTGGATCCGGGCGGAAGGTCAAAAATGCAAGCGTATGCAAAATGAGCTTGCATGGGAATTTGTGTCGCGCTAACGATTTTGCAAGCGTATGCAATTTGCCATTCCAGACACCTGCGAGGGAGCCCTCCGACCCATGCATTTGCCGCGTACACCCTCCTTCCGCCTCGACGGACGTCGTGCCCTGGTCACTGGCGCCTCCTCCGGCATCGGGTTCGGCTGTGCGGCAGCGCTGGCGGAGGCGGGGGCCGAGGTGGTCTGTGTCGCGCGGCGGGCGGAGCCGCTGGACGAAGCCGTCCGGCTGATCCGCCGTCAGGGCGGCAGTGCGGAGGAACGGGCGCTCGATATGGCAGACCTGCCCGCGCTGGACAGCCTTTTCGACGCGCCCTTCGACGTGGTGGTGAACGCCGCCGGGATGGCCCGCCATGGCCCGGCACTCGACACAAGACCCGAGGACTTCGACGCGGTGCTGAGCGTCAACCTGCGCGCAGCCTACTTTCTGTCGCAGCGCGCCGCCCGCGCGTTGATCGCGGCCGGGCAGGGGGGCAGCATCATCCACGTGTCGTCGCAGATGGGCCATGTCGGCGGGCCGGATCGGGCCGTGTATTGCGCCACGAAACACGCGCTCGAAGGCATGGTGAAGGCGATGGCGCTGGAATGGGGGCCGCAGGGCATCCGCATCAACACGCTGTGCCCGACCTTTGTGAAGACGCCGCTGACGGAGGCGAGTTTTGCCGATCCCGCGCGCCGGGCGTGGATCATGGAGAAGATCGCGCTGGGGCATGTGGCGGAGGTCGAAGACCTGATGGGGGCCACGCTCTTCCTTGCCTCGGATGCGGCACGGATGGTCACGGGCACGGCGCTAATGGTCGATGGCGGATGGACCGCCGCATGACGCCGCTGCTGTGCCTGCCCGGCATGATGTGCGACGCGCGGCTCTTTGCGCCGCAGATCGCGGGGCTTTCCGGGGGGCGGATGGTCGCCTGCATGGACATCTCGCGTCACGCCACGGTCGCGGCGCTGGCCGAGGCTGTGCTGCGGGAGGCTCCGCCGCGCTTTGCGCTCGCGGGGCTGTCGATGGGTGGCATCGTCGCGATGGAGGTGCTGCGGCAGGCGCCGGAGCGGGTCGAGCGGCTGGCGCTGCTGGACACCAACCCGCTGGCCGAACTGCCGGAGGTGCAGGCAGGCCGGGCGGCGCAGGTGGCGCGCGCGGAGGGTGGCGACCTCGGGGCGATGATGGCCGATACCTTCGTGCCGCGCTACCTCGCCCGCCCGGACCCCGAAATCGCCCGGATGTGCGAAGCGATGGCGCTGGACCTTGGGCCACAGGTCTTTGTCCGGCAGTCGCTGGCGCTGCGCGACCGGCCTGACCAATGCGCGACGCTGGCGGGGTTTGACGGCCCGACGCTGATCCTCTGCGGGGCGCAAGACGCGCTTTGCCCGGTGGCGCGGCATGAGCTGATGCATGGGCTGATGCCCCATGCCGAGTACGTGGTGATCGGCGGGGCGGGGCATCTGCCGACGCTGGAAACCCCTGACATCGTGACGGAGGCGCTGCGCCAATGGCTGACCTGACAGAAACCCTCGACCTGCTGCGGCGTGTGGACACGCCGACGGTCTGCAACGCGATCGAGGTGATCGACGGTAAACGCGGCTTCGATGCGTTTACGCGGGGGCGGGTGCTGGCCTCTGACCCCGCGGGCGTGATGGTTGGTCGCGCGCGCACGGCGCGGATTTCGGCGGTGCGCCCCGCGCAGGAGCCGCCCGAGGTCATCCGCGCCCGGCGGATGGACTATTACCGCCACATGGCCAGCGGGCAGGGGCCGCGCATCGCCGTGGTCGAGGATATCGACCCGGCACCGGTGGGGGCCTATTGGGGCGAGCTGAACACCGCCGTCCACAAGGGCTTTGGCATGGCCGGGGCGCTGACCAACGGAGTGATGCGCGATCTGGGCGATCTCGCGTCCGGGTTTCCCGTTCTGGCGGGGCATGTCGGGCCAAGCCATGCGTTTGTGCATGTGACGGAGGTCGCCTGTCGCGTGGAGATCTTTGGCCTGGGCATCGCACCGGACGACTGGCTGCACGCGGACCCGCACGGCGCGGTGGTGATCGCGGATCATTGCCTGCCCGAACTGCCCGCCGCGATTGCGAAGATGCAACGCACGGAGCGAATCGTTCTGGATGCCGCCCGCGCCCCCGATTTCGATTTCGACCGCTTCGAGGCCGCATGGACGGCCTTCGAAGCCGCCAGAACATGACTTGAACCCGCTCTGAACGCCCGTTCCAGACACCTGAAGAGGACCGACATGACCCGTCTCAAACTGCCCGAGGGGCTGACTTTCGTGAAATCCCCGGACCGTGATGCGGTGGCCGACAACGCGCCCGTCGAGGCGCTGGTGGCCGAGGTGCTCGCCCGCGTGAAGGCCGAGGGCGATGCCGCCGTGCGCGACTACTCGGCCCGGTTCGACAAGGCCGAACTGGACCGCTTCGAGGTCACGCCGGAGGCGCGTCAGGCGGCGCTCGACCGGCTCGACCCGCAGACCCGCGCGGATACGGAATTCGCCATCGCCAACGTGCGCGCCTTTGCAGAGGCGCAGCTGGGATCGCTGTCCGAGATCGAAGTGGAAATCCGCCCCGGTGTGCATCTGGGCCATCGCAACATCCCGCTGGAGCGGGTCGGCTGCTACGTGCCGGGCGGGCGCTATCCGCTGCTGTCGGCGCCGATCATGACCATCGTTCCCGCCAAGGTCGCGGGCTGCGAGGAGGTGATCGCCTGCCTGCCGCCCAATGCCCACGAGGCGATGATCGCGGGCTGTCACCTGTCGGGCGCGGACCGGATCTTTCGCATCGGTGGGGCGCAGGCAATTGCCGCGATGGCCTTGGGGACGGAGAGCGTGCCGCCAGTGGACAAGATCGTCGGGCCGGGCAATGCCTTTGTCAACGAGGCGAAGCGGCAGGTCTTTGGCCCGGTGGGGATCGACCAGCTGGCGGGCCCGTCGGAGATCTTCGTGCTGGCGGATCACACCGGCGATGCCGAGATGCTGGCGACCGACCTGCTGGCGCAGGCGGAGCATGATACGCGGACGCGGGTGGGTCTCATCACCACGGATGCGGCGCTGGCCGAGGCTGTTCTGGCGGAGGTCGATGTGCAGCTGGAGACGCTGAGCACCGCCGAGACGGCGGGACAAGCCTGGCGCGATTACGGCGAGATCGTCGTGTGCGAGAACGAGGCGGCGATGATCGCCTATTCCGATATCGTCGCGGCGGAACACCTGCAGATCCACACCGAGGACGCGCATGGGCTGGCAAAGAAGCTGCGCCATTACGGCTCGCTCTTCATCGGGACGAATTCCAGCGTGGTCTATTCCGACAAATGTTCGGGCACCAACCACACGCTGCCGACCATGGGCGCGGGGCGCTATACCGGCGGGCTGTGGGTGGGCACCTACATCAAGACCGTGACGCACCAGTGGCTGACCGAGGAAGGCGTGCGTCAGGTCGCGCCCCCGGCGGCGCGTCAGGCGGCATCCGAGACGCTGGAAGGGCATCGCCGGGCGGCGCAGCTGCGTCTGGACCGGATGCAGGTGCAGGCCTGAACGGGTGGGGGCCTTTGCCCCCACACCCCCGGATGTATCTGTAGCAGGAAGAAGCAGGGGCGGGCGCGGTCAGGCGTCCGCCTTTTCCATGCCTTGCGTGAGGCCGGTCGGCGCGCAGAGATAGGGCCCGGCCTGTTCAAAGGCGTGGGCGATGCGGCAGAGTTGCGCTTCTTGACCATGCGCCGCAACCAGTTGTGCGCCCAGCGGCAGGCCATCCGCCAGCCCGCAGGGCACCGAGATCGCCGGGTGGCCGCTCATGTTGAAGGGCAGTGTGCGCATCGCCGTCCAGACCGGGCCATCCTCGAAGTCCGAGAACCTTGGCGCGGGGGAGAGGGTTGTCGGCGTCAACAGCGCGGCATGGGTGGTGAGGTGCTGATCGACCGTTTCGCGGAAGGCCGCCGCGATGGCGCGGGCGCGGTCAACATGGGTCTGTGTCAGCACCGCGCCGGTCATCAGGTTGCGCCGGGCGTCCTTGCCATAGCTTTGCCAGTGGTCGGCGAGGCGGTCGCGGTGGATCGCCCAGGCCTCGTGTTGCAGGATGACGCAGCCCGCGGACTCCAGCGGAGCGTATTCGGGCAGGGCAACCAGGTGGATGCGTTGCGCGCGGGAAGGTTCGGTTGGTCCCAAGCGGGGCCGGTGAGGGCGTATTAATAGGTGGCGAGTTTCGCCATCTGCGTCAGTCCCGCCGCGCGCAGGCGCTGGAGCGCGGTGCCTTCGGGGCCTGTTGTGGAATGTGCGTGGGACCCGCAGCGGGTCGGTTGTCCATCGACGTCGAGCAGGTCCTTTATGCCGATGGGCAGGCCTTGCAGCGGTCCACTGGCGGGGTTGTCGGTTTCCGGCAGGTACACCACAGATCGGAACGCGGTGTCGCGGGCGCCGATGCGTGCGCGGGTTGCGGTGAGGATGTCCTGCACGGTGATCCGCTCTTCCGTGATGGCGCGGGCCTGTTCCGTGAGCGTCTGGTCGAGGGGGTCAGTCATGCGCGGCCTCCGGGAGATGACTCGCCAGTGTCAGAAGCCAGTCGGCACCGGGGAGCGTGGCGCGAAGCTCTTCTTCGGGCAGGGAAATGCCCGCATCTTGCAGTAGTTTGTCCAGATTTTCGGCGGTCATTTGGTTCCTCGCAGCCTGCTGAATTGCATATGTATGCAACCGCCCTCCGGCAAGGGCAGACTGTCGCGGAGAGCCTCTTCCGATGATTTTTGCATAAGTATGCATTTTGCCGTTGCCAGAACGTAAAAGCTGCGGCAGGTAAATGAATAGGTATGCAAACGCGGCTCGGCCGCGCGGAAGGAACAGGACAAGATGGCTTTGACCGACGAGACGCCAACGCTCCCCAAGGCGGCAAAGGCTGCGCCCAAACGCGACGATGCGCCGTTCAACGGAGAGGTGATGAACGTCGAGCGCGCGGATTTCCAGGAACTGGTGCCCGAAGGCCGTGCGCCGGTGCAGGGCATGGACGGCTTCGATCCCTGCTACAGCGATATCGTCGATTACATCGTGCGTTGCACCCACAAGATCTGGGACGAGCGCGACGTCGGCCTGATCTACACGCATTACACGCATAACATCGTGCTTCATACGCCGATGGCGACGATCTACGACCGCGAGGCCGTGGTGCGCGACACGATCCAGCGGCTGGTGTCGCTGCCCGAACGGCGGGGCATGGCGACGCATGTGGTCTGGGGCGGTGACGACAAGGAGGGGTTCTACACCTCGCACCTGGTGACCGGGTCTGGGCGCTACACGCAGAATGGCCATTACGGTCCGGCGAACGGGCGGCCCTTTGTCAGCCGGACCGTGGCGGATTGCATGATCCATCGCAACAAGATCTACCGCGAGTGGGTTGTGTCGGACCAGATGGCCATCGTGCGGCAGCTGGGACTGGACGTGGACGCCTATGCCGAGCGGATCGCCATGTCGAAACTGGCCGCAGGGCAGACCGTGCTCGACATTGGCGAGACCGGGCTGATGCTGGGCCAGTATCCCGTGGCCGAAAAGGCGGACCTGTCGATCGCCAGGACCGATCTGGAGCGGCACACGCTGACCTGGCTGCATGACAGCTTTAACCGCAAGATGTTCGGCTGTTACCGCGACGTCTATGCGCCGACCGTCATGTGGCATGGGCCGCTGATGAAGGAGCTGTATGGCGTGGCTTCGGTGACGCATCAGGCGCTTGGCCTTGTGGGGGCCTTCCCGGATGCGCAGTTCGCGCCGCAGCACATCTGTTCGACCCCCTGCAACGAGGGCGGCACCAAGGTCGCCGTGCGCTGGGTGATGGAGGGTCATCATCTGGGCTTTGGCGGGCTGACCAGCCTCGGCGATCCCACGGGCAAGCGCGTGCAGGTCATGGGCATCAGCCACTACCACTACAAGGACGGCAAGATCGTCGACGAATGGACCGTCTACGACGAGCTGTCGCTGCTGGTGCAGATCCGGATGGCGCAGCTGGCGGATAAACCCTGTTCGGAAGAGGTTCTGGACAATTGACCCCCGGGCGGGGATGACCCCGCCCGTCACCCCGATCCCCCGAACGGTGGCAAACAACCGTCGGGCCGACAAGGAGAGAGACCATGAAATTCCTGAACTCCACCGCTTTGGGCACGGCCCTGGGCCTGTTGATGGCCACGGCGGCACAGGCTGGGTGCGGCATCGAGGGCGGCTCTGTCCGCATCCTCGCCAATGACTGCGACGCGCTGGGGCTGGTGATCGCGGAGGCCGAGAGCTGCGCGGGCGACGGCGTGACGGTGGAAAAGAACATGACCACCGAGCACAAGGCGCTTCAGGTGCCCGCGCTGACGGTGAACCCGGCGCAATACACGGTGGCCGTGGTGGCGAACAACTCCATCGTGCCGCTGATGAACGATGACCTGATCCGGCCGCTGGATGATCTGGTGGCGAAATACGGCGAGACGCTGCAGCCGAGCCAGCTGATCAAGATCGACGGCAAGATCATGGCGATGGCCTTCATGGGCAACGGTCAGCACCTGTTCATGCGCGGCGACGTGCTGGAGAAGGCCGGGCTGGAGCAGCCGACCACCATGGAGGGCATCCTGGAAGCGGCCAAGGTAATCCGCGAGAAGGGCATCATGGAATACCCGCTGGCGGGGGCCGACCAGGCGGGCTGGTATCTGGGCAATGAGTTCGTGAATACCTACCTCGGCTATGGCGGCGCGTTCTTTGCCGCAGGGTCCGCGGAGCCGGCCATCGAGGGCGAGGCCGGGCTGAAGACGCTGGAAATGATGAAGGCGATGACCGGATACATGGAGCCGGAGTACATGACCTTCACCTCGGACGAGATGAAGGCGATGTATCTGGCCGGGGACGTGGCGATCATCAACCAGTGGGGCAGCATGGTGAACGGTCATATCGACCCGACCGGCCCCGCGCCGGAGATCGGCGCGGCGACGGTGCTGGCCCCCGCTCCGACCGTGGGCGGCGGCTCCACCCCGGCGGCGGCGCTGTGGTGGGATGGTTTCACCATCGCCAAGAACTTCTCTGACGAGGATGCCGAAGCGTCCTTTATCGCGATGGTCCACGGCATCCGCCCCGAAGTGGCGCAGGAAAACCCCTCTGCTGCCACCTGGCTGATGAAGGACTTCACCGCGCCGGAGACCGCCAAGGGCGTTCTGGGCAATGCGGGCGCGGGCGCGAAACCCTATCCGATGTCGCCCTACATGGGCCTGATGCACACGGCGCTTGGCGCAGAACTGGCGGATTTCATGCAGGGCAAGGAAAGCGCGGAACAGGCGCTGGCCGATGTCTCTGCCGCCTATCGCACCGCCGCGAACGAAGCGGGCTTCCTGAACTGACATGATACACCGGCCCTTGACGGGACCGGACCCGAGCGCCTCCGGGGTCTCCTCCCCCCCGCTCCGGGGGCGCAGCCTTTCAAGGAGACGACATGCGCCATCGCGACTTTGCCGCCTTCATCCTCCCCTCCGCCCTCGCCATGCTGTTGTTCATCGCGCTGCCGATCGTCTCGGTTGCGGTGCAATCGCTGTTTGTCGAGCACGAGCAGGTGCTGGTGACGGTTGAAACCTGCGGCCCCTTTCGGCTGCGACACACAGGAAAAGGTGGACCCGGATGCCACCGCCGCGCTGAAAGAGGCCGAACCGCTGGGGCGCTTCAACGGGCTTGGCACCTATCTCAACCGTGCGCATCTGGCAGTGGAAGAGGTCGGCGCGATCCTGTCGGACAATGACGGCCTCAGAGACGTGATGGCGCGGATCTACAACCTGCCGTTCTACAAGGCGCTGTCCTTCACGCTGGTCTATACCGCGCTGGTGACGCCCTTGGCGATGATCCTCGGCTTTGCCGTGGCGTTGGGGGTGAACACCATTCCGAAGGTCTGGAAGGGGCCGGTGATCTTCCTCTCGCTGCTGCCCTATATCGTTACACCGCTGATCGGCTCGCTGATCCTGTTCTGGATGATAAACTCCGACGGGGTGATCGGTGCGACGCTGCAATGGCTGTTCGACGACCCGGAACTGTCGCTGAAGGCCTCGCCCGCGCTGACATGGGTCACGCTGATCGTCTACTGCATCTGGCACATGGCGCCGTTTCCCTTTGTCGTGTTCTACGCCGGTCTGCAGACCCTGCCGCAGGACACGCTGGAATCGGCGATGATCGACGGCGCGAACCGCTGGGAGCGGATCCGCTACGTGGTCATGCCGCATCTGGTGCCCTTGGCGACCTTTGTCGGTCTCGTGCTGATGATGGACAACTTCCGCGTCTTCGAGCCGATCATCGGTTTCTCGGCAGAGGCCAATGCCACCTCTCTTTCGTGGAGCATTTACAACGACCTGAACGGGCAGGTGGACCCGCTGTTCGGCTCGGCGGCGGCGACCTCGATCCTCACCATGCTGGGCGTGATCGTCCTGCTGATGCCGGTGCTGATCCGCACATGGCGCGAATTCAACCGGAAGGCCCGCTGATGGACAGCAAGATCGGACAATCGAAGCCTTTGATGATCGTCACCGGCGTGGTTCTGGTGGTCTGGCTCATCCTCGCCGCTTTACCCTTCTTCTGGACGGTCTGGGGATCGTTCAAGGTGCAGGCGGACTTCTTCTCCCGCGCGTCGTTCTGGGATGCGATTTTCGGCCCGGCCACGACGCGCCAGACCGGCGGGCCGTTCACCGGCGACGGCTATCGCGGCGCGTGGGTGGAGCGGGAGTTCTACCACGCAGCCTGGAACACGGTGATCGTGACGGTCTGCGTCACCTCCATCTCGCTGGTGTTCGGCACGCTGGGTGGCTACGCGCTGTCGCGGTC
This sequence comes from Sagittula sp. S175, assembly GCF_049800975.1. NCBI lineage: Bacteria > Pseudomonadati > Pseudomonadota > Alphaproteobacteria > Rhodobacterales > Roseobacteraceae > Sagittula > Sagittula sp. S175. The sequence goes on from NZ_JBNAGB010000013.1 coordinate 95,654, forward strand.
GACGCGGAAATACACCTTCTGGATCCTGATGGCGGCGCTGGTGTTCCGCGCCATGCCGCATATCACGCTGGTCTCGGGCTACCTGCTGCCCTTCTTCGAGCTGAACATCTGGGGTTACCTGCCCACGGCGATCATCGTGCTCGTGGCGATCAACCAGCCGTTCACCATCTGGATGCTGCATTCGTTCTTTCTGTCGATCCCCAGGGATCTGGACGAAAGCGCCATGGTCGATGGCTGCACCCGGTTTCAGGCGTTCCGCTGGGCGATCATGCCGGTGATGTGGCCGGGGGTCATCACGACCGGGTTGTTCAGCTTCCTGCTCGCCTACAACGACTTTGCCGTGACGGCGATGCTGCTGAACCAGGATAACCAGACCATGGTGCCCAAGATCAACTCCTTCCTCGGGACGGTGCAGACGGAGGGCACGATCATGTATGCGGTCGCCGCCGTGGTCTCTGCCACCGTGCCGCTGTTCATCCTCGTGATGTTCTTCCAACGCCAGATCGTCAGCGGCCTGACCGCCGGCGCCGTCAAGGGATAAGCCAATGGCCGATATTCACCTCAAGAACATCTCCAAGAAGTGGGGCAACGTGGTCGGCGTGGACAACTTCGACCTGCATATCCGGGATCAGGAATTCCTCGTGCTGCTGGGGCCGTCGGGCTGCGGCAAATCCACCACCATGCGGATGATCGCCGGTCTGGAGGACATCACCGAGGGCGAGATCTTCATCGGCGGGCGCGTGGTGAACGACCTGGAGCCGAAGGACCGCGACATCTCGATGGTGTTCCAGTCCTACGGGCTTTATCCGAACCTGACGGTCTACGAGAACATCCGCTTTCCGCTGAAGGTGCGCAAGGTGCCGAAGGATCAGCATCATGACCGGGTGATGAAGGCCGCCGAACAGGTGGACCTGCTGGAACTGCTCGACCGGCGGCCCGCCGAGCTGTCCGGCGGCCAGCGGCAGCGCGTGGCACTGGGGCGGGCCATCGTGCGCGAACCGACGGTGTTCCTGATGGACGAGCCGCTCTCGAACCTCGACGCCAAGCTGCGCGTCAGCACGCGGGCCGAGATCAAGAACCTGCAACACCGGCTGAAGACCACGACCATCTATGTCACCCACGACCAGATCGAGGCCATGACGCTGGCCGACCGCGTGGTGGTCATGAGCAAGGGCGTGGTGCAGCAGGTGGCGACCCCCACCGAGATCTACGACAACCCGGCGAATACCTTCGTCGCGGGGTTCATCGGCTCTCCGGCGATGAACCTCGTCGAAGGGGTGATTGCGGATGGCGTCTTCGAGGCGGAGAACCTGAGTCTGGAGGGTCTGCCCACGGGCCATTCCGGCAAGGTGATCCTCGGCTTCCGCGCCGAGGACGTGAGCCTCGTGCCAGAGGGCGGCGACATTCACGCACCGATCTTTGCGCTGGAACTCTTGGGCGAAGCGTCGATGGTGGCGGTGCGCGTCGGCCGCGAATTGGTGAACCTCAAGGCCGCCAAGGACTTCAGGGCGGAGATCGGCAGCATGGTGCGCGCCACGATCCCGGTGGCGACCTGCCATCTGTTCGACGTGACCACGGGCCAGAGCCTGACATACAGACCGCAGCGTGAGGGGTGACAGCCCCCGCGCACGCGGGTAGACGATTGTAGGTTAAAGAGAGGTGCGTGACGTGAGCGGCAAACCAGTGACTTCCGTGGATGTGGCCCGCAAGGCCGGGGTCAGCCAGTCTGCCGTCTCGCGCTATTTCACGCCGGGCGCTTCGGTGTCCAAGAAAATGGCGGAGAAGATCAAACTCGCCGCCGACGAGCTGGGCTATCGGCCCAACGTGCTGGCGCGCGCCATGATAACCGGCAAGAGCCGTATCATCGGGCTTGTGGTCTACTACCTCGAAAACCAGTTCTACCCGGAAGCGGTGGAAAAGCTGTCCATCGCGCTTCAGGAGAACGGCTATCACGTCCTGTTGTTCATGGCCTCCAACACCATCGGCAATGTCGAACCCGTGGTGCAGACCATCCTCGACTACCGGGTGGACGGCATCGTGCTGATGTCGGTGTCCATGTCCTCGACGCTGGCCGACCGCTGCCGCGAGCTGAACATTCCCGTCATGCTGTTCAACCGCGACCAGCCGCGCGAAGACATGCGGGCCGTGACCTCGGACAACGTGGCGGGCGGGCGCATCGCGGCGGAAATGCTGTTGCAGGGCAACCCGCAGCGGGTGGCGCATCTGGCGGGCTTCGAAGGGGCCTCTACCCAGCAGGAGCGCGAGGAAGGGTTCCGCGCGGCGCTGGCGGATGCCGGGGTGGCGCTGCACGCGCGGGCCGTAGGCAACTACCATTACGAAGAGGCGGCAGAGGCGGCGCGCGAATTGTTCAGCGTCGAGACCCCGCCCGACGCGCTGTTCGTCAGCGACGACCACATGGCCTTTGCCGCGCTGGACGTGATCCGGCATGAACTGGGCCTTCGCGTGCCGGAAGACGTGGCCGTGGTGGGGTTCGACGATGTGACACAGGCCTCCTGGCCGTCGTTCAACCTGTCCACCGTGCGGCAGCGGCTGAACACCATGGTGTCGGCCTGCGTCGACGAGCTGATCGGCGCCATCGAAAACGACGACCACCCCGTGCGTAAAGTGCGCATCGAGCCGGTCGCCATCCATCGCGGCACCACGCGGACCTGATCCTCCTTATGCGCTGCCGGGGCAGGAGCAAGGCTTGCCTTCACGCACGCTGATGGATGTTTGCATACGCTTGCAAAAATATGTTGCGAGGGGGAATGCCTCGGATACCCATTGTTGTTGGATGTCACTGAGAACTGACCCAGCATTGTCATTGAGATTTGACCCGCCTGTCAGTATGTCGGTCGGTTCATGATGGGGTCAACATTGGCGTCTCCTTCCTCTTCTTTTTCGCGGTCTCCGAGCTTGCCTTAAAGCGATAGCTGTCGTTTCCGGTTTCCAGGATATGGCAGCGGTGTGTGAGGCGATCGAGGAGCGCCGTGGTCATCTTGGCGTCACCGAAGACGCTGGCCCATTCGCTGAAGCTCAGGTTCGTGGTGATCACGACGCTGGTGCGTTCGTAAAGTTTGCTGAGGAGGTGGAACAGCAAGGCACCGCCCGAGGCGCTGAACGGCAGGTATCCGAGTTCGTCGAGGATCACCAATTCGGTTTTCACCAACGCCTCGGCGATCTTCCCGGCCCTTCCCAGCGCTTTTTCCTGTTCCAGCGCGTTCACCAGCTCGACCGTGGAGAAGAAGCGCACACGTTTGCGGTGATGCTCGATCGCCTGGACACCGAGGGCGGTCGCGACATGGCTTTTCCCGGTGCCGGGCCCGCCAATCAGGACCACGTTCTCGGCAGCATCCAGGAACTCGCATCGATGAAGCTGCCGGACGAGAGCCTCGTTGACCTCGCTGGCCGCGAAGTCGAAGCCCGACAGGTCTTTGTGGGCCGGGAAGCGCGCTGCCTTCATATGATAAGAGATAGACCGCACTTCACGTTCGGCCATTTCGGCCTTCAGCAGCTGCGACAGGATTGGAATCGCCGCCTCGAACGCAGGCGCACCTTGTTCCATGAGGTCATGCACGGCCTGCGCCATGCCTGGCATCTTCAGACTGCGGAGCATGATGACGATGGCAGCGCCGGCGGGGTCATGACGCATGGCGTTTGCCTCCGGATGTTCGCAGCCCATCGTAGCGTGCGACATTGGCCTCGGGCTCTTTCGTCAGGACGAGGTTCGAAGGCGGCGTCACGTCTGGCTGGTCAGTCGGCGTGCCATCCACCAACCTATGGAGCAGGTTCAATACGTGGGTCTTTGTCGGCACACCTGCCTGCAGTGCCATGTCCACCGCGCAAAGCACGACTTGCTCGTCGTGATGGAGCACCAAGGACAAGATTTCCACCATCTCTCGATCGCCGCCGGGCTTGCGCAGCAGTTTATCCTGCAACTGGCGGAATGCCTCGGGCATCTCGACAAACGGGGCACCGTTGCGCAGCGCGCCCGGCTTGCGCTGGACCACGGCGAGGTAATGGTGCCAATCATAGATGACGCGGCCCGGTTGCCGGTGCGACCTTTCAATGATGCGCCGGTGCTCGCAGACGACATGCCTTTCGGCAACGACAACAAGCCTTTCGGGGTAGATATGCAGGCTGACCGGCCGGTTCGCAAAGCTGGCAGGCACGGAGTAGCGATTGCGATCGAACGTGATGAGGCAAGTCGGAGACACCCGCTTGCTTTGCTCGACGTAGCCGTCGAACGCGGTGGGCAACGGCATCAGCGAGGGCTTCTCCGCTTGCCAGACGTCTGCGATGCTGCCGGGCAAACCGCCATGTGCGGTCTCGGCCCATAGCGCCTTGCACCGTTCTTCCAGCCAGCGGTTCAGCGCATCGAGATCAGGGACGGTGGGCATCACCTGCCACATCCTGCTGCGCGCATCGCGGACGTTCTTCTCGACCTGGCCCTTCTCCCATCCCGCCGCCGGATTGCAAAAGTCGGGTTCGAACACGTAGTGGCTGGTCATCGCCATGAAGCGCGCATTTAAGTCGCGCTTTTTGCCGACGCCCACGCGGTCTACCGCCGTGCGCATATTGTCGTAGATCCCGCGGCCCGGCACGCCTTCGAAGATTCTGAACGCATGCCAATGCGCGTCGAACAGCATCTCGTGTGTCTGCAGCAAATACGCCCTGACCAGGAACGCGCGGCTGTGCGACAGCTTGATGTGTGCGACCTGAAGCTTGGTCCGTTCACCCCCGATGATCGCGTAATCTTCGCTCCAATCAAATTGGAAGGCCTCGCCAGGCTTGAACACCAGAGGCACGAATGTCCCGCGGTCCGTCGTGTTCTGCGCGCGCACTCGGTCCGATTTCCAGGCTCGGACAAAGGCCGAGACCCGCTCATAGGACCCGTCAAACCCCAGCTGAACCAAATCCGCGTGCATCTGCTTCGCCGTCCGCCGCTCCTTGCGCGATTTGCGCTGTTCGGCCAGCAACCAGCCGGACAGCTTCTCCGCGTACGGGTCGAGTTTGCTCGGTCTCGATGGTGCATTGAACTTGGGCTCGACGATCCCGGCACGCAGGTAACGCCTGATAGTATTTCGCGACAGACCAGTCCGTCGCGAAATCTCACGGATGGGCAACTTATCCCGAAGTGCCCAACGTCGAATGACGCTCAAAATATCCATGTCGATCACTCCAATGACCCCCGACAAATCCCGTCAGGGGAAGGGTTCCACATGGGTCAATTCTCAGTGACAATTTCTATCGTTGCTGGGTCAGTTCTCAGTGACATCCAACACTCTATCCTGCTGGAAAGCAAGGAGATCGAGATTTGGCCCACACGGAACTGAACCTGCGTGAAAGACGTCGGATTGAAGACATGCTGAATGCCCAGGCCCCGATACGGAAGATCGCGGATGCCATCGGCAGGCATCGCTCGACAATCTACCGCGAGATCAAGCGCAACGCCTTCTGTGATGAGGAATTGCCGGAACTGAACGGGTACTACGGGGAGATCGCTCAGAAGGATGCATTGGCCAGACGTGCGCGTCGGCGCAAGCTATTGAGGCTTGAGACGCTTCGCCATGCCATCATTGACCAGCTCAAGCTCGGGTGGTCACCGGAACAAATCGCTGGCCGCCTTGGTTTTGAGGGCTTTGATGCCCGCATCAGCCACGAAACGATCTATGCTTGGGTCTATGGCCCCGAAGGCCGCGCCGATGACTTGGCCCGGCACCTTCCCAGCCGCAGAAAGCGGAGAAAACCGCGGCATGCGCGCAAGCCACGCGGGCGGGTCTTTCCGCCGGAGCGGTCGATCCATCAGCGACCCGACTACGTCAAGTCACGGGAAACCTTCGGAGAATGGGAAGGAGACCTAATGATCTTCGAACGGGCCACAGGGAAAATGAACGTGGCGTCTCTGATCGAGCGCAAGACCCGCTTCGCCGTGCTGTTCCGCAACAACGACCGGAGTACGACCCACTTCAAGCGCCGCCTGATGGCCGTGATGGAACCCCTTCCCCAGCCTGCGAGACAGTCGATCACCTTCGACCGCGGCATCGCGTTCCGCGACTGGCGCAAGCTCGAGGCTGGCATCGGAACCACAGCCTGGTTCTGCGATCCGCAGGCCCCGTGGCAAAAGGGATCGGTCGAGAACCTGAACAAGCGCGCCCGCCGCTGGCTGCCTCGTGACACGCCGGTGGTCCTGCTCGGCGACGATGCGATGAAGGACGTCTGCGACCGGCTGAACGGCACGCCGAGGAAGTGCCTCGGCTGGCGCACTCCCCTGGAAGCCTTCCGGGAAGAGATGAGAAAACTGGGATAGAGCCGCCTGTCGCAACGAGGCTTGAGCCTTCAGACTCGCCAGAATCAAATGTAGCTCCGAAGCGACGCCACTTTTCCGGCCAGCGCTGCGGGCGCGTGTGCATTGGACGGGTGATGCCCCTTGAGACGACCGGGTCGCACATGCCCGATCGGCGGTTGACTGCCCTCCTCCATGACCACTGGTCCCCGCGCCGCCCCGGTTCGACGCGGTGCGCTTGCGCAGATCCTTTCCGAAGCGGTTTCGCAGGCTCGTCGGGTCCCTGCAAGGCGCCGTTCCTTGGGTCCGGCCAAGTTCAAGGCCGGGTTTTTCCATGTCTCACCAGTAAGTTGGCCATCAAACGAAGCCATGTGCCTCCAGTGCGTACCTGGGCTATTTACAAAAGTGATAAAATATTACTTAATCACATGCACGGAGTAGGAGAAGGCTCCGACAGGGAGGAAATCATGACATTCAAGAGAACGCTTCTGGCGTCCGTATTTGCCTTTGCACCGGCGGCCGTTTTTGCCGCCGACCTGACCATCGGTTTCAGCCAGATCGGTTCGGAATCCGGCTGGCGCGCCGCTGAAACCACGGTGACCAAGCAGGAAGCCGAGAAGCGCGGCATCGACCTGAAATTCGCCGATGCGCAGCAGAAGCAGGAAAACCAGATCAAGGCGATCCGCTCGTTTATCGCCCAAGGGGTCGACGCGATCCTGATTGCGCCCGTGGTGGCCACCGGATGGGACGAGGTGCTGGAGGAAGCCGCCGACGCCGAGATCCCCGTGGTGCTGCTGGACCGCACCGTGGACGCGGACAAGTCGCTCTACCTGACCGCCGTGACCTCGGACCTCGTGCACGAGGGCAAGGTGGCAGGCGAATGGCTGGCCTCCGAGATGAACGGCGCGGACTGCCGCATCGTGGAGTTGCAGGGCACCACCGGGTCCTCCCCCGCCATCGACCGCAAGGCGGGGTTCGAGCAGGGCATCGCCGGGCATGACAACCTGCAGATCGTGCGCTCGCAGACCGGGGATTTCACCCGCGCGCAGGGCAAGGTCGTGATGGAAAGCTTCCTGAAGGCCGAGGGTGCGGGCAACATCTGCGCGCTTTATGCCCATAACGACGACATGGCGGTGGGCGCGATCCAGGCGATCAAGGAAGCGGGGCTGAAGCCCGGCGAGGATATCAAGATCGTCGCCATCGACGCGGTCCCCGACGCGCACAAGGCCATCGCCGACGGCGAGATGAACGCCACGATCGAGCTGACGCCGAACATGGCCGGGCCTGCGCTGGACGCCTTGGAGAAGTTCCTGGCAGACGGCACCGCGCCGGAGAAGTGGATCCAGACCGAGTCGAAGCTGTTCACCAGCGCCGACGACAACCTGGCGATCTTCAACGAGAAGAAGGACCTCGGGTACTGAACCAAGGCCCGTCACGGGCCACGAAACCGGGGATCGGCAGGGCGTCCTCCCGACCGGTCCCCCTCGCCGGGCGCTCCCCCGCCCGGCACCCTTGGCCGTAGGCAGGCCATGCCCCGGCGGATAAGGTCGCTTTCATGAAAGACACGTTCACCCCCGACACCCCCGTGCTGCACGCGCGCGGCGTGTCGAAGTTCTTTCCCGGCACCATCGCGCTGGATGACGTGGAACTGCGCCTGATGCCCGGCGAGGTCCACGCGCTGCTGGGCGAAAACGGGGCGGGAAAATCCACGCTTATCAAGTGTTTGACCGGGGCCTACCGCCGCGATGCGGGGGTGATGGTGTTGGACGGGGTGGAGGTCGAGCCGGGGTCCACCGCCGAAAGCCAGCAGATGGGCATCGGCACGGTCTACCAGGAGGTCAACCTGCTGCCCAACCTGACCGTGGCCGAGAACCTCTTTCTGGGGCGCCAGCCGACGCGCTGGGGGTTTGTCGCACGCCGCCGCATGAACGATCAGGCGCGCGACGTGCTGGCGGGCTATGGGTTGCACATCGACCCCGCCGAGCCGCTGACCGCCTATTCCGTGGCGATTCAGCAGGTCGTGGCCATCGCCCGCGCGGTGGAAATGTCGGGCAAGGTGCTGATCCTCGACGAGCCGACCGCCAGCCTCGACCGCGACGAGGTGCAACTGCTGTTCGGCGTCATCCGGAAGGTGAAGGCACGCGGGCTGGCGGTGGTCTTCATCACGCATTTCCTCGACCAGGTGTTCGAGATTTCCGACCGCGCCACGGTGCTGCGCAATGGCAGGGTGGTGGGCGAATGCCTGCTGTCGCAGGTGACCCAGCGCGACGTGGTGACCATGATGCTGGGCCGCCAGCTGGAGGCACGGGTGAAGGCGCGCGACGTGGGCGTGGCGGGGCAGACGCTGGTGCAGGTGCAGGACTTCGGCCGGCGCGGCATGATCGCGCCGTTCTCCATGGCGATCCACGAGGGCGAGGTGGTGGGCCTTGCCGGTCTGCTGGGGTCCGGGCGGACCGAGACGGCAAACCTTCTGTTCGGCGCGGTCGCCGCGGATCAGGGGCGGATCACGCTGCGCGGCCAGCCCATCGACATCAACAATCCGCGCGACGCGGTGGCGCATCGCTTTGCCCTGTGCCCCGAGGACCGCAAGGTCGACGGCATCGTCGGTGACCTGTCCGTCCGCGACAACATCATCCTCGCGCTACAGGCGCGGCAAGGCTGGATGCGCCCCATCCCCCGCGCGAGGATCGAGGAGATCGCGCAAAGCTACGTGCGCGCGCTGGACATCCGGCTGGCCTCGCTCGACATGCCGATCCGACTGCTCTCGGGGGGGAACCAGCAAAAGGCGCTCTTGGCCCGCTGGCTGGCGACGAACCCCGATTTCCTGATCCTCGATGAACCCACCCGTGGCATCGACGTCGGCGCCCACGCCGAGATCATCGCCCTGATCGAACAGTTGCGTGCCGATGGCATGGCGCTGCTCGTCGCCTCGTCGGAACTGGAGGAGCTGGTCGCCTATTCCACCCGCGTGATCGTGCTGCGCGACCGCCAGCAGGTCAGCGAACTGACCGGCGACCAGATCACCCCCGACAATATCGTCAACGCCATCGCGACGGAGGACGCATGACCGCCACCCCCATCGGCCCCCGCCCCTCGCTGCTGAAGCGGGTTATGCCGCAACTGTTGATCCTTGCCGCCGCGCTGGCGCTGAACGTGCTGGTGTTCCCCGAGTTTTTCCACATCGATTTCCGCAACGGGCGTCTGTTCGGCAACCTGATCGACGTGCTGAACCGGGGCGCGCCGGTCGCGCTCTTGTGCATCGGCATGACGCTGGTCATCGCGACCAAAGGCATCGACCTGTCCGTCGGCGCGGTCATGGCCATCGCCGGGGCGGTGGCGGCGTCGATGGTTGTGCAGGGCCACGGCTGGGGCACGGCGCTGCTGGCCGCGCTGGCGGCGGGAGGCATGTGCGGGCTGTGGAACGGGTTCCTTGTGGCAGTGCTGCGCATCCAGCCCATCGTGGCCACGCTGGTGCTGATGGTCGCGGGGCGCGGGATTGCGCAGCTGGTGACCGAGGGCAAGATCCTCACCTTCGACAACCCCGGCCTGATCCAGCTGGGCGCGGGCACCGTGGCGGGCGTGCCGACGCCGATCCTGATCTGGCTGGCGCTGGGGGCTTTGGTGACCTTTGCCGTGCGCAAGACTGCGCTGGGAATGCTGATCGAGGCCATCGGGATCAATGAACGCTCGTCCCGGCTGGCAGGGATCAACTCGCGCGTGCTGCTGGTCTGTGTCTACCTCGTCTCGGGGCTGTGCGCCGCGCTGGCGGGGGTGATCGTCGCCGCCGACATCAAGGGCGCGGATGCCAACAACGCCGGGCTGTGGCTGGAGCTGGACGCCATCCTCGCGGTCGTCATCGGCGGGAATTCCCTGCTGGGCGGGCGGTTCTCCATCGTCGCGTCGCTCCTGGGGGCACTGATCATCCAGTCGGTCAACTCGGTGATCCTGCTGTCCGGCCTGCCGCCAGAGTTCAACCTTGTCATCAAGGCGCTGCTGATCCTCGGCATCCTCGTGATCCAGTCGCCCCGGATCGGCAACGTGATCTACCTGCTGCGCGCCTCCGGCCCGCAACCGCAGCCCGAGACACCCCCCCTGCCCCGCACCGACAAGGAAGCCGCGCGATGATCCGCTCCACCCACCTGCCGTTGCTGATCACGCTGGCGACGTTTATCCTGGCCTATGCGCTGTGTGCCTCGGCCTACCCGGCGATGCTGTCCACGCGGGTGGTGGCGAACCTGCTGACGGACAACGCCTTTCTGGGGATCGCGGCGGTGGGGATGACATTCGTGATCCTATCGGGGGGGATTGACCTGTCCATCGGGTCGGTCATCGCCTTCACCGGCGTGTTCCTCGCGGTGATCCTGCGCGACACCTCCATGCACCCGCTCATGGCCTTTGCGCTGGTGCTGACGCTGACCACCGCCTTCGGCGCGGCCATGGGGGCGACGATCCACTACCTCGAAATGCCGCCCTTCATCGTGACGCTGGCGGGGATGTTTCTGGCCCGCGGCGCGGCCTATGTGCTGTCCACCGAAAGCGTGCCGATCACGCATGAGTTCTACGACACGCTGCAAGGGCTGTACTGGAAGATCGACGGCGCGCGGTTCCGCCTGATCGGGGGGCTGATGGTGCTGACCTTCCTGATCGGCATCATCGTCGCCCACCGCACGCGGTTCGGCCAGAACGTCTACGCCCTCGGCGGTGGCGAGCAGGCGGCGCGCCTCATGGGCGTCCCCCTCGCCCGCACCACCATCGGCATCTACGCCGTCTCGGGTGGGCTGGCGGGGCTTTCCGGGATCGTCTTCTCGCTTTATACCTCTGCCGGCTATTCGCTGGCGACGGTGGGGGTGGAACTGGACGCCATCGCGGCGGTGGTGATCGGCGGCACGCTGCTGACGGGGGGCTACGGCTTTGTCGCGGGGACGTTCTTTGGCATCCTCATCATGGGGCTGATCCAGACCTACATCGTGTTCGACGGCACCCTGTCGAGCTGGTGGACCAAGATCGTGATCGGAGGACTGCTGTTCGCATTCATCCTCCTGCAGAAAGGACTGACGTGGGCGGCAGAGAAAAGGGCAGCGCAGGCAAGGCTGCGCACAGCGACTGGTTCCGCCGCTCTCTCATGACCCTTGTCAGCGGCGGCGACGCGCGCGCGTCCAATCACACGGCCTTTGTGGTGGACCAGCTGGGCCGGGCCATCGTGGCAGGGGAATACCCGGCAGAGACCATGATCCCGCTGGACCCCGACCTGTGCGAGATGTTCGGCGTGTCGCGTACAGTCGTGCGCGAGGCCAAGAAGACGCTGATCGCCAAGGGCCTCATCCAGTCCAAGGCCAAGGTGGGCACCCATGTGCGCCCTGCCGACGAATGGAACATGTTCGACGAGGACGTGCTGCGCTGGCACGCCACGGCGCGCAATCCGACGCGGTTCTACGAAGAACTGTACGAGATCCGCATGATCTTTGAACCGGCGGCGGCGGCGCAGGCGGCGGGGCGGGTGAACCAGCTTGATCTCGAAGCGCTCTATGCCCTGTGCGACCGGCTGGCGACGGCAGACAACCGGACGGATTTCGCGCTGGCGGATTACGAGTTTCACAAGCAGGTGCTGCGCCTGTCCGGCAACCGTTTCCTGCAATCGCTCGGCGACCTTGTGCAGACCGCGCTGTATTCGTTGTTCATGTCCGAACATATCGGCGATTTTTCGGACCGGCGCGAAACGGTGGCGCAACGGCATCGGGCCATCGTGTCGGCCATCGCCTCGGGGGTGCCGAACGACGCGCGCGATGCCATGAGCCGCGTGATCCACGACGGCTATGCCAACGTCATCATGCGTGCGCCCGCCGTGGGCTGATCGGATCTTTGCGGGGACCTTTGGGTCCGTTGCCGAGTGGTGGATGTTGCTGGTGGATCAATTGCGACTGGTTGCGTTTCTGTCGAAGCTGTCGCCAGCCGAAAAGATCCTGCGTCCGGACTGGAAATCAAACAGCCTTTCCATTTGAAAGTGACGGTTGGTCCATATCGCGCGGCACTGTGCCAATTGGTCTGACACACAAGGCGGTGACCCGGTCGGGATGGCGTCGAAGCGGGCGGAACGCAACCCTTGATGGAACTTGCCCGCCCGCTCACGGCCTCTGGTCAAGGAGGCTCCGCATATGCGGTTAGGAATTAAGAAAATCTTTGCCGTGTTAGGTCACTGGGAATATACGAGGATTGTCACGGACATCGATCTGAGCAGCCTGGACCATATTTTAAGAAGCCGGAAATGAGAGGTTTTTATGCACGACGCAGTTTCCCGCCGTTTCGCCCTGAAGGATTTGACCACGCATGTGGGTCTGGGCGGCACTTTCTTTCCGCATGTCCGCACGGCGACCTCGCCCGAAGGGGACTCCCTGCTGAAGAACGTGGCAGGCGGGAACGCCATTCCGATCGTGCTGCCGAAGACTGACGAGGAAAAGCGCCGGTTCTTCGCGGAACTTGGGCGCCGCAACCGCAAGCTCATGTCCATGGGTGGCGCGGCGATGGTGCTGATGCTGTTCTCTGTGCCGCAGGACGCGGCGGCCCAGCAGGCGGGTGCGCGCGCCACGGTCAACCTCGGGCAGATGGAAAACGTCGCTTCGGTCGAGAAGCTGGAGAACGGCAATTTCAAGGTCACTCTGAAGGATGGCGGCACCTTCGAGCTGCCCGCCAATTCGGTCCAGATCGGTCCGAACGGTGAATTCCTGATCGCCGAAGGGACGGCGACGCAGATTGCAGAACTTTCGGCGGCAGCCACCACCGGGGGCGGTCTGGCTGGCGGGATCGCTGGCGGCATGGGCGGCATCGGGGGCGCTGCGGCGGGGATCGGCGGGCTTGCACTGATCGGCGGTGCGGGCGGCGGGTCGTCCTCTGGCGGATCTTCGTCCTCCTCCTCCTCTGGCGGGGTGTCTACGGGTGGCACGACCGAGGCGGCACGGTTCGCGGCCTCCGGCTCGGCGATTGACGGCTACCTCGCGGGGGCGACCGTTTTCTACGACATGGATGGCGACGGCGTTGCGGACAGCACCGAGAGCCAGACGACATCAGACGCGAACGGCGACTTCGTCTTTGCCAATGGCGTGACGCAGAACGAACTGGACAACGGCACGCTGACCGCCACGGGCGGCACGGACATTTCCACCGGCAAGGCGTTCACCGGCACGCTGACCGCTCCCTCTGGTTCGACGGTGATCACGCCGCTGACCACGGCGGTGCAGCAGCGCATGGTGGCCACCGGCGAAGATGCCACAACGGCGAACGGCAAAGTGGCCACGGCGCTTGGCCTTGAGGGTCAGGACCTCAGCACGCTCGATCCGGTCGAGGCGGCTGCGGGTGGCGATGTGGCGGCGATGCAGTCCGCCGCGATCCTTGCGACGGTCATTTCCATGGCGACGGCGCTCTACGCCGATCCCGATCAGGCCGATGTGGCCGCCGAAGCGGCGCTGGATCACGTGATGGACACGCTGATTGCCAACGGCACATTGGTGGATTCCGATTACGACGATGCCTTTGCCGCGGCGGCGCAGGCTGTGGTGGATGCCTTCGGCGGCGATTTGCAGGACACCACCGGGGTCGGCGCGGCAGCGGCGGCAGCGGCGGACGCCATCGAACGGGCCACGACCCTCGATGAAATAGCCACCACTCAGACCGTGGTTCAGGACGACGTTGTCACCGCGCTGAAGGACGGCACACTGGACACCACGACCGTGTCCGATGGTCTGGCGGCGGTTGCCGATCTGAAGCCCGTGGTCCAGTCGGACAACCTGCCTGACGGCACGATCAACATCGAAGTGTCGGATGACATCGACGGCACGATCATCCTGTCCGGTTCGGGTCAGATCGGGTCCTTCATCGAAGTCACCATGGGGGGTGCGACCGGTGAAGCCTGGGTTCAGCAGTCCCAACCACAGCTGCGCATTTCCCTGGAACAGTTGGCTGTCTCGGGCGGCACATGGCAGGTCACGCTGCCGCTCAGCGAGGTGGGCGAAGGCACGGCGACGGTCCGCATCACGGCGACGCAATATGTCGATCCGTTCAATGCCGACTCCGCTGTCCTGCGCACGGTCGTCACCACCGGCGCGACCTTTGACGTCGACCTGACCGCCCCCGTCGTCACCTTCGACGATCCGGGCACCATCACGACGCAGGATGCCCTGGACGCGCTTACGTTGACCGGCACCGGCGAGGCGGGCAACACCGTCTACGTGACGCTGAACCTCGCGAACAGCGGCCCCGACGAAGTGAACTTCCCCGTTACGGCAGAGGTGACGGTTGGCGCGGATGGCACCTGGAGCGCGACTGCGGACGATTTCGAGGGGCTCGACACCGACACCCTGCCGCGCACGTATTCCTACGACGCGGATTACCTGCTGAGCGTCTATGCCATGGACGAGGCAGGTAACCTCTCTGACGCCGTGAACGGGTCGATGTCGTTGCAGGTGCCGCTGACCGTCGAGGAGCTGACCCCGACCGACGTCAGCGTCGGAACAGACGTCATCGACGCCGAATACGCAGAGGCCCGCGAGACGATCACCGTCACGGGTTCGGGCTTTCCGGGGACGGCGATCACGGCAACGCTGGGCGGGGCCAGCAATGCCACCCCGGCCATCGTGAACGAAGAGGGAAACTGGGAAATCCAGCTCACCGTGGCCGACATCGGTCAGGGCAGCTTCCCGCTGATCGTCTCGGCGGCGGGCCATACGACCGTGGTCTCGGGGCTGTCGTTTGACAGTGTCCTCGTGGACACGATCATTCCGGTGGTGAGCATGGACACTCCGCCGGTGGTGAATGCCGACAATATCGGTGCCGTGACCCTCACCGGCACGGCCGAGCCGGGGGCCTCGGTGCAGGTGTCCATCGCCGGTTCCGATCTGCCGCTGGCCAACGCGGATGAGAACGGCATCTGGCGGATCGTCGACTTTGACATGTCTGAATTCCACGACGCTTCTTACACGATGAGCGTCACCGCGACGGACCTCGCGGGCAATTCGCGGATCGTTTACGTGAGCGGTGGCATCACGGTGGATACGGTGACGCAGGATCCGACGGTCGATCCCGTCATCTTGTCCGATGCCTCTGCCGAGACGGTCATCGCCGGTACGGCGGAAGGCGGCGCCACGGTGACGGTCACCGTGGACGGAACCCCCTACGTGGGCACCGCCGACGCGGCGGGTGACTGGTCCGTCACCGTGCCCGCAGGCGGCATCACCGAGACCAGCGCCATCACCGCAACCGCGCTTGACGCGGCGGGCAACAGCAGCGACCCGGTATCCGGGACGATCTTCGTGGTGGGCGCGCCGACGATCTACGACCAGTCGACCACCACGGTGGATGCGGCTTCGGGCGTGACGTCCTTCACCTTCGAGGGCGAAGGCTATCCGGGGCTGGAGGTCACCGTCACGCTCGGCGACGCCAGCGTGACCGTGCCGGTGGAAGGTGGCAACGCCGAGACCGGAACGACCGGGTCCTGGATGGCCACGATCAACGTGGCCGACATCGGCACCGGCGCCTTTGCCGTGACCGCGGCCAGCACCTACGAGGGCGTTCCGCTGTCGGTCACCGGCCAGACCTTCATCATCGACACCACGGTTCCGACCGTGTCCATCGACGCCCCGGCATCGGTCACCGACGCGGCGGGCCTTGCGGCCGTGATGTTCTCCGGTACGGCGGAACCGGGCGCGACCGTGCATGTGGACTTTGCCGGTGTCAGCCTGACCACGACCGCAGATGAAACGAACGGCCTGTGGGACATCACCTTCGACAACCCCACGCTGAGCGATACCTATTACGCGTCCTATGATGTCAGCGCCTATGCGACCGACATCGCGGGCAACACGTCGACCACGGCGACCAGTTCGATCGATATCGACGTGCCGCTGACCGAAGACGAAGTGCGCCCGACGATCACCAGCACCTCTCCGCTGGACCTGAACGCGGCGGACTTCGCCGGCGATCCGGGCATGGTGACCGTCTCCGGCACCGGCTATGCGGGCAGCACGGTCACCGTCACGCTGGGGGCCGCGATCGAACAGGTCGTGGTCGATGAGACCGGCGCCTGGAGCGTGGACCTCGATCCTGCCGAAGTGGGCGAAGGCACGTTCAACGCGAGCGCCGATGCGTTGTCTTCGGACGGTCTGACCTCTGCTGTGGCAACCGAAACGGGCGAAACCTTTGTGATCGACACGATTGCACCGGCCCTGACCGTCGGAGAGGTGGACCCGGTCAACGCCGCCGGCGCCTCCAGTGTCACGATCAGCGGCACGACAGAGGCAAACACTCCCGTCAGCATCTTCGGACCGGGCGGGGCACCGATGGGGCTGACCTTTGCCAGCGCGACCGGCGCATGGTCCGCGACCGTCGATCTGTCTGGCGCGGCAGATGGCACGGTCGACCTGTCCGTGACCGCCGTGGACGCGGCGGGCAACGAAAGCAGCAGCCCCGTGTCCGTCATGATCGACACCACGGTCGATGACCCGGTCATGGCCCCGGTGCGCGCGACGGACGGCGGGTCCGACGTGGTGGTCAAGGGCTCTGGCGCGACCGAGGGTGACGTCATCACCGTTCTGGTCGACGGCGCGGGCTTTGCCGGGAACAGCGCAACCGCCGATGCGGACGGCAACTGGAGCGTGACCGTTCCGGCAACCACGCCGATCAGCGAGGGGACGAGCGTGACGGCCACGGCCACCGACGCCGTTGGCAACACCAGCGCAGCCACCTCGGCCACGGTCGTGGTGCCGGGCACGGTGACCATCGAGGATTACGTCAACATCGACGCCGCCACCGCTTATGCGGCGATCTGGGCCGCCACGGTCAAGTCGGTGATGTCCGACGGTCAGGGCGGAGTCGAGATCCGCTTCGAATCCGACATCAACGACGACGGCACCGATGAAGAGATCGTCTTTACCATCACCGGCGAGGGCCTGACGCCGTCGCAGGCAGGGCTGGAGGCTCCGAACGGACTGCTCGGCACGGGCGGCATCGTGACGGGTTTCAACGTCACCGCCAACGGCCAGCCCGTCATTGTCGTGGACGGCATGATCGACGACGCCGTGGCCTTTGACGCGGCCTTTGTCGAAGCCTCGGTCAACTACACGGCGGCATCGTCAAGCGCCACGCCGGACGATTACGACTCTCCGCTGCTGGATGCGATCATCAACGCCTATGACATTGCCTTCACCTACATGGGCACGGGTCAGGCGGACTTCTGGGGCGCAGACGGCGACGACACGCTGATCGGCAGCACCAGCGACGAGTACGACGCGGATACCGATCAATACGGCGACGATCTGCGCGGCCTTGCGGGCAATGACGTTCTGAACGGCGGCGCCGGCGATGACACGCTCGACGGTGGTGCGGGCGACGATACCCTGACGGGTGGGGACGGCGACGATGTCTTCCTCTATTCCGGCGGGCATGACGTCATCACCGACATGAATTTCCAGGACGATCACGTGGACTTCAGCGCCATCGGCATGGGTCAGGGCGAAAGCATGGCCTTCGCCTATTTCAATGCCACCGGTGATGCGACGCAGACCGTGGTCACCATGGATGCGGACAATTCGATCACCTTCCAGGGCATCGCGCTGGCCGACTTCCAGACCATGCTGAACACGCTCACCATCACCTCGACGGAACTGCCGTCCAGCGCCGATGACGAGATCCAGTCGGTTTACGGATATGTCGTGGCGGGGCTGGTGAACTTCGATTACGCGGATTTCGACGTCTATCGCGGGTCGCAGGCCAGCACCGCCGAGGTGGTCAGCGACACCGAGTTCCGGATCACGACCGCCACGGCCGAAGGCTCGGGCGTCGATGGCCTGCAGCCCGGCGATGCCACGCCCTTCACCTTTGACATCGTGTTCTACGGTCAGGGGTTCGAGGGCGCGGCCACCGATGCCCGTGGCCTGCCCACCTCGGGGACGATCTACGCCATCGAAATCATGTCGAACAATCCCGACTTTGAAGGTGAACCGATCTCGGCCAACTACGGTCTGGGCGTCTCGACCTCTGTCTACCTCGACTCCCTGTCCTTCACGGCCGAAACTGTCGTGCTGCATACGGCGGTGATGGAAGCGGTCAAACGCGATGTCTTGGCCGGCGAAGGCGATCAGCGGCTGTTCGTCGAGGAAGCATCGCAGACCGGGTTTACCATTGTGTCCTACGACGACGCAGGCGACGCGCTGAGCATCGTGGCCACCGGGTCGGGCCTTACCTACGATTCCGTCACCGGCTTGCCCGACGGCGGAACGATCTCCGGCGCCGCAGTCTACGACGGCCAGGTCGAGGGCAATACGCCGGTCTTTGAACTGGGCGGTCTGGATGTGGACGCCGCCGCCTACGTGGAGGAAGTCGGGGACGAGATCGACGCGATCTATTACAACCCCTTCACGGACAGCTACGCGGACGACCCCTACCTTCACTCCTACTCCGAGCCGGATTTCGGCGGCCCGTCCGAAGATCTGATGACCTTCTTCCTCGGCAAGTCGTTCGTCATCGAAGGCAGCAGCGGTCCCGACGATCAGACCATGACCGGAAACGGGTCGTTGTTCTTCGGCAATGACGGCGACGACAATATCGACGTGATCGACGGCACCGGGTCTCCGCGCGACATGGGCAACGGGGTCTTGATCGACGCCTATATCTACGGCGGCGAAGGCAATGACAGCGCCGACCTGACGAACAATTCCGGCACGGTGGTCATCGGCTTCGACCAGTTCGAGAACGAAGGCGTCAGCATTATCTTCCAGGAGGATAGGGTGGCGGGCTTCTCCTTCGAAGCCCTCGGTGCCGGAGGCGACCTGATCGACATCGAAAACGATGGTGCCGGTTCAGGTGTCCCCGCCACGACGATGAATGTCTTCACGGTTCAAGTCGAGAACTTTTCGGACATCTTCGGAGCCTTCGAGGGTTTCGCGGCCCCGACGACGGCGGCGGAAGAGGCCATCAGCACGATGCAGGGTCTTTTCGACGATGCGGCGGACGTCAACATCGCCGTGCTGTACGACGGCACTGGCGTTGTGAGCGTGGTCGATCTGTCGGGCTTTGCCTCCGACCCGGACTACGTACCGCACGAAATCACCTACCTGACCGACGTCGTCGGTCTGGACTCCACGACCGACGTGACCGATCACTTCCTTCTGAACGGCAACCCCATCGGAGTCGCCTGACGGAGGGAAAGGACGCACCTTGCGCATCGGAAGCACATCAGGGGCCTTCGCAAAAATCGCGGAGGCCGCGCGGCACCAGAAAGGCAGCGTTCCGGAAGGGACGCTGCCCGCGTCATTGCGGCTTGTCGATGCGAACCTTATGCGTGGGTTCCGGTGGTCCCGGCCGCAATCCCTTGCGCATCTGCGCAACCGGCCAATCCAGTCCGTCGGACTGGCCGAGGCCGCGCGCCTCGCGGCCTGTCTGCCGATCCTCTTCAGCCGGTCCACGGGGGGCGGTTTTGCCCCGGTCGCGGCGGTTTCGCTGGTGAACGGGGGCGCGACGCGGCTAGGTCCGGGGGACAGCCTTCCTGCGCGCTACATCCCGACGCTGGCGGGGATTTACCCCTTCCTGCCGGTGCTCAAAGGCGACACTGCCGCGCTGGGGGTCGACATGGCGTCCGGACATGTGTTTGCCGCACCGGACGGCGACGAGGCCTTTGGCGAGACGGACGGCACCCCGACCCCGTATATCGCCACGCTCCGTGATGCCCTGCCCCGCGTCATCGCCGATCACAAACGCGCCGTGCGGGCCGTCGCGATCCTCGAGAAACACGGCGCGCTGACGCCGATCCGGGCGGGTGCCAAGACAGGGCTGAACGCGCCCTTGCCGCTCTTCTCTGCCAATCCCGACAAGGTGGCGCGCCTGACCGGTGCGGCACTCGAAGAGCTTTGGACCAGCGGTGCGGCGCAGCTGCTTCATGCGCATCTGATGTCGCTCAATCATCTGCACGATCTCCTGCGCAAGCCGGTCGTGCCCTCCATGCGCCCGGCGCAGGAGGCTCCGGTGGTTGACGACGAGGACGGCGGGTTCCTCGATGCGCTCATGGGGGATCTGGCCCGCGAGGATGGCCAGTGATGCGCGCGGGGATCATGGTTTTTGCCCTGTTGCTGGCGGCCTGCGGTGGCCAGCCGGTCGTAACGGGCGGCGGCGCTGCCGGGCCCGGTGAATTTGCCGCAACGCAAAGTGCGGCCCCAACCTCGGCCCCGTCTTCAGCCCTCTCCGGGACAATCGCACAGACACCCTTCGGTGCCCTGGTGCGCGAGGCGGTCCTGACCTCTCCCACCGCGATGTCGAACTCTGCCACGCTGCGCAGCGCGACCGCCGGGATCGACGCCGCGCGGGCGGATTACAGGCCCAAGGTGTCGCTGGGGGCCGAGATGGACCACACCGGGACAGTCCTCCCGGCGCTGACACTGTCACAACTGGTCTATGACGGCGGACAGTCCCGCGCCCGTTTGCGGGCCGCTCGGATGCGGGCGGAGCAGCAGCGCGAAGATCAGGTCGCCGCGCTGTCCGCCGAGACCCTGTCGGCCTTCGATGCCGCGATTTCCCTGCGTGCGGCGCGCGCCCGCGTGGCCGAGGCGCGGGCCAACCTGACGGCACACGAACGGCTTTATGCCATGGTCTCGGAGCGGACCTATGCCGGTGTCGGCTCGACCGTCGACGAAGGCAGCGCCGATGCCCGACTGACGGCGGCGCGGTCCGGTCTGATGGAAGCAGAGGCGGCGGTCACCAAGGCCACCGGCGATTTCCGGGCGGCCTTCGGGTTTGCCCCGCCGGCGCAGCTTCCGACGATCCCCGACGCGCCCGGCTTTGGCCGCACCGATCCGGCCCGGATCATCGAGGCCAGCGCACAGATGCGCGCCCTGCGCTTTGCCGAACAGCAGCAGCGCGAAGTCATCGAGGAAATCCGCGCGCAACGCACGCCGCGCCTGTCGGTCTCCGTGACCAGCGCCCTGGGGCAACGGACCTACGGCAACGACGTGCAGGGCGGGCTGGGGGTGCAGATGCCGGTGTCGACCGGCGGGCAGATCAAGGCCAACCTCGCCGCAGCCGAACAGGAACTCGCCGCGTTGCAGGCCGATCAGGCGGCGCTGCGCCGCCAGTTGATGAACGCGCTCGAAAACGCCATGGCCGACCTGCACTCCCGCAAGGCGCGCCTTGCCAATGCCCGCGCCGCCGTCAGTGCCGCGCGCAATGCCTTCGAAATGGCGCGCGATCAATACACCATCGGCAAGGTGTCGGTGATCCGTCTGCTGGACACGCAAAAGGACCTGTCGGCGGCGGAACTGGCGCTGATCGAGGTAGAGCGGGAGACGGCGCTGGACGGCTACACGATCCTTGCCGTCACCGGGGACATCCTTGCCGCCGTGGGCGTGAACAACCCGCGCGAGGCGCTTCCGGCGCAGCCCGTGACCGATGCAGGCTGAGGCCGGACGATGACCGCACAGACCACGGCGGACCTCACCCCGCTTGAAATCGCATTGATGGACCTCAGCCGACGTCTGGGCCGTCCGGTCAACCGGGTCGGCCTGCACGCGGTGTTCGAAGGGGTCAACCGTCCCTACGGAATCGAGGATGGCGTGCGCGCCATGCAGCACGCCGGGTTCACCGCGCAATTCGGGCCGATGAAGCTGGCGGATCTGGACCCGGCGCTCTGCCCGATCCTGCTGTTCCAGAACGACGGCACGCCCTTCACGGTGCTGGCCCGCGAAGGTTCCGAGTGGCGCGTCTTCGATCCCGCCTCGGGCGAGGAGGCGGTCGTATCGGCACAGACGCTGGCGGAGCATTACGGCGGCCACGCGCTGCGCCTGTTGCGGGAGACCCGCCGCGAACAGGAGCGCGGGCACTGGTTCTGGTCCGCGCTGGCAGAGCATCGCTGGGCCTATGTGCAGGTGCTTATGGCGGCGGCGATCTCGAACCTTCTGGGGCTGTCGACGTCCTTGTTCACCATGGTCGTCTATGACCGGGTGTTGCCGAACGATGCCATCGACTCGCTGATCGCCCTGACGGCCGGCATCGGCATCGCGCTGTTCTTCGACTTTCTCATCAAATCGTTGCGCGCCAGTTTCATCAATACCTCCGGGCGGACGGCCGACGCGAGGATGGCGCGGCGCATCTATGAACAGATCCTCGGGCTGCGGCTTGGTCATGGCAACATGTCCACCGGCGCGCTGGCCTCGTCGCTGCGCGAGTTCGAGACGCTGCGGGATTTCTTCACCTCCGCGACCGTGACTGCCATGGTCGATCTGCCGTTCATCTTTGTCTATATCTTCGTGATCTACCTGGTCGGTGGCCCTCTGGCGCTGGTGGCCGGGTTGGCCGTGCCGGTGGTGATCCTCATCGCGCTGGCGGTGCAGCCGCTGCTGGCCCGGCTGGCCAGGGCCAACGAAAGCGACGGCCATTCCAAGCAATCCGTGCTGGTGGAAACGATCCAGGGACTCGAGACGATCAAGACCTCGGGGCTGGAGCCGATCCTGCGCGAGCGCTGGAACGCCACGGTCGGCCATCATGCCTCTCACGCCGCGCGCGCGCGCGCGATCTCGCAGCTGGCGCTGAACCTCACCGGATCGGTTCAGCAGGTGGCGCAGGTGCTCATCATCTTCGTCGGGGTGTTCCTCGTGCGGGACGGGACGGTGTCCATGGGCGCGCTGATCGCCTCGGTGATCCTGACCGGGCGAACGCTGGGGCCGCTGGCGCAGATCGCGCAGGTGCTGACGCGGATCAACCAGTCGGTCACCGCGTATCGCAGCATCGACAACCTGATGAACGCCGAGGTGGATCGCCCGGTGGGCCGTGACTGGCTGGCCCATGACCGGCTGACCGGGGACGTCGCCTTTGACCGCGTGACCTTCGGTTACGAGGGGCCGCAGGGCAATACGCTCGAAGAGGTCTCGTTCCGCGTCAAACCCGGCGAGAAGGTCGCCATCCTCGGGCCGGTCGGGTCCGGGAAATCGACGCTGGTGTCGCTGTTGCTGGGGCTGGTCAGCCCCAAAGCGGGGCGCATCCTGATCGACGGGATCGACCTGCGCGCCGTCGATCCGGGCGACCTGCGGCGCAATATCGGCGTCCAGTTGCAGGACACATGGCTGTTCTCCGGCTCGGCCAAGGAAAACATCGCCGCCGGGTCCGGGCGTTACGATGACGCGCATATCCATGAAAAGGCGCGCATTTCCGGGGCGGACAGCTTCTTGCGCAAACATCCGCACGGCTATGACCTGCAAATCGCCGAAGGCGGGCGCGGCTTGTCGGGCGGACAGCGCCAGTGCCTGTCGCTGGCGCGGGCGCTGATCGGCGATCCGCCGGTGCTCGTGCTCGACGAGCCGACCGCCAACATGGACATCCAGACCGAGGAACGCGTGATCTCTGCCCTGCGCGAAGAAGTGGCCGACCGGACCCTGGTGCTGATCACCCACCGCACGGCGCTTCTGGCGCTGGTCGATCGGGTGATCGTGCTGGAAAACGGGCGTGTCGCGCACGACGGCCCCAAGGACGCCCTGTTGGCCCGGATGAAGGGAGGCCGGAAATGAGCGCCCCCGACTTTCGCCGGATCTCGCGCAGTCTCAACGGCAAGCCGCCCATCGCGGCCTCGTGGATTCTGGTTGCCGTGGTGTCGCTGACCGCGTGCTTTGCCCTCTGGGCCGCGAACACCGAGATCGACGACGTGATCCGGGCGCAGGCGCGGATCGTCACCTCCGAGGAATTGCAGGTCGTGCAGGCCGCCGAGACCGGCCAGATCACCGAGATCCGCGTGCGCGACGGCGAGCGTGTCGCCGCCGGTGACGTGCTGTTTCGGCTCGAACCGCAGGAATTGCTCGCCGTCTACAACGAGGCGTTGGAAAAGGTTGGCGTCCTGAAGGTGCAGATCACGCGCCTGCAGGCAGAGCGCGACGCGCAGCCCCTGACCTTCCCGCCCGAGATGGAGGCGGCCTTTCCGCTGGTCGCAGCCTCGGAGCGGGCGCTGTACGAAGGCCGGAAGGTCCAGCTTGAAAGCGAGCGCGCACAGGTCGCGGCCAAGACCCTGACGCTGGAACGCGAAGTGGAGCGGGTGCAGACCGAGGAAAGCCTTGCAGTCACGGCGCTGGCACTGGTGAACGAGGAAATCGCCCTTGTGGCGCCGCTGGTCAAAAGCCGGATCGAGCCGGAGACGACGCTGATCCGCCTGCGCCGGGACCGCGCCGAACGGGAAAGCAGCATCGCGTTGGCAAAGGCCGAGCAAGCGCGGATCAAGGCGCAGATCGCCGAGCAGGAGCAGCAGTTGCGGGCACTGGATGCGCGGTTCCGGGCCGAGACGCTGCAACAGCTGAGCCAGTCCGTCAGCCAGCTGGGTATTCTGGAGCAGAGCCTGCCCGCCCTTCAGGTGCGCGCCACGCGATCCGAAATCCGCGCGCCGGTGGACGGCATCGTCAACCGTTTGCTGGTGACCACCATGGGCGGCGTCGTCACGCAGGGGGCCGCCGTGGCAGAGGTCGTGCCCATCGGCGAGGACACCCGGCTGGAGGCCTATGTGCTGCCCGACGACATCGCCTTCGTGCGCCCGGATCAGACCGCCAAGATCAAGCTGACGGCCTATGACAGTTCGCGCTACGGAACGCTGGAGGGCCGCGTCACGCGGATCAGCGCGGACAGCATCATTGCCCCGGACGGGCAGACATCGGTGTTCGTCGTGGACATCGTCTATTCCGGGCAATTGACCGATATCGACGGCAACGCGCTGGACGTAATTCCGGGCATGATGGCCGAGGTCGACTTTCTCGCCGGGCGCAAGAGCGTGCTGGAATATCTCACGCGACCGGTCGTCCGGGTGAAGGACCGGGCCTTCCGCGACTGACGGGTCGGCTCTGCCCGATGCCGCAGGGTCGGCACGGCAAACGTCGCCTGCCCTCTCGCGGCGAAAGCCGGTTTCCAAAGGCGGTGGTTGCCGGTAAACACCCCGCATTGGCCGGAAGGCCCCGGGCGGCAGGCCAAACCCTGCGCCCCGGGACACCCGGTCGCCCCACCCGTTCCCAAACACGTTGGCCCGCCTTGACCCCTGCTGCCCGCCTGCACATCACGCTCGATCTTCTTCGCGACGTCGCGGCCGTCTCGCGGCCGGTGGATGCCGTGACGTCTTCGTTCTTCCGGACGCGCCGCCATGTCGGTGACGCGGATCGCGGGGCCATCCTGAAGCTGTTTTACAACCTTCTCCGCCATCAGGCCCGGCTGGGCTGGTGGCTGGACCGGCAAGGGCAATCCGACGCTCCGCGCAACCGGCTGCTGGCCTGGCTGGTGCTGGCAGAGGGCAAGACGCTCGAACAGGTTCAGCGCCTGTTCGACGGCGCGAAATTCGCGCCCGCCGCGCTGACAGCGGCCGAGGAGAGGCTGGTGCGCGGCTTGCGGGGCCACACGCCGAGCCATCCCGACATGCCGGAAGAGGTGCAGCTGGAATGCCCCGACTGGGCGGCGGACCCGCTGCGGCACCGCTTTGGCGCGGACTTCGCGCCTGAAATGGCGGCCACGCTGACACCGCCGCCGATTGACCTGCGAGTCAATCCCATCAAGGCCAACCGCCCGGATGTCCTGCGGTCCCTGCACCGCCTCGGGCTGGACGCCGAACCCACGGAACTTGCGCCGCAGGGCATCCGCGTCAACGAACGCTTTTCGCTGGCGCGCCTCGACGAGCTGCAAACCGGCGAGGTGGAAATCCAGGACGAAGGCTCGCAGCTGGTGGCGATGCTGGTCGATGCCCGCCCCGGCGAGCGGGTGGTGGATTTCTGCGCCGGAGCGGGCGGCAAAACGCTGGCGCTGGCCAGCCAGATGGACAACAGGGGGCATGTGGTCGCCTGCGACATCAACGAAGCGCGCCTGAAACGCTGCGCAGAGCGGTTGCGGCGCGCCGGATTGCACAACGTCCAGACACGGCTGCTGACCAGTGAATCGGACCGCTGGGTCAAGCGGCGCAAGGGCGGGTACGATCGCGTGCTGATCGACGCGCCCTGCAGCGGCACCGGGACTTGGCGCCGCAACCCGGATGCCCGCTGGCGCGCGCCGGATCTCGGTCTGGACGAGCTGGTCGCCTTGCAGGGACGCATCCTTGCCAGTGCGGCGCGGCTGGTGAAACCGGGTGGACGGCTGGTCTATGCCACCTGCTCGATGCTGCCCGCAGAGAACGAAGACCGGGTGGCCGCCTTTCTCGCGGCCTATCCGACCTTCCGTCTGGTTCCGCTGGGCGAGGTCGCGCCGGAGCTGGCCGGGAAGGTCGCGGGCGACTGCCTGTCGCTGACCCCTGCCCGGCACGGCACCGATGGTTTCTTTGCGGCGGTGCTCCAGCGCGCGCCCGAGCCGCCAGCGGAGTCCGAAACGCCAGCAGGCTGAGACCTAGCGTTTCGGCAGCGGCACGCCCTTCGTGGTGAACTTCTGCGGTCTCGAATTGGGCCGGCGCGGCCCCTTCTTGCCGCCCCGCACCGGCTGACCGGCCGGCACCAGCTGCCCGTCCCGCGATCCGATCAGATCGGCGCGCCCCATGGATTTCAGCGCCTCGCGCAAGAGCGGCCAGTTGTCCGGATCGTGGTACCGCAGGAAGGCCTTGTGCAGACGACGCTGCCGCCCGCCACGCACCGTCTCGACCTGCTCTGTCGCGCCCCGGCGGACACCCTTCAGCGTGTTGACCCCGGTGTGATACATCGCCGTGGCCGTCGCCATCGGAGACGGCAGGAAGGTCTGCACCTGATCGGCGCGGTAGCGGTTCTTTTTCAGCCAGAGCGCGAGGTTGAGCATGTCCTCGTCTGTGGTGCCGGGATGCGCCGCGATGAAATAGGGGATCAGGTAATATTCCTTGCCCGCCTTCTTGGCCGCCGCGTCGAACATTTCCTTGAAACTGTCATAGGTGCCGATCCCCGGTTTCATCATCACGTCGAGCGGACCGCGTTCGGTGTGTTCCGGCGCAATCTTGAGGTAGCCGCCAACATGGTGGGTGACGAGTTCCTCGACATACTCGGGGCTTTCGACGGCCAGGTCGTAGCGCACGCCCGAGGCCACCATGACCTTCTTGATCCCGTCCACCTCGCGCACCTTGCGGTACAGCCGGATCAGGTCGTCATGCGAGGTGTTCAGGTTCGGGCAGATCTGCGGAAAGACGCAGGACGGCAGCCGACAGGCCGCTTCGATCTTTGGGTCCTTGCAGGCCATCCGGTACATGTTGGCCGTGGGCCCACCCACGTCCGAGATCACGCCCTTGAAGCCCGGCGTCTTGTCACGGATCATCTCGATCTCGCGCAGGATCGAGGCTTCGGACCGGCTCTGGATCTTGCGGCCCTCGTGTTCGGTGATCGAACAGAAGGTGCAGCCGCCAAAGCAGCCCCGCATGATGGTCACGGAGGTTTTGATCATGTCCCAGGCCGGGATCTTGGCATCGCCGTAGGAGGGATGCGGCGCGCGGGCATAAGGCAGGTCGTAGACCGCGTCCATTTCCTCGGTGCTCAGGGGGATCGGCGGCGGATTGAGCCAGAGGTCGCGGTCCCCGTGGCGCTGCACCAGCGCGCGGGCATTGCCGGGATTGGCCTCGCGATGCAACACGCGGCTGGCGCGGGCATAGGCGTCCTTGTCGGTGGTCACCTGTTCAAAGGACGGCAGGCGGATCACCGTGTCACCGGGCGCGCGGCTGGCGGCCTCGTCCGCCGAATCGAGATCGTCCGCAGGCAATTCCGTGACCCCGTCCGGCACGGCGCGGAACAGGGCAACGCCCCGGATGTCGTCAAGGTCCCGTGCCGTCTCGCCCGCGGCCAGCCGGTTTGCCACCTCGACCACGGCGCGTTCGGCATTTCCGTAGAGCAGCAGGTCGGCCTTGGCATCCGCCAGGATCGACCGGCGCACCTTGTCGGACCAATAGTCGTAATGGGCGATGCGGCGCAGCGACGCCTCGATCCCGCCAAGCACCACGGGCACGTCCTTGAAGGCCTCGCGGCAGCGCTGCGTATAGACGATCGTGCAGCGGTCGGGCCGTTTGCCCCCCTCCCCTCCGGCAGTATAGGCGTCGTCATGGCGCAACTTCCGGTCAGAGGTGTAGCGGTTGACCATGGAATCGAGATTGCCGCCGGTCACCCCGAAGAACAGCCTTGGCCGTCCCAGCGCCCTGAACGGCTCCACCGAGGTCCAGTCGGGCTGCGAGATGATCCCGACCCGATAGCCCTGCGCCTCGAGCAGACGCCCGATGATGGCCATGCCAAAGCTGGGGTGATCGACATAGGCATCGCCGGTGACGAGGATGATGTCACAGGCCTCCCACCCCAGGGCAGACATTTCAGCCTGGCTCATCGGCAGGAACGGCGCTGCAGGCGCGCTGGCGGAGGGTCGGCTCGTCTGAAGGTTCATGGCTTTTTCGGAGATGTTTTTCATTTGTCTTTTTAATCCAGCGCCAGGACGAACTCAATTGCTATCCGGCCTCGCGCAAGCAGCCGGGGCAAAGTTCCGCCTCCGCCCGACACCGGACGCCCAAAGGCGCGGCTTCGGGCGTCGCGGTCGATCACCGGATGGACCGTCCCGAAGATCCAGTTGCCAAGTTGACAGGCAGCGGCTTTTCACTGATATCTCCGTCGCATGAGTGGGCCGTTAGCTCAGCTGGATCAGAGCAGGGAACTTCTAATTCTCAGGTCGGGGGTTCGAGTCCTCCACGGCTCGCCAACTCATCTGAAAATGCTGCGGCACAAAAGATCATGCAATCCGCCAGCCCGGTTCCCGAGGCGGGCATCCTGTCCCTGAGAGGTTTCACTGTTTGGCCCGTGGGACCTGCGCAGTTTGTCCTTGAAGTGCCTTGCCCCCTCGCCCCGTCCAGCAAGATTGCGACGACGCGACTCAGCCCTCAGCTGCCTTCCATTCATCACCCTGATGCCCCGCCGCAGGTCCACCAGACCGGCCATTCACCCGTCGCGCAGCATTCTCGCAGACGGAAGGTCGGCAGGGAGCAGACCACCATTCATCGGACCGGGCTGCTCCCCGCACGTCATTGCGCCAATTCGGCGGCTGGTCGCTTGTGAACCGCCGCCGCATAGGCCCCGGCTTTGGAGGTCGACAAGCCCGCTGCGACCATCGCCTCTGCCAGTCCGACCGCGCAGGACACGCCGTCGATCACCGGGATCCCGAATTCCGCGGACAGTTGCTGCATCAGATCGGCCATGCCGGCACAGCCCAGGACGATGGCTTCGGCCTTGTCCTGCGAGATGGCAGCCCTGATCTCGTCCCGGATCTGATCGAGGCAGGCAGGGTCGCCCTCCTCCAGTTTGAGCACCGGAATATCGGTCGCACGCACGCTGGCGCATTTCGTCGCCAGACCATACCGCATCAGGTTGTCCGTGATGCCCGCCACCGAACGGCTGAGCGTCGTCACCACGGAAAACCGATGCGCCACCATCGACGCCGCGTGATAGCCCGCCTCACCGATGCCGATGACCGGCACATCGACAAGACAGCGCATCGCATCGAGGCCGGTGTCGTCGAAACAGGCGATGATGACGGCATCGACATCCTTGTGCCGGGCCGCCTCTTCCAGCAGGCCGGGAAGGCACTGCGCCACATCGTAGAATCCTTCGATGCTGTAAGGGCCGTGGGCCGGATTGGTCGCAATGATCTCGGTGTCGGGGCGCGCCACCTTGCGCGCCGCAACCGCCGCCTTTTGCGTCATCGACGCCGTGGTGTTGGGATTGATCAGCAGGAGTTTCATTGGGTGGTCCTACATGTCGCCGCCAAGATAGGCGGCCTTGATCCGGTCATCGTGCAGCAACTCCTTTGACTTGCCCTCGATGACGACATTTCCGGTGCTCAACGCATAGGCCCGGTGGGAAATCGACAGCGCCATGCGTGAGTTCTGTTCGACCAGCAGGACCGAAACGCCTTCGTCGCGGTTGATCGCCACGATGGACCGCGCGATGTCCTGCACCAGCTTCGGCGCAATCCCCAGCGAGGGTTCGTCCAGCAGCAAAAGGCGCGGCTTGGCCATCAGGGCGCGGCCGATCACCATCATCTGCTGTTCGCCCCCCGACAGGGTGCCCGCGGATTGCTTGTAGCGTTCCTTCAGTCTCGGGAACCGCTCCAGCACGCTGTCCAGCGTATCCTGCACGCCTGAATCCTTTGCCCGCGTGAAGGCCCCCATCAGCAGGTTGTCCCGCACGCTCATGAAGGGAAAGACGCGGCGGCCTTCGGGGACCATGGCGATGCCGCCTGCCACGATATCCGCAGGGTTCATGCCGTCGATGCGCCTGCCTTCGAATGAGACGCTGCCCGAGCGCGGTTTCGCCAGTCCGGTGATGGCCCGCAGGATCGAGCTTTTGCCCGCCCCGTTCGCCCCGATCAGCGCGACCGTCTCGCCCTTCTCGAGGTCGATGGACACCTTCTTCAGCGCATAAACATGGTCGTAATAAAGCTCGACGTCCTTGAATTCCAACATCTTGCTCATGGCTTACATCCCAATCTCGTCATCGGCGCTGCCCAGGTAGGCTTCGATCACCCGCGCGTCGTTCTGGATTTCCACAGGGGTTCCTTCCGCGATCTTCTCGCCAAAGTTCAGCACCACGATCCGGTCGGAAATCTTCATGACGGCCGGCATGTCATGTTCGACGAGCAGGACCGTGACGCCACGCTCGTCCCTGACCTTGCGCACCAGGTCGACCATCCGCATGGTCTCGTCGTGGTTCATCCCGGCAAAGGGTTCGTCCAGCAACAGCACCTTTGGATCTGTCGCCAGCCCGATGGCAATGCCAAGCGCGCGCAGATTGCCCTGCGGCAGGTTGGACGCCTGCTCGTTGGCAATGGCCGTCATCCCGAGAAAGTCGATCAGGTCATCGGCATACATGCCGAAGCTTTCCACGTCCTCATGCGCCGTCCTGCTGCCCCAGAAATACCCGGCAAGCGAGGCCTTGGCCCGCAGGTGTTGCGCCACGACGATGCTTTCACGCACCGTCATCGACTTGAAGATCGTGGTTTCCTGAAAGGTGCGCACGATCCCCTTGCGGGCCACCACATGCGGTTTGAGGTTGGAAATCCGCTCGCCCTTGTACAGGACCTCGCCGCTGCTGGTGGGCAGGAAGGACGAGATCATCTTGAACAGCGTCGACTTGCCCGCGCCATTCGGCCCGATCACCGACAGGATCTCGTTTTCCTTGACGTCAAAGCTGATGTCGTTGTTCGCGGTCAGGCCACCGAATTTCTTCGTGACGTGCCGGACTTCGAGAAGCGCGCTCATTTCTTGCCTCCCGGCTTGCGCATGCGCAGGCTCAGCAGGCCGTTAGGCAGGAACAGCATCAGGACGATCAGCAGGCTCGAATAGACCAGCATCTGGTACTTGCCGAGCTCGAACAGCAGATCCCAGCCGAAATACAGCACCAGCGTGCCCAGCATCGGCCCAAAGACATACCCAAGCCCGCCGAGAAAGCAGTTCAGCATGAAGTTCACGCTGTCAGCGACCTGGAAGCTGGAGGGATAGACCGATTGCGCGATCGAGCCGAACATCGCCCCGCCGATCCCGCCAAAGAAGGACGAGATCGCGAAGATCAGGATGCGGATATAAGAGATGTTGACCCCGATGGAGCTGGCCAGTTCCTCGTTCTGCTGCATAGACCGGCACAGGTGCCCCAGCCTCGAATTCACGATCCGGTACAGCGCCGCATAGGTCAGCACCATCAGCACGGCGGTGGTGAAGTAGAAGGCCTGACGCGGGTTCTCCAGCGTGGCGAAATCCGGGATCAGCGTGATCCCAAAGATCGACACCCCACCCGGCAGCGGGATCGAGGTGATGCCCTTCGCGCCATTGGTGATCGGCAGCGCCAGCGCCGTCAGGGTAAAGACCTGCGTCAGGACCAGCGTGATCATCGCGAAATAAACGCCGCGCAGCCGCAGGATCGGCAGGCCGATCAGCACCGCGACGAAGGCCGCGAACACCCCCGCCAGCGGCAGCGACAGCCAGAAGGACATGCCCGCCTTGGTCACGAGGATGGCCGACACATAGGCCCCCAGCAGCGCAAACGCCCCCTGACCGATATTGATCCGGCCGATGTAGAAGGTCAGCCAGACTCCGGCGCTGGCAATGGCCAGCAGGCCGACGGACGTCAGGGTAAAGAACAGGTCGGTCCGGCCCGTGGAGGCGATCACCATCGGCACGATGACGAACACGGCCAGGAAAAAGACCACAAGGCCAACCCATTGAAATGTCGAAAGTCTGAACATCATCATCCCCACGGCTTGCCCATCAGGCCCTGCGGCCGGATGGCGAGGAAAATCATCAGCGATACGAAGATCAGCAAGTAGGTGATATCGCCGTATTGCGCGAGGTAGGCCAGGCCGAAGGCTTCCATAAAGCCGAGGATGATACCGCCCCAGATCGCACCCGAGATCACCCCCGCGCCGCCGATCATCACCATCATGAAGGCCTTGATCGAGGTCGGCCCGCCCATCCCGAGGTTCACCCCGGTGATCGTCACCAGCAGCCCGCCGACCAGCCCGGCCAGCATCGCGCCAAGCGCGAAGCCGATCATCGAGTAGCGATCCACATTCACGCCCATCAGCTGCGCCGCGGTGCGGTCCTGCGCCAGCGCGCGCAGTGCCCGGCCGGTCCTGGAATACTGCATGAACAGGATGAACGAGACGATGGACAGGATCGCCAGAACGCAGATCAGGATACGGTCATAGGGCATGATCAGCCGGAAATCCCAGTTGAGGACACCATTGACGATTTTCGGCACGCCCCGCTGCTTTTCCCCGAACAGCAGCAGGATCACCGCGTCGAAAAAGAACGCCAGACCTGCCGCCAGCAGCATCGTGCTTTCATCGCGGGACGATCGCCGGATGACCGGGGCAAACAGGAACTTCTCGATCAGCGCGCCCAATATGAAAAGGGTCACGCAGGACATCACCAAGGCCAGAACGAAGGGCAGCCCCAACTGGCCGTAAATTGTGTATGTGACAAAGCCGCCCAGCACGTACATCTGCCCGTGGGCAAAATTGAGCACGTTCATGAGGGCAAAAATCAGGGTCAATCCCAAGGCGATCATCGCGTATTGCGCGCCCAGGTAGACCCCGTTTGCGAGTATCTGTTCCATCCTGTCCCTGTCGAATATCTCTGTGGCTCCGGCCCCGCATCCGGGACCGGAGATCATATGATCCGAACCTGACCCACCGGGATCAGGCACAAGGGATCGGGTCAGTCGACTTCGGCGACGAACAGGGTCTCGAACTTGCCGTCCTGATAGACATTCACCACCAGCGGCACCGCGACCTGGCGTTTCTGCCCGAACGAGCTGTCGCCGACATACCGCAGCTTTGCGTCGCCAACCATGTAGGGGTTCGGGGCCTCGAACGTGTCCATCGTGGTCTGGAAGGCCTGCACGTCGGTCATGGCCTCGGGGTTCGCCTTCAGCGTTTCGAGGATGTATTCCAGCGCATAGACCTTGGTGTTCGACTCGTCGTTGTACTCGCCGAACATGTCCGTGTAGCGCTGCACGAATTCACGCATCGCATCCGAGGCCAGTTCCGGCGTCGACGCGCCACCGACCGAGATGAAGCCATTGGCCAGTTCACCCGCGCCTTCGGCCAGAACCTGCGCGTCCTGCGCGGTTTCGGTCGAGATCAGCCCCTGAAAGCCCAGCTCGCGTGCCGACCGGATCAGCTGCGGCGCGTTGGCGGGCGAAACGCCGGACAGCACCAGCAGGTCGGGCTGGGATCGCAGCACCGGGGTCAGAACCGGGGTGAAATCGGTGGTGTCCACCTGGTAGGTCACGTTGTCGGACACGACCTCAAGTCCCAGCTCCTTGGCAGCGGCAACACCGCCATCACGCTGGCTGAGCGGATCGGACTCGTTTGCCGCAATGAAGGCGACCGTCTTGACGCCTTCGTTCTCCATCAGGTGCTTGTAGATCGCCGGGCCGGACTGGTAGTTGGCGACCATGCCCAGAACCGCGTTCGACGCGGGCGCCGTATACAGCTCCTTCGGGAAGGCGTAGGGGAAATACATGATGCCGTTGGCCTCTGCCACGGGGCGCACGGCCGCCGCGCCGTCATCGACATTCGGGCCGACGACATAGTGGATGCCTTCCTGCGCCATTTTCTCCATACCGGCGATGGCACGCTTGGGGTCCTTCTGGTCGTCAAAGGAAACGATCTCGATGTCATAGGTCACGTCGCCGATGGTGTAGCCGCCGGTCTCGTTGATCCATGCGGCGCGGGTTTCCATCGAACGCTGGTTCGAAATGCCCCAGGCTGCCGCCGGGCCACTGGTCACGCCGACAAAGCCGATCTTCAGCACCGGGTTCTCGGCCCATGCGCTGCCAGCCATGAACGCGGACAGGGCCGCGACCGCGCCGGCGGACTTCAGGATTGTTCTTCGGTTCATTGTGTTCTCCTCCCTTGACCTTCCTCCGGCGCTCCTCAGGCCGGGGTGCGCTTGTCCACATGCGTGGTACGCTGCCGGAAGAAGACGATTGTTAACAATCTGTGTCAACGAAAATTTGACTTTTTGTCGGCACCACTTACTATTTTCCAAGGCTGACCTTCGCTTTACAGTGCATGCGCAGGACAGTTCACCGCCCATCAGCCCGGAGGCCAACAGTTTGGCAGTTCAGCAATTTCTCGATGCGGACTCGTCGCTTGGCGAAGAGCACAAGATCGTGGACCGGATCTACAACGCGGTGATGCAGCAGACGTTGGCCCCGATGACCAAGCTGAGCGAATCGACCATCTGCGAAAGCTTCGGCGTCGGCCGGATGAAGGCGCGGCGCGCCCTGTTGCTGCTGGCCAGTCAGGGTATCGTGGAGCTGCGCTCGAACCGGGGGGCCTTTGTCGCGAGCCCCACGCAAAAGGATGCCGACGAGGTGTTCGAGGCGCGCATCCACATCGAACCCAGCCTGATCGCGCAGGTGTCCGAGCGCATAGATGCCGACGGGCTCAAGGTCCTGACCGACCACATCGACAGGGAAAAAGCCGCCCGTCTGGCCGAGAACCGCCAGGAAATCATCCGGCTTTCGGGCGAATTCCACGTGCTCATCGCGACGGTGTCCGGGAACAGCTTCCTGATCCGCACCCTGCGGGAACTGGTCACCCGGACATCGCTCATCGTCGCCATGTTCGGATCGGGCAACTCTTCGTGCTGCCGCGAGGATGAACACGAAAGGATCCTCGACGCCATTCAGTCAAGGGATGCCAGCCTGGCCGCTGCGCTTGCGCGCGACCACCTGGACCACATTCGGATGGACCTCGACTTCAAGCAATCGCACAAGACCGCACCCGATCTGGTGACCCTGCTACGGGACAACTGATCGCGCCGCGTCGGCGCATGGCCGGTCTGAATTCGCGAACAATGACTCTCACAGGGCCCGCGCCCCGCAGCCATCCACGGATCAGGGCGATGCGGGTGCGAGGTGGCCAGATCACCGTGAGGGCCAGTGCCTGTGCAGGTCGTCTATGATCACCGCATGGGCGTGGGGGTTTGGCCCGCGCAGGTGTGGGTGGTCCGGCGCAAGGTCGGTATGGGTATGCGGGATGTCCGCCGCGCAATCCGGGCGCCACAGTCGGCGGGCGGCCTCGATGCCGAGGGTCGCGCAGGCGGCAAGCACAAGAAGGGTCACGACCGGGCCGAAGGCGGTCATCAGCCAACCGGACAGCGGGTAGGCGATCAGCCAGCAGGCATGGCTCAGCGCGAATTGCGCGGCAAACAGCGCCGGTCGGTCCTCCGGGTGCGCGGAGCGCCGCAGAAGCCGCCCGGACGGCGTCTGGACCGTCGAATAGCCCAGCCCGATCACGACCCAGGCCGCCAACAGCACGGGCCAGGACAGGCCGACCGTCGCCACGGTCCCGGCCAGCGCCAGCAAGGCGACGACCATCAGCCACGCCCCCGCCAGCATCACGCGACGGTCGTCCAGCCTGTCCAGCAGGCGCGGCAGCACCAGCGCCGCCACCATGCTCCCCGCCCCAAAGGCGAACAAGGCCCAGGCCAGCGCCCCGTCACCCAACCCAAGGACCGCGCGCACCAACACCACCGAATTGACCAGCACCATCGCCCCGGCGCTGGCCACCGCAAGGCTCAGCCCCAGAAGGCCCC
Source organism: Sagittula sp. S175 (assembly GCF_049800975.1). NCBI lineage: Bacteria > Pseudomonadati > Pseudomonadota > Alphaproteobacteria > Rhodobacterales > Roseobacteraceae > Sagittula > Sagittula sp. S175. The sequence goes on from NZ_JBNAGB010000013.1 coordinate 131,998, forward strand.
GCAGACGCGGTGTCGCGAGGTAGATACGCAGCCCGCGCGTGGTGCGCTCGTAGATCCCGCGCGGCGCGGTCGGCTGCGGATCGGGCAGCACGGTCGAGACGACCAGCAGCGCCGAGGCGAGGAACCCCAGCGCCGTCCCGAGGAACAGCGTCCCCGACGCCATGATCGCCAGCAGCCCCGCCGCCAGCATGGGCGAGACGATGGATTCAAGGTCATAGGCCAGCCGCGACAGGCTCAGCGCGCGGGTGTAGCGCGCTTCGTCCGGCAGCACGTCCGGGATCGTCGCCTGGAAGGTCGGCGTGAACCCCGCCGAGGCCGCTTGCAGCACGAAGATCAGCACGTAGACCTGCCAGACCTCGGTCACGAAGGGCAGGCACAGGGCGCACAGCCCGCGCACCCCGTCCAGCGCCACCAGCAGCCGCCGCCGGTTCACCCGGTCCGCCAGCGCCCCTGCCACGGGGGAGAGGCCGACATAGGCGACCATCTTGATGGCAAAGACAGTGCCCAGCACCATCGCCGCGCCTTCGCCCGCAAGGTCAAAGACCAGCAACCCCAAAGCCACCGTCGCAAGTCCGGTGCCCAGCAGCGCCACGACCTGCGCGAGGAAAAGATGGCGGTACGTGCGGTCGCGCAGGATCTCGAGCATGGCGTCCTCGGGGCGGATCTCCGTCCCGGCCATCGTGGCGGATCGCTGCGACAATGCAACGGGCGATGTGCCGGGGGTTGCCGGACCGGCGCGCAGCAGGGCTTTGACGCGGTGCTGTCCTCGGTCTATCGTCCCGACGTGGGGTGGCTGCCCCGGACGGCAAGGCAGGGTGAACACAGTGACGACAGCGTTGGACCGCATCGGAGTGCCGCAGGCCCTGCGCCGCGCGCTGTCTGGGCTTGCCATCCTGCTGCTGGGCCTCAGCCTCGTGCTGGCCGCGGTGCCCGCAAGCGCCGCGCATGCCGACCCCCAGACCGCGCCGATGCAGGACTGCATCGACTGCCCAGAGGGGCATCACGCGAGCGGGTCGGACCCGTCCATGCCCGACTGCCACCACGGCATGAGCGTGGCCGTCGCGACGCTGCCCGCTGCGGTGGGCGTCTCCACTGTGGTCGTCCTGCGCGCGCCCTATGCGCTGCCCGCACCGGAAGCCGGGCCGCATCGCAGTCCCGAACACGACCTGCCGCCTCCCCGCGCCTGAGTGCTCTTGCTTCCATCGGCCCTTGCGGCCGGACCACCCGACCATGTCACGCCAGCCACGGGCCCGCGCGTGCAACTCAGGATAAGATCATGAAAAAAATCGCCTTTGCCGGCGCGGCTGCCGTTGCAGTCGCCGTCGGTGCCTATCTCACCACCGCCACCACCGCTCAGGAAGCCGCCAAACCCGCGCCGCTTGTCGCCGTCACGCTGCCGGACACGCTCTCGTCGCAGGCGCAGACCGGCAAGCTGGCCTATGACGCGGTCTGTGCCGCCTGCCATGGCGAGAACGGCTCCGGCAGGGACGGCTTCGGCCCGCCGCTCGTGCATGTCATCTACGAACCGAACCACCATGGCGACATGGCCTTCTTCATGGCCGCCGAGCGTGGGGTGCGCGCGCATCACTGGCGCTTTGGCGACATGCCCGCGCAGAAGGGCCTGACGAAGGGCGACGTTGCCAATATCGTGACCTATGTGCGCGAACTCCAGCGCGCCAACGGGATCGAGTGAGATGGCCCTTCCCCTGAACCGACGCGCCTTCTGCGCCAGCCTTGCCGCCGCCGCGCTGCCCCGCCCCTCCTGGGCCGCAGGGACCGGGGCCACGCCCGAGACGCTGACCGCGCAGAAGGCCAGCGTGCAGCTGGCCCCCGAGGGCTATCCCGCCACGCCGGTCTGGTCCTACGACGGCACCATCCCCGGCACCACGATCCGCGCCCGACAAGGCGACAGGATCACCCGGCGGCTGGTCAATGCCCTGGACGAGCCGACCTCGGTCCACTGGCACGGCATCCGCATCGACAACGCCATGGACGGCGTCGCGGGCCTGACGCAGGAGGCCGTGCCGCCCGGCGCCACCTTCGACTACGACTTCGCCGTGCCGGACGCCGGAACCTACTGGTATCACGCGCATGTCAACTCCATGGAGCAGGTCGCACGCGGCCTCTCCGGCGCGCTGATCGTCGAGGAACCCGACGCCCCGGACGTGGACCGTGACGAGGTACTGATGCTGGGCGACTGGCTGCTCGACCCCGAGACCGGCGGCTTTGTCGAGCCCTTCGACCACCCGATGATGATGAGCCACGGCGGGCGCACCGGCAATCTGGTGGGCGTCAACGGGCGGTATGATTTCACGCTGACGGCACGGCGGCACGACCGCCTGCGGCTGCGGCTGATAAATTCTGCCAATGCGCGGATCTTTCAGCTTGGGTTGCAGGGGATGAATGGCTGGACCGTCGCGTTAGATGGCATGCCGCTCGATGCGCCGGATGACACCACGGACATCGTGCTCGCCCCGGCGCAGCGCGTCGATCTGATCGTCGACATCACCGCCGAAGAAGGCACGCCCGCCGGGCTGCTGATGCGGATGGACGACGACAGCTGGCAGGCCCTGGTCGAGGTGACGGTGGCGGGCCAGTCCGCCCGCACGGTGCGCGATGCCCCCGCCGCCCTGCCGCCCAACCCGAACACCGCCCTGCCGGACCTGACACAGGCCCGCAACCTGACCATGGCGATGGAAGGCGGCGCCATGGCGGGGATTGACAGCGCCCTGTTCGAGGGTGAACGCCTCGACTTTCGCGCGCTGATCGACCGGGGGCAGTTCTGGGCGCTGGCCGGTCAGGCGGGGCGCACCGACACGCCCTTCGCCGACCTGTCCCGCGGCGAGGTGGTGCGGCTGAAACTGGACAACCGCACGGTGTTTCCGCATGCGATGCACCTGCACGGGATGCACTTCCGCCAGGTGCGGGCCGACGGCAGCATGGGCCCGCTGCGCGACACCATCCTGTCCATCCCGAATGAACCGCTGGAGATCGCCTTTGCCGCCGACAATCCCGGCAAATGGCTGTTTCACTGTCACATGCTGGCGCATGCGGCATCCGGCATGACAACATGGATCAACGTAACCTGAGCAACGAGGGACGCGCGTGAAACCGACGCTGATGGCGCTCGGTCCCGCCGCGCTGACGCGTGGCGGGCGAAGAACAAGGACGTCATGGCGCGGATGAAGGCCCTGCCGATCATCCGCGACCAGTGGGACGACTTCGCCAAGCTGGCCCTCGACGCGGAGACCACCGCCGAGCCGCGCGCCGGACCTGTCACCCCTGACCAACCGCCCTGCAAGAACGCGCATCAGCCGCTGTCGTCAAAGAGCCGCTCGACACTCTTCACGATCTCCGGTGTCAGAGGCTTCGTGATGAAGTCCTTCACCATGGAAAAGGTCCGGGCGCGTTCATGATCCGCCGGGTCAAGCGAGGTTGTCAGCATCGCGACGACCACCTTGGCGAAGGCCGTTCCAAGCTCTGCTGTTGCCGCCTCCAGGAACTCGAACCCGTTCATCCGGGGCATGTTGATATCCAGGAAGATCAGGTCGATCGTCTGGCCCGGATCGGCTTTGAGCCGCGCCAGCGCCTCGTCGGCAAAGGTGAACATCTCCACCTCCCAGATGACACCGGCCCTGGAGATGATGCGCCGGTACAGGCGCTGGTCGATCTCGCTGTCGTCGATCAGCCAGACACGCCGTGATGAGCCTGTCATGCTGCCTCCTCCGGAAATGTCATGATGAAGGTCGTGCCCTGCCTGCTGTCGTCGGCGATGCGGATGTCACCCTTGTGGTTCGACATGACCCGCTTGCAGATCGTCAGCCCCAGCCCCGTGCCCGCGAACCGCGTCTGGCTGTGAAGGCGCTGGAACAGGCCGAACACCTTGTCGCGGTGTTGCGCCGGGATGCCGATGCCGTTGTCGCTGACCTCGACGACCAGCCCTGTGGCATCGCGCCGACCCGTCACGGAGATCAGCGGGCGACGATCCGTATTGCGAAACTTGATCGCATTCGCGATCAGGTTCTGGAACAGCATCCGCAGTTGCGTCGGGTTCCCCGTGACATCCGGCAGATCACCAATCTCGATCCTCGCGTCGGCGGCCACGATGTCGCCCCGGAGGTCGGCGCAGATGGTCTGCACCAGCTCCGCCAGCGCGACCCGTTCGACCACCAGCGCCTCGTCCACGATCCGCGAATAGGCCAGCACGTCGTCAACCAGCTGCCGCATGTGGCTGTTGGTGCGCGCCATGTCGGCCAGCACGTCGCGGCCGTCTCCGTCCAGATCGGCCTCTTCGGACAGCACGTCGATCAGCATGCCGATGGTGTTGGCGGGCGACTTCAGGTCGTGCGAGATGGCATAGGTGAATTCCGCCTGCTCGCGGTTGGCCTGCTGCAACTGGGAAACCAGCGTCTGCAGCTGCCGGGCGTGGGCCTGTTCGCGCAGCAGGTCCTGATGCTGCTGTTCAAAGGCCGCCCGGCGTTGCCGTTGCCGGTCCCGCAGATGATGACCCGCCAGCAGGAGCAGCGCCGCCAGCGCGAGGCCCAGCAGCGTGTAGAGCCGCGTCACCGACCAGAAAACCGGTTGCGTGAAATAGCGCTGCCGCAACGCCACGTAATCGTCCGACAGCAGGTAGCCGGGGATCACGGCGTTCAGGCGCTCGCGGACGGCACCGAGGCCGGGGCGCAGGCCGATCACGTTGTCCACGGTGAAATCCGGCGCGCCGATGGATTTGAATTGCCGCCTCATGCCCGCGCCGTCGAGCGTATGACCGACTTCCATGAGGGCGTCGATCTCGCCACCGGAGAGCGCATCGGCAAGAGCCGGAAGCGTGTCGAAAACGCGCAGCTCCCCGGCACGGAACCCATGCTGGCGGGCGGCGCTGACCGCATCGGGAAGCGCGCCGACACGCGCCGTGTCAAGGTCGGTCCAACCGTCGAACCTGTCGTCGTCCCGCCGCACAAGAATATCGAAGGCGGCGCTGTCGATCGGGATGGTCAGGTCGAGGTCCGGACCAATCTCCTCCGACCGCAGCAGGAAGGGCACCGCATCGTAGGCGTGCGATGTGACCGTGCCGAAATAGGTGTCCAGCGAAACCGGATGGAACCGCACCTGCAACCCCGCACGCTGCGCCAGATCGTCAAACAATTCAGCGGCATAGCCCGAAACCTCACCGGAGTCGGAGATGATGCCATAAGGCGGCGCATGGGCGATTGGCACATCGAGGACGTCCGGCTCGGGCGGCGGCACCTCCAGCGAATAGCGTTGCCGCAGGTCGGACAGCGCGCCGCTCGCCTCCAGCCGCGCGATGGCGGCATTGACCTCCGGCAAAAGGTCGGCCCGCGCGCGATGCAGCATGACGTAGCGCGGGATTTCCCCCACCGTCTCGCGGCCAAAGATGATCCGCCCGTCCACCCCGGCGTCGCGGGCCAGCCGGAAAACCGTGGGCGGCGGGATCAGCAACGCATCGACCTCACGCTTCAGCAGCCCAAACAGCGCCGCTTCGACATTGGCGAAGGGCACGGGCGTATTGGCCTGCAGCACGGGGTCGTCGGACCCCAGAATGGGCGGCACGATGCCGATCCGATACCCCTCCACGGAGCCGGATTCGAAGTCCCTGATGGTGTCGACCAGAACCGCGAAGCGCAGCAGATCCGAGGCAACCGGGTCCGAATAGACATGATTGTCGAGCAGCGTCGGCAGCTTGACGATTCCGGCCATCATGTGCGACCGGCCCGCATTCTGCGCCGCCACCACAGAGGCGACATCGGGAAGGTCCAGGTAGTCGATGGGCCGCCCGATCTCGCGCGCGATGGCCTCCGCCAGGGCAATGAAGAAGCCGCTCCGCGCGCCCGCCGTGTCACGGTACATGAAGGGCGGCACGGGACCGAAGGGGACGATGACCGCCTCAGCCTCCGCCCGCTGCGCCCGCCCCGCGACAGGCCACAGCAGGCAGGCCGCCAGCAGGAGTGCCAGGCGGCAAACGGTCAGGATGCGTGGCGGGATTTGCGGCATCGACACGGGCCTCTCCGATGGCAGCGGTCCGCTGCACCGGGTTCCGTCCTACCCGCCCAGGCCTTAAAGCCCGTTTAACGTGTGCGCCACAGCCTCCCGCAAGGCTCAGTTCCCCGGCAAGGCCACAAGCCCGAACCAGTAATCGCGCACGCGCTGGATCACCTCGGTCAGGCCGTCCAGATCGCCCGGTTTCACGAGGTAGCTGTTGGCGCCCGCCTCGTAACAGCGATGAATATCGCCGGGATCGGCAGAGCCGGACATCACCACCACCGGCAGCGCCGTGGTCTGCGGATCGCGCTTCAACCGCGCCAGAACATCGCGCCCGTCCAGCCCCGGCAGGTTCAGATCGAGAAAGATCACCCCGGGGCGGGCATTGCCCGGCGCCGCCTCCAGGCCTGCGTGGCCAAGGTAGCGCAGCGCCTCCTCGCCGGTCTCGCAGCGCACGATAGGATTGGCAAAGGTGCCATCCTCCGTCAGGGCAAAGGCGCAGGCTTCGAAATCGTCGGGGTTGTCCTCGACGATCAGGATCGGGACCTCGCCATGTCTTGCCGCACCCTCGCGCATGAAGGTCTCCTACTGCTGCATGTCCTGCGCCATCGGCAGGGTCACATAGAACGTCGAGCCGCGCCCCGGTTCAGAGGTGAAATCGACGCTCCCCCCATCAATCTCGGCTGCCTTGCGCACGAAAGCAAGCCCCGCGCCGGTTCCGCGGGCAAAGTCGTCCCCCGGCCCGATGTCATGCTCCGCTGCGTTGCTCAGGCGGCTGAAGATCCTGAAGATCTTGTCCCTGTATTCGGGCGCGATCCCGACGCCGTTGTCCCGCACAAAGATCGCATGCTCCATCGTCTGACCGTTGACCATGGCCTGCGCGACATAGCCGATCTCGACCCGCTGTTCGGCAGAGCTGTTGTACTTGACCCCGTTGATGACAAGGTTCTGCAGGATGAGGTTCACCGTGGTCCGGTCCGACAGCACGTCGGGAATGTCCGAAACCTGAATGACCTCGGCCGACCGCTCCGTCAGCCACTCCGACAAAGTGGAGCGGATGCCGGAAATGACCGAACCCACGTCCACGCGCTCGCGCTTTGGCCCGCCCGCACCGATCTGGGAATAGGCGAGCAGTTCGGACACGAGGCTCTGCATCCGTCCGGCCAGTTCGCCCATCCGTGCCACGCGCTGTCCCGTCTGACCGGGCAGGCCCTCGCGCATGAGGAACTGTGCATTGATCCCGATCCCGCGCAGCGGCTCCTTCAGATCGTGACTGGCGATATAGGCGAATTCGTCCAGCGCGCGGTTTGTCCGTTCCAGTTTTCCGACGAGCGTCGCCAGCTCCAGGTTGTGCGCCTGTTCACGCTTCAGGTCTGCCTGCTGCTGCTCGAAGGCCAGTTGGCGCCGGTGCTCCACGGTCTTCTGGCGCAGGATCGCCGCCAGCAGCCCCAGCAGCACCGCCATGCCAAGGCCCAGCAGCATCCGCAACCGGGCAGGCGTCCAGAACACCGGCTTTGCGTAATACCGCGCCCGCAGGGCGGCGTACCCCGGCGAGATCAGGAAACCGGGAATGACCGCGTCGAACCTGTCCCGCAACGCGCCCAGTCCGGGGCGCATCGGGATGCCGGTGAGCAGCGTATAGAGCGGCGCCGCGCTCGCCGCCCGCACGGAGTCTATCGCGTTTTGTTCGAGATAGGCGGAATAGATGCTCTCGACGCCCAGCACCGCATCGACCTGCCCCTGCAACAGGGCGTCGAAGACCGCCGCCGTATCCGGCAACACCGTGACCTCCGCCGACAGGCCAAGCGCCGCGAGGGTCTGCGCGATCCCCGGCGAATTGACCGCGAGGGTGAGCCCCTCCAGATCCTCCGGCAAAGGGTCGACCAGGGCCGAGCCGTCGCGCACGTAGACCGTGATCGTCTCCAGCTGCGTCTCGACGGTGAAATCCATCAACGCGACCCGCTCGGGCGTTTCCACCATCGCCGGCAGCAGATCGACTCCGGCGGCCACGGGGCCGTTCAGGTATGCGGCGCGGTCCACCGTCACGAACCGCAGCGGCACGCCGACCCGGTCCGCCACCGCCTGCAGGAGGTCGATGGAGAACCCGCCCGGATTGCCGTCGGCCCCGAGCCGGATCAGCGGCGGGATATCCGCGACACCCACCGTCAGCACCGGCGGCGCGGGCGGCGGCAGCTCGATCAGGTAGCGGTTGCGCAGGGCGCCCAGCCGCCCGTCCGCCTCCAGCCGCGCGACTGCGGCATTGATGGGCGCCAGCAGATCAGCCCGGTCGCTGTGCAGCGCCACCACCCGCTCGACCTGCCGGATCGGCTCCCCGACAAAAGCGATGCGCGCGTCCGTTCCCATCCGGCGCGTCACGGAATAGGCGACGGAATTCGGCACCATGATGGCATCCACATCGCGCAGGAACAGCGCGAGAATCGCAGCCTCCGCCGTGGGGAACTCGATGGCCGTATTGTCTGCCATGGCGCGCGCCTCGGTCTCGCCCACCAGCGGCGGCACGATCCCGATGCGCAAGCCGCGCGGATTGGCCTCGATCCCAGCCGCGCGGTCGGCCAGAGCGGCCATTTGCACCACGTCGCGCGCCACCGGGTCGGAAAAGACGGTCGTCTCGCGCAGGACCGGCAAGGGGGCGACCCCGGCGATCATCTGCGCCTCGCCCGTCCGCAAGGCCGAGACCGTGGCCGCGACATCCGGAAAATCGCGCACTGCGATCTCGGCATTGATCTCCGTGCCGATCAGGCGCGCGAGGTCGATCGCGAACCCCGCGTAGCCGCCTTCCCCGTCGCGCTCCATGAGCGACCGGAGCGGGGCAAAGGGAACGGCGATCACGTCCCGGGCCTGGCTCGCCGTTGCCAGCCATACAATCATAAACGCGATGAGTGCCTGACGCAGGGAAGCCTCCCGATCCGCGACATGAATGACGCTGCGGACACGAGTGTAGAAGAAGGCGGCCCGCCGGGAAAGGTCCTTGCCCAGGCGAACCCGCGTTGCAGTCGTCAGACCCGAGCCACGCCCAAAGGGTAAAAGCCGTACCTCAGCCCGCCCGCTCCGTGGCGGTCACAAGTCTGGTCAGGGCTGCCAGCACCCGGTCCGGATACATCCACATCATGCTGTTCGCGCCGCCTTCGACCACGTCGACGGGTCCATGACCGTGTGCCTCGGCCCATTCATGGACAAAATCGACGCCCATGACGGGGTCGGCGCTGCCATGCAACCAGTGGATCGGACAGCCGACGGCGGCGTAATCGTCCGACCAGTCGGCCATGGCCGCGCGCCCGTCCTGCACCATGTGCCGCGTTCCCTGCGCGATCATGTGGTGGACGTTGCGGCGGTAGATGTCGAGGATCTCGGGCTGTTCCAGCGCGGCAAGGTCTGCGTCGGAGCCTTTGAAATACTTGTTCAGGTAGGCGACATGGCCAATCCGGTTGAACTGCGCGATGCCGATCCGCAGCAGCATGGCGAACATCGACGGCGTGTAACGCGCGGCGACGGCGGCAACGCGGGTCTGCAGGTTCATATGGTGCAGGTGGCGGGTCTCGTCGATGGGAATACCTGCGCTGATCATCAGCATCCCGCGACAGTCGGGGCCAAGGGCCCGGGCGATGCGGCAGGCGTGGCTGACGCCGCCCTGATGCGCGACCACGATCACGGGCCGGTCGAAATGCGCGCGGCAGACCGCCAGCGCATCTTCGACCACCGTGTCGTCGAACCTCTCCCAGTCGATCGGCGCCGAGGTCTGGCCAAATCCGGGGCGCGAGGGGGCCAGCACGTCGAACCCAAGCTCCGAGAAACCGCGTGCCAGCGGCGCATTGAAATACGGCCCCGTGATGTAGCCATGCACGAACAGCACGGGCACCCCCCCGCTGCGGCCCTCGCGGTGGCAGGCAACGCGGCGTCCTTCGGGCAGGTCGAATTTCTGGATGTCACGGCTCAGCGACGGAAAGGCGTCCGCCGCGGCGGTCACGCCGGGTTCGGAGAACAGCGCCAGCTGGTTCATCAGCGTGATGAGTTGCGGCATCCTGGCAAAGCCGCTCTTGCCGAGAATGGCCTTGGCCTGGCTGCGGATGGTCTCGACGCTGCGGCCACGGATTTCGGCGATCTCGGCGTGGCTGCGGCCGCGCAGGATTTCCAGCAGTACCTCTGCCTCGCTGCCCGACAGGTCAAAGGAATCGCGGATCAGCGGCAGGCTTTCCTCGTCCCACAGGATGCGCGCGATGGTGATGCCCAACCCGCTGCTGGTGCGCCCGGTCTTCGGGTCGACGCTTTGGTGCTGCGTCACCCGCGCAACGAACCGATCACCCCCGGCCAGTTCAAGCACGATCGAATCCGTCGCAAGCGGCTGGAGCCGTGCCGTATCGGCCAGCATCTTGCGCAGGTGGTGACGGCTGGTCCCGGCCAGACACAGCGCATCGAAATTGCACGGAAAGGCCACGTCGAACAGCGACGCGGCGTTGGAGTTGCCAAGGCAGGTGCCGCCCGGCGCGATGACCAGCGCGGCGAGGCGGTCCTTGACCAGCGTCTCCGGGCGCGCGCGGGAGTTGGGTTCCTGCGCTTCGAGCAGCCTTTGCAGGCGGTCCGCATGGGACGTGAAAAGCTGGTCGTGCAGGCCACGGCTGACATGATTTGCCGGGACAGGGTTTTCCGGCGACCGGAACAGGTATGCGGCGGCACTGTCGATCACCTGGTCGAAATTCCCGGGATCGAAGGGTGCCTCGTAGGCACTGTCCAGAAAATGGAGGAGCTTGCCGCTGACGTCGGTGCGCTCGGGAGAAAAGTCGTTCATACCCGAGACATAAATCATTGCGCGATGCGGGCAACAGGTATCAATCGGGCCGCATCCGTGTTGGCGGTCACATGTCTGGCCGGGCAGGTTCCCAAATTGATCCGGTCATGAGGTCCGGCCATCAGGCCCGCTTTGACCACGGATGCCACGCTTCACCCTTCAGGGTGATGCCGTGCAAGCGACAGCATGCAAGAAGTCAAACCTGAAAGCGATTTTGAATCGGGGACGACCTTGAAGAACTTTGGAAGATATTTCTGGCTGTTGCAGGCCTCGGCACTGGCCACGGTGACGTTGTGCGCGTCGGGAATGGCCATGGCGCAGCAGACCGCCGGGTTGCAGACGATTGATCCGTCGCAGGAGATCAGGGATTTCTACGGCGATCCGGCCGAGACCTACCCGCGCTCTCTGACGCATGTCCCGGCGCGTTATGCGCTGACCGCCGACGGTCAGACGCTGGTCGGCACGGTGTACCGCAGCTACACCGACAGCGTCTACGCAGGCTACACATGGACCGAGGCAGGCGGCGTCGCGCCTGCCGGCGACGCCACGACGATGCGCCCGCTGGACCAGTGGAATTTCTACAGCGTGGCCGATGTGTCTGCGGACGGCAGCGTCATGGTGGGCCGCGCCTCGGGCGGCGTGAGCGGCATCGCCGGCGGCCAACGCGCCTACCGCTGGACGGCCGCGGGCGGCTTCCAGGACCTCGACCCTGCGGAGACCACGCTCTTCAGCAATGCGCTCGGCGTATCGGGCGATGGCTCCACCGTGGTGGGCAAACTCGGCTTCATCGGCCCGGCCACGGCATTCCGCTGGACCGAAGCGACCGGCATCCAGAGTCTCGGCCACCTCGACGGCATGACAACCCCCACCGGCAGCGATCAGGCCATCGCGACCTCGTGGGACGGCTCCGTGGTCACCGGCACGGCCTGGAACGCCAGCCTGCAACAGAACGCCTTTCGCTGGACAGAGGGCAGCGGGATGACGGCGCTTCCGACCCTGCGCGGCGGCAATTTCGCCTTTGCCAATGACATCTCGTGGGATGGCCGCGTCATCGTCGGCGGCGCGCGTCCCGGCGACAGCTACGGCAACCGCGCCGTGCGTTGGGTCGATGGCGTGCTCTCGGAACTGGGCAGCCTTCCGACCGACAACAATCAGGAATTCATCTCCGAAGCCCTGGGCATTTCCGGCAACGGACAAGTCATCGTCGGCAAGGCCAACTGGAATCAGGGCAGCAGCTCCCACGGCTTTCGCTGGACCGAGGACGGCGGGATGCAGACGGTCGAGGACTGGCTGCGCGCAAACGGCGTCGACATTCCGTCGAACTTCCCCGGACGGTCCGAGATCACCGAAACCGCGGAAACCACCAATGCCGACGGTTCGGTCGTGGTTGGCCTGACGCGGTCCAAGGAGGTCTACATTGCCCGTGGCAATGGCACGGGACCAGCAACACTGCCGACGACAGGTGGCACGGGCGGCACGGGTGGTACAGGTTCGACCGGCGGTACAGGCGGCACAGGTTCGACCGGCGGCACCGGCGGTACAGGTTCGACCGGCGGTACAGGCGGTACAGGTTCGACCGGGGGCACAGGTGGCACAGGTTCCACCGGCGGTACAGGCGGCACGGGCTCGACCGGGGGCACAGGTGGCACAGGTTCCGCCGGCGGTACAGGTTCCACGGGCGGCACCGGCTCCACCGGCGGCACGACAACAACCGGGACCACCGGCAACGCCGGCATCATCACGGTCAACAGCATGAGCAGCAGCCTCGGAACCACGGCAGCCGCCAACACCTCCACGACCCGCAGCCTTGGCGTCGTGGTCAATGGCGCCGGTTCACGTCCGCTCGACCGTCGCACCGCCGCGGGCCAGTCCCTCGTCTGGGCCAGCGGCGACTGGGGCAAGGACAGCCTCGGCGGCGAAGACGGCCGCTTTGGCCTTGGCGAACTGGGGTACGGCCACAACTTCGGCAGCCTTCAGGTCAACGGCGTCTTCGGCATGATCGAAGGCTCGCAGGACACCGGCTTTGGCGGGGTCACCGACACCCACGCCAGCTACGTCAAGCTCGAAGCCCTCAAGCAGTTGACCGGCGACGAGAACAGCGGCCTTTGGGCGGCCGTCACGGCTGCGGCCCTCTGGGGACAGGCCGACATCACGCGCGGCTACGTGCTGGGCGGTGGCGCGCTGGATGCCTCGCGCGGCACTGCGGACATGACCGCCCGCGCCATCCGCGCCCGGCTGCAATACGCCAATGCCGTGCCGATGGTCTCGCCCTACGGTGAACTGTCCTACTCCCACAGCTGTCTCGACGGCTACACCGAGACCGGCGGCGCCTTCCCCGCGGCCTTCGACCGGCTCTGCGATGACAGCACAGAGGTCCGCATCGGCTTCGACGCCGAGGTGCCGGTGACCGGCAACGTCACGTTCATCGGCACGCTCGAAGGGGTGCATCGCTTCGAGGACAAAGGCGCGAACGTCACCGGTCAGGTCATCGGCCTTGGCGCATTCGATCTTGGCGGACCGACCTATCAACAGGACTGGATGCGCGCGGGCGTCGGCGTCACCGTCGACATGAAGGGCTCAAGCTTCTCGGTCATGGCCAATGGCACCACCAAGGGTGAAGCCGCCGACGCCTGGATCGCAGCCAACTGGAGCATCCGGTTCTGATCGACACTCTCAAGAACCGTTGCGGCGCCTGACGTGCCGCAACGGATCATCTGTCCGAACGCCATCGCAGGTTTGGCTGCGGTCCGCCGCGCCGTCGCGGTGGGATTGTCTTTCAGCAAGATCAAAGGTCTCCGAACCCAGCGCTCCCCATGACCCGGCACGGCCTGATCGGGAAATGTGCTGGCGGCGATGCCTCCCCTGCCCCCCAGACCTGCCCATGGCCTTTCTCACGGGCATGTCCCGTGCGGTGAAACCATCCAATAAGGCCCCCACGACTCCGACGCGCTGCGCCCCCGCTGCTCCGCCGCCATGGGTCCGCCCCTGGCCCGTCTGGCGGTTTGCATCGCGTATCTGCCGGAGCCGTCAATACCGCTGCCGGTAAACTCGACCGCCCGGATGTCCGGTGTTTTCCCATCAAAGCTGCGCCTCGCGCCAGACAGGGCGTTTCGGCAGGAACTGGTGGTGTCCGCAGGGCTTAATGCCGGTGGACATCCCCTGCCTTTGCCAAGGGACCGTGGCCGCCATCGCGATCGGCTACCGCCACATCGACATCACGCAGGCCTATGGCAGCGAACGCGGCGTGTGCGAGGCCATCCGCACCTGCGGCATCCCCCGCGAGGACCTCTTCGTCCAGTCCGAACTCGCCGCCGAGGTAAAGGACTACGAGGGCGCCAAGGCCGCGATCCAGGCCTCCCTCGACACGATGGGCCTCGATTACATCGACCTCTTCATCATCCACAGCCTGCAACCTTGGGGTGACCGGGCCGCCGAGGACCGCTTCTTCGAGGGCAACCTCGCCGCGTGGAAAGCCATGGAAGAGGCGCTGGCCGAGGGCAAGCTGCGCGCCATCGGCGTGTCGAACTACCAGCAGCAGGACCTCGCCAGCCTCATCGACAATGCGTCCGTCAAGCCGATGATCAACCAGGTCCTCGCCCATATCGGCAACACGCCCTTTGACCTGATCGACTACGCCAAATCCAACGGCATGCTGGTGGCGGCCTATTCCCCCATCGCCCACGGCGCGATCCTCGACAACGCGGACATCAAGGACATCAAGGACATGGCGGCGAAATACCACGTCACCGTGCCGCAACTCTGCCTCCGCTACATCCTGCAACTGGACCTGCTGGCCCTGCCCAAGACCACGAACCCCAAGCACATGGAGTCGAATGCTCAGGTGGACTTCACCATCTCCGACGCCGACATGGAGACGCTGAAGGGCATCACCGCCAGGGACTACGGCGAGGCCTCCATGTTCCCGGTCCACTCCGGCAAACAGTGATCCCGCGCGGACCGTCCCGGAAACTTCAAAAGTTTCCGGGGCGCAGTCCTTCAAGGACTGCGATCCCCCCGCCGATTGATGAGCCGGCCTCATCACCGGTTTCACCCATCCGCCCATAAACCCATAGACCTCATGACCCACCTCTGGGGAGTAACCCGACCAAGAGGACACCGCCATGAAACGCCACCTGACCGCCCTCGCCCTGCCGGGCACCTCCGCCACCGCGCAGGACCTCTCGACCACGATCCCGCCCGAGGTCGCCGCCGTCTCCCCCGCGCTTCAGGCCTACGCAACCGACGCCCTGCACGGCACAGTCTGGACCGCCGACAGCCTGAACACCCGCGACCGCGCGCTCGTCACCTTTGCCGCCATGGTCACCCGTGGCGAGAGCGCGCAGCTTGGCGCCTTCACCGCGCTGGCCCTCGATACCGGGATCACGCCTGCGGAGCTGTCCGAAACCATCACCCACCTCGCCTTCTACTCCGGCTGGGGCAATGCCACCGGCGCGGCCATCGCCATGGCCCCGGTCTTTGCCGAGCGCGGCATCGCGCCCGACCAGCTCCCCGGCACCAACCCCGACCTCCTGCCCCTGGACGAAGAGGCCGAAGCCGCCCGGCAGGCCGACGTGATCCTGCTCGCCGTCCACTGGTCGCAGACCACCGACGTGCAGCAACAGGCGCTCTCCCTCGCGGGCAAGACCATCCTGTCGACCGTGGTGCCCCTGAACGCCGCCAATGACACCATCGTCCTGCCGCCGACCACCTCCGGTCTGGAAACGCTGGCCAGCCAGTACCCGCAGGCGCAGTGGGTCGGCGCCTTCAACACCATCCCGTCCAAATCCTTCGCCCCCGCGCCTGCAAAGGCACCAACCCCGAAGCCCCAGGTCCTCTATTACGGCGACGACCAGCAGGCCAAATCCATCGCGCGCCAGCTGATCGAGGATGCGGGCTTCGACCCGCTGCACGCGGGTGGCCAGGGCACCGCGCGCTATGCCGAACCCTTCGCCATGGTCACCGCCGTCCTCGCCTACGGCCAGCCCGGCGGCCCCGCGCTGACCTACCGGTTCACGAAACTCTAACGGCCCGTGACGCCACAGTGCGCCCCGGTTACGCGATCCTTGACCGGACCGCGTAACGCTCCTTGCCGACCCGAACGGAGAAGCCAAAGGAGCCACCATGGACCGTCTCTGCCCTCCCGCGCCCGGACCCTCCCGCGCCATCCTGCTGGAGATCGCGCCGGAACACATCCACCTCCCGACCGAAGACCCGCGACTGGATCATGACCCCGAAAACCCGGCAAAGGACGCCAATCTGCGCGCCTCCATCGCGGCGCATGGCCAGCAACTGCCGATCCTCGTGCGCCCCCGCCCCGGTCATCCCGGCCAGTACGACCTCGTTTACGGGCGCCGCCGCCTGCGCGTGCTGAAATCGCTGAACCGTCCCGTGCGCGCGCTTGTCTCGCGCCTCGACAGCCGCGCCGCGGCCCTCGCGCGCGGGGCCGAGAACTGTCACCGCCGCGACCTGTCCTTCATCGAGAAATCCGTCCTCGCGGCGCAACTCGGCGAAAGCGTGGACCGCCCGACCATCGCCGCGACCCTCGACACCGACCTGCCGACGCTGAACCGCATGCTGCGCGTGGGGTCCGCCTTCGATCTCGACTTTCTCGATCAGATCGGCCCCGCGCCGGGCATCGGCCGCGACCGCTGGCTGCGCCTGCATGGCTTCCTGCAAGCGCCCGACATGGCCGAACGCGTCCGCCGTCGCCTGCCCGCCCTCGCCGGACTCCCCGACAGCGACATGCGCTTTGAACAGGTCTTTGCATGGGCGCAGGGCCTGCCGTCCCCGGTCATTGCCCGTCGCGGTCCGGGCTGGCCGAACCGCCGCGTCTCCAGCGCGCATGGTTTCCCCATTGGCCGGGTAAAGGTGACGGACACCGCCGTCATGCTGACCGTCCCCATGGGCGAAACCCCCGCCTTCGCCATCTGGATCAACCTCGAAGC
Organism: Sagittula sp. S175; assembly: GCF_049800975.1. Taxonomy (NCBI): domain Bacteria; kingdom Pseudomonadati; phylum Pseudomonadota; class Alphaproteobacteria; order Rhodobacterales; family Roseobacteraceae; genus Sagittula; species Sagittula sp. S175. The sequence goes on from NZ_JBNAGB010000013.1 coordinate 148,747, forward strand.
CGAGCGCGTCCTGCGAGACCTCTACGCACAATGGATCGCCTCAAAGGCGAGCACTCACCAGACAACCGATTGAAACGGCTTGAACAAAACGGACGCCAGCAAAAAGCCGTCAGTACGCGGCACGGGAGACCCGACCAGAGGCGTCGCCGGTTCGCCGGACTGTCTTACGTCAGGACATGCCTCAGCCAGACCGAGCTATCGCCCGGTGTATCCACCGACAGCAGGTCCGCCCTGCGCACCGCCGTCTCGGGCGCGTCGTAGATCGCGGGCATACCGTGCCGGCCATCGACCAGCGGCAGCATCAGCGTGCTGGTCTCGTCGATCAACCCTTCGGTCAGGAACGCGCCGTTCAGAGCGCCGCCGCCTTCCAGCAACAGCGTCTCGACGCCAAACGCCCCCGCGACCCGCGCCAGCACGTCGCGCCTGTCCCCCCGGTCAAAGAACACCGACACGCCCCGCGCCTCCAGTGCGTCGACATGCCCTTGCGGCGCGGTCTCGGGCAACACCAGCACAAGGTGACCGCCGTCGAGCACGCCACTCTCGGGCACCAGCCGGGCGTGGCGGTCAAAGCACAGCCCGATCGGCGCGCTGGCCCCAAGGGCCACCCGGTCGGGCCGCCCCGTCACTGGCCGCGTCACCGGCCCGACATCGGCCCGACATCGGCAGGCGCGCCGGAGGGGGCGCCCATCTCCTCCAGCGTGCGGCGCCCGACGATCCAGCCCTGTGCATCGCGCCGCGCGGCAGTCTCCTCGTACAGCGCCATCACGCGCTCGCCAGTCACCACCCTCGACGGTCGGCCAGCAGCCGACCGTCGAGGGTGGTGACCATGTGGCCGATGAAACCGGGG
>NZ_JBNAGB010000014.1:0-147756 GCF_049800975.1 Sagittula sp. S175
ACCCGGTCCAGCCCGGAGTTGATCGAGACATCTCCGCCCGCCACGATGTCGGAGGTCCGGTTGTACACATCCCCCACCGCCGAGGCGATGGTGATCGTGCCCCCGGCGCTCAGCAGCGCCCGGTTCGCGCCGACGTTGTAGTTCTCCAGCCGGTTGCCCAGGGTCAGAACGATGTTGCGGCCCGCCGTCACCGACTGGCCGTGGTTGTACATCGCGTTGCCCGTCACCTTGATGTCGCGCACCGCCTCGATATTGGCGCCGGTCCGGTTGTACAGGTTCTTCCCGCCCAGAACGATCACGTCGTTCAGGTTCGCCTTGATGATCGAATCCGTCTCGTTGACCGTGTAGGTGTTCCGCGCCGTCAGACTGACCGTGTTGCCTTCGACATGGCTGCGCTGAACCCAGATCGCGTCCCGCGCGTCCAGCGTCACGTTCCCCGAGGCAATCGCCGCGTTGTTCGTCAGCCGGATGGTGCCGCGGTCGGTGTCCAGCCGCAGGTTCTTCGTCGTGCCATAGGTGCGGATGTAGCCCGCGCCGCGCGCTGCCGTCCCGTGCGAAGATATGATGTCGCCGCCGTACTTGCGCCCGGCCAGCAGGTCGATGGCGCCATGCGACCAGATGCGGCCGCCCTCGTTGGTGATCGACGCCCCGGCAAGGACATTGATGCCACCGGACCCGGCGTACATCGTCGAGGTGCCGTTGATGAGCGAATATTCCGCGTCAATATCCAGCGCCACGCCGCGCGCATTGCCCTGGATGTAGATATTCCCCCCCGTCGATTGCAGCACCAAGGTGTTGCCCGAGGACTCGGCGTTCTTCACCCGCATGTTGCCCGCCGAGACGAACTTCGTCTGGCCGGTCGACCGGGTGGTGCCGTACTGGTTCACTTCGCCGGTGGTCGACTGCAACGTGATGGACGAGGCCGTGATCGCGTTGTTGCCGGTATAGGTCCCGCGCGACGCCAGGTTCACCCAGCCCGCCGTGTTGATGGTGAACGGGTTGTTCAGCGCGTCGCCCATCTCGCGGACATAAAGGTTCAGGTAGCTCGCCGTGTCGATCGACGCCTGATCGTAGTTGAACCCGCCCTGCGCCTGGATCTTCAGCGTGCCGCTGTTTGCCTGGAAATGGGCCTGCGTCAGGTTGATGTTGCGCTGCGCGATGACCTCGGTGTTTCCACCGTAAGAGAAGTTGTGCGACCAGCGCCCGTGGGCGCGCAGGTTGACGTCATACAGATTGGCTTGCAGACGCAGCGTGCCGCTCGACTTGTATTCGCCGCCAAGGTTCTGCACCGAATGTCCGCCGGTGACGGTCAGCGACCCGATGCCATGCGCCTTGGTGCCGTAGTAAACCCGGTCGCCCACGATCAGCGGATCGCGCACGCCGTTGTAGATGTCGCGCACGGAACCACCCGCCAGCGCGGCGATCCTTCCAGCGACCGTCGACGACTTTGCCTTGGTCAGGTCGGTCTTCAGATAGGCGCCGGAATTGGCCGTGCGGTAGACCGCCTTCAGCGACTGCTGCGTGACGTTGCGCGTCGCGCTCATCACCAGCGCCTGCGCCGCGACCAGCACGCCCGAGTTGTTGAGGTCGGTCTTGTTCGCGGTCAGCGTCAGGTTCTGCGCCGCCATCACGCCGCCATGACCGATCATGTAGGCCCGATCCGCCCAGGACGCGGCATTCGCCACCACCAGCGAGCCCTGCCCCACGCCGCCCTGCGCAAACTGCAGGTCGATATTGCGGTCGGACCGCATGTTCCAGATTTCGCCCGCGACGACGGTCACTGCGCCGCTGGCGACGATCTCGCCCACGTTCACCAGCTTGTTCACCGCGTCATAGGTGGCAGAGGCCGAGGCCACCTCGCCCGCGATCAGGATGACATTGCCCGCGTCGATCTTGACGTTGGCCGCGGCCTCCATGCTGGCAGAGGCCGCCTGCGCATAGGTCGAGGCGACGATGTCCACGTTGCGCCCTGCCGTGACAGCCCCGCGATCCTGCTGCACTGCGCCGCTGCCGCCGCGCACGACGAAATCGCGGTTCGCCTGCACCGCCGAGTGGTTGATATTGCCCTTGGAGTGCAGCGAAACGTCGGTCGAGGTCGCGGTCAGCTTGCCGTCGGTGCGCACGCCCAGCCCGTTTTCGTTGCCGATGATGCGGATCTGCCCCGCCGTCATCGCGCCAAAGGCCGTCGCGTCCACCGCATAGGCGCTGCCCGCCGCGCCGTCGGGCGTGCCCGCGCCCACCGACCGGTTCCGTGCGTTGTAGGTCGAGGCACCGCCGATGGCGTCCACCACCGTCGCCTTGACCGGACCGTCCACCGTCACCGTGCGGCCGACCAGCGCCAGCGTGCCATCGGCGGTCACACCGCTGCGGCCCACGTGGACGTTGCCCTTGCGGGTATCCAGCACCACGTCGCCATTGGCATTCACGCTGGCCGCGCCTGTGGCCAGCGTCGTCCGCGACGCGTTGATGAAGTTACAACCGTTACAGGTGATCCCGTTCTGGTTGGTAATCATCAGGTCCGCCTTGGGACCAAAGACTTCGAAGGTGCCGCCAAGGTTCGACCGCTGCGTGCCGCGCACGTCGTTCAGGATGACCTTGGCCTCTGCGCCGGCGCTCAGACGGGTGTTGGCGCCCACGGAACCGCCGGACCGGGACGTGCCCGCGGTTGCCGAGTTGTTGAAGATTGCGCCGGAACTTGTTGAAAAGTTTGAATATCTGTTGACCGAGACGCCATTGCTGGGCGGCGCAATGTTGATCTGGGGCTTGCCGCCCCCGGAATTGGTGATGACCGGGCGCTGCCCGGCGACGGCTGTCCCGTCTATTGTGATGCTCTGCGCCGCGGCGATGGCTGGAAAGAACACCAGCGCGTACATGCAGAAAAGGTTGACCACGAAGCGGAAGGCAAGACGCATCGCATCACTCACATTAAAGTTGTCCCCGAAGGCCTGTTAACCAAGAAGTGAACGTTGGCTCAACCCTTGAGAAAGTCGCCGCAACATTTTGTTCGCCAACGGCGTATCGGAGGCGGACCCGGTTTCTCCCTTGTTTCTTGGGCGCAACCTGTGATGGCCCACCCGAGGTGTGCTTAACCTGCCACATCAGCCGATCCGCCCATGGTCCTGATTCTACGCGCCGTTTTCCGCCGCGCTCCTACGGAGACGAATCACCTCCCCACCCTGATTCGCGACGCCGATCCGCCCCATCCCGGACCCCGCCAGCGCCCTCATCATCAGGCCCGTTCCGGGGAGCCTGCTGCCGCCTCCTGTCAGCACCTCCCCTTGCATCCCCGGCCCCGCGTGCCACATTTGCCTCCGAAGGAGTCGCCCATGCACAACAACTCGCCCCAGCAGATGCCGATCCTGCATTCGCCCGCGCCCGACGTGCGCACGCGCGAAAAGCTGGAGGGCGGCAAGGCCTTCCGCATGCAGACGGCCTTCTCCCCGGCAGGCGACCAGCCCACCGCCATCGCGGAACTCTCCGGCGGGATCAACGACGGCGAACGCGATCAGGTGCTGCTGGGCGCAACCGGCACGGGCAAGACCTTCACCATGGCTAAGGTCATCGAGGAAACCCAGAGACCGGCGATCATCCTCGCCCCGAACAAGACCCTCGCCGCCCAATTGTACGGCGAATTCAAGGGCTTCTTCCCCGACAACGCGGTGGAATACTTCGTCTCCTACTACGACTACTACCAGCCCGAAGCCTACGTCGCCCGCTCCGACACCTACATCGAGAAAGAATCACAGATCAACGAACAGATCGACCGGATGCGCCACTCGGCCACCCGCGCCCTTCTGGAACGCGACGACGTCATCATCGTCGCCTCGGTGTCCTGCATCTACGGCATCGGCTCGGTGGAAACCTACGGGGCGATGACGCAGGACCTGTTCGTCGGCAAGGAATACGACCAGCGGCAGATCATGGCGGACCTCATCGCCCAGCAATACCGCCGCAACGATCAGGCCTTCCAGCGCGGCTCCTTCCGCGTCCGTGGCGATGTGCTCGAAGTCTGGCCCGCCCACCTCGACGACCGGGCGTGGCGGCTGTCCTTCTTCGGCGAGGAACTGGAATCCCTCACCGAATTCGACCCCCTGACCGGCACGAAAACCGACAGCTTCGAACGCATCCGCATCTACGCCAACTCGCACTACGTCACACCGCGCCCGACGATGCAGCAGGCCATCATCGGCATCAAGAAAGAGCTCCGCCAACGGCTCGACCAGCTGGTGAACGAAGGCAAGCTGCTGGAGGCACAGCGCCTCGAACAGCGCACCAACTTCGACATCGAGATGCTCGAGGCCACCGGCGTCTGCAACGGGATCGAGAACTACTCGCGCTACCTCACCGGCCGCGCGCCGGGCGAACCGCCCCCCACACTCTTCGAATTCATCCCCGACAACGCCATCGTATTTGCAGACGAATCCCACGTCTCCGTGCCGCAGATCGGCGGCATGTACCGGGGCGACTACCGGCGGAAATTCACGCTGGCGGAACATGGGTTTAGACTACCTTCCTGCATGGACAACCGCCCCCTCAAGTTCGAGGAATGGGACGCCATGCGCCCGCAATCCATCTTCGTCTCCGCCACCCCGGCAGCATGGGAGCTGGAACAATCCGGCGGCGTGTTCAGCGAACAGGTGATCCGCCCCACCGGCCTTCTGGACCCGCAGGTGGAAATCCGCCCCGTCGATATGCAGGTCGACGACCTCCTCGATGAAATCCGTAAGGTCGCCAAGCAGGACATGCGCACCCTCGCCACCGTGCTGACCAAACGCATGGCCGAGGACCTGACCGAATACCTGCATGAACAGGGCATCCGCGTGCGCTACATGCACTCCGACATCGACACCATCGAACGCATCGAGATCCTGCGCGATCTCCGCCTCGGCGCCTTCGACGTGCTGGTCGGCATCAACCTCCTGCGCGAGGGCCTCGACATCCCCGAATGCGGTCTCGTCGCCATCCTTGACGCGGACAAGGAGGGCTTCCTGCGCTCTGAAACCTCCCTGATCCAGACCATCGGCCGCGCCGCGCGGAATGCCGAAGGCCGCGTCATCATGTACGCCGACCGCGTCACCGGCTCGATGGAGCGCGCCATCGGCGAAACCAACCGCCGCCGCGAAAAGCAGATGGCCTATAACGAGGAACACGGCATCACGCCCGAGACGGTCAAGAAGAACGTCGACGACATCCTCGCCGGTCTCTACCAGGGCGACACGGACCAAAGCCGCGTCACCGCCAAGATCGACCCCAAGCGCCAGGGCAGCAACATCGCCGCCGTCATGGAGGGCCTGCGCACCGACATGCGCAAGGCCGCCGAGAACCTGGAATTCGAAGAAGCGGCCCGCCTGCGCGACGAGATAAAGCGGTTGGAGGCAGTGGAACTCGCCGTCGCCGACGACCCGCTCGCCCGCCAGCAGGCGGTCGAGAAGGCGTCAGAGGAGGCGGTCAAGTCGCGCGGGCGGTCTACGGCCGGGAAGCCGGGGCAAAGGGGTGGGGTGAAGAGGAGGGGGAGATAGGCAGTGGCGCGACTGAAACACTATCAACGAGATTTGATCCAGGGCTTCTTCTCGCCCCAGCCCGGTTACGTCCTTGATTTCACCAACAAAACTTTCTCTGAATTTTTCGAAGATCACTTTGAAACGAGAATTTACGCTGACGCCTTCAGTGAAAAGGGAACGTCAAAGTTCAACCGCCTATTGTCGTTCATTGAGCTTTCACCGCCCCACGTGGTAGTCGAATTACTTAGACTATTGTGGAAACGGAAGCACGCGGATCGAGATGCAAGCATTGAAGAAGCTGCGATGCAATCGAGCCGAAACGAATGGGCGGTCGATCCAGAGTACGTTAGTATCTTAATGGACAGCGCCGCTATCGAGGATGCGCCACTTTACAAACTCATAGATGAAATTGCAGCCCTGCCTTCACATACTGTGCTACCCCATTTGAAGCGCGTCAGCGCCGAATGGACCTTGGATACATTAGAACGCGAATTTCAGCGGGCATTTGAGGGAGTAGACAATGACCCGGAGGCCGCAATAACCGCCGCATGTTCTATGCTCGAGGGAATATGCAAATCGAGTATTGATGCCCGCGGCCTGGATCGGCCGAAAACACAGGATATCAAGACATTATACAAGTGCGTCCGCGAACCACTCGGTTTAGCAGCGGAAAAGGAAATGCCGTCCGGCGAAATCGAAGCTGACGTGCGCACGGTGCTTAGCGCATTAGCGAACGTTGTTCAGGGAATTGGCGCACTACGAACCCACGCAGGCAGTGCTCACGGTAGAGAACGCGGCTTTCGGCGGCTCGATCCAAGGATAGCAAGGCTTTCGGTATCATCGGCGTCATCAATCGCGCTATTCCTTCTCGAAACTTGGGAGAAGCGGTTCCCCGAAGACAAGCTTGTGAAGATTGCAAGCAAGCCGTAGGTTGCGTGCTTGCACGCACAAATTCCCGTGTGTCCGCGCGACGCTTGCTCGCCCACTGAAAACGTATACCCCATGATGCGCTCCGACGCCGGCCCGATCTTTGCAGATCGGGCGTTCGTTGCTTTGATCGCTCCACTGGAGCGATCAAGTTGGCCGGCGGCCAAACCGCGCCTCACTGTCGCGGAAAACGCGGGCCAACTCGTGATCTTCTGCAACCGCGCCCCGGTCCGCTGGCTGACCCCGCCACCGGACACCGCGCCCCGTTCCAATCTTCCACACCCCATCCACCAGCGCTCGCCGCTTTCTTGAAAAGAAAGCGCCCCGAAGTCTTTTCAAGACTTCGTCCCCCCCTCAAAACCACTCAAACCGACAAATCCTTAACAACCGGCCGGTTTACCCCGTCAAACCGGCCGGGACTCACCTTTCCAAATGTTTAAAGACCCAAGGTAACACACCGTGCGGCCGGTTAACCGCCCCCGGATCACCCCGCGCGCCTTGTCAAAACCCGACAGGATCACCGCTTTTTCCCGGCCTTTCATCTCCTGTTCACCATTCTGAACCATCGCCCCAAAGCCCTCACCCGGGGCCCCAACCGCTTCAATGCCCGTCGTTTCGCGCTGGACAGATCAGATTGGCTCTGGAAAAACGCCGTCTGACACTCACCTGACGCCATTCCGGCCCGCCAGAGGACACCCGATGACCGTTGACACTCTCGTCACCCACTCCGGCGGCTTCCACGCAGACGAACTGCTCTCCTCCGTCATTCTCACCCGCCTTTTTCCCGCTGCGAAACTGGTGCGCTCCCGCGATCCAAAGTGGATCACGCCGGGCGAAGGCAAGATCATTTACGACGTCGGACGTCTATATGATGTGGATCAGAACATCTTTGACCACCACCAGAGGCCCAATCCGCTGCGGCCTGACGATCAGCCCTACAGCTCCTTCGGTCTGATCTGGCACCATTTCGGGCGCGACTACCTGCGCGCCCACACCGTGCCGGAGGCCGACATCGACGCCGTCCATGCCTCGATCGACGCGACCTTCGTTCTCCCCGTCGACCTCATGGACAACGGCGCCCTCGAACCTTCCGCCGCCGGTCCGCTTGCCAGCCTCACCCTCCCCGTCCTGCTCGAGACGCTCAAGCCTCCCTTCGATGCGCGCGACCCCGAGGCCGACGACCAGGCATTCCTGCAGGCGCTGACCGTCGCGCGCGCCTTTCTCGAAGCGGCGGTGGGGACAAAATCCGCCAAGCGGCGCGCCGATGCGCTGGTGACCCAAGCCATTGTGAATGCAGGAGATTCTCGCATCCTCGAACTGCCTTCCGGGATGCCTTTCCGCTCTGCTGTCGAAAAGGCAGGGGCGGATTACCTGCTGTTTGTCATCCATCCGCGGGACGACGATTGGGCGTTAACCACAATCCGGAAAAATGCCGACACGTTCGAAAGCCGTGCCGACCTTCCGGAAGCCTGGGCCGGCCTCACGGACGGCGCGCTGGAAGCGGCCTCGGGCGTGCCGGGCGCCAAGTTCTGCCATAACGCGCGCTTCATCGCCGTCGCTGCGACCCGCGAGGCCGTCGTCGAGATGGCCCGGCGGGCGGTCGCCGCAGCCATCTGACTTTTCCATTTTATAACAAGGACGTGCGAGAAGTTTCTCGCATGCCCTTCCCCTTCTCTGGCATGCCGTCAGAAGGTCGTCACCACCACGCTGCCGTCATCATAGGTGACGGTTTCCGTATGCGGCAAACCTCCGACATAGGTCACTTGTGTCGATGCCCAGTCATGGGCGTCCAGCCGGTCATCTGCAAAATACTCCGCCAGCACGCCTTCGACGTAGCTTTCGGTGATCTCGACACCGTCATCCATTTCGGTGAACGCCGAAGCCTTCCGCCCCTCTGAATCGAAGGTCGTGGTCACTGAATTCCAGACGAACACGTCGTCAAGATCCAGCGCCACCCGTGATGTGATCACACCACCAGAATACTGTTCGCTCCAAGTACTTCCATTCAGCAACTCCAGTTCCCGGCTCTTTAACTGACCGTCCACATCGTAATGGCTCGTGTTGGAACGGTCGTCGTCGTAGTTCGTCACCATGGTTGCGAGGTGACCCGCTGCGTCATAGGTGAGACGCACTTCGCTCCAGCTGTACGCATCGCCACCATCTGTGATCACAAACAGGTTTCGGATGCCATCCGAATAGTCCGTCTGCAAGCTGCGGCCATCGTCATACAGGGTCGTCTCTGACAGAGGTCTGCCAAGCGCATCATAACTGATCTGCGAACTCGTCCAGTCATGGGCATCGTTCGGATCCTGGCTGACGTAGGACGAGATGATCCCGTCGACATAAGTCCACGCGTAGGTGCGCCCGTCGTCGTATACATTGGTCCGCGTCGCAACGCGGCCCCCAGCATCGAAGGTGACACGCATCTCGTCCCAATCGTAGACGTCGGCAATATCGGTGGTCAAACGTGTCGCCCGGACGCCATCGGTATAATCGACGCGTGCCTCTCGCCCGTCGTCGTAAATGATGGTTTCGACAAGCGGGCGACCGGCGGCGTCATAGGTCGTCTGGGCACTGGTCCAGTCCTGAACATCGTTTTGATCCTCCCTGCTGAGGGAGTTGGCGACACCGCCGACATAGGTCCAAACGTAACTGCGTCCGTCATCGAAGAGGTAACTTTGCATAGCAACGCGGCCTTCGGCATCGTAGGAAAAGCGCAATTCGTCCCAGTCGTACGCGTCCGCAACATCCGTCGTCAAAATTGTCGATCGGGCCCCTGCGGCATACTCCACGCGGGTCTCACGTCCGTCGTCGTAGCTGGTGGTTTCGACAAGCGGCTGACCAGCGGCATCGTAGGTCGTCTGTGCGGACGTCCATTCATAGGCATTGTTCAGGTCCTCCCTGCCATATGAACTGACGACCCCGTCGACGTAGGTCCAGATGTACGTGCGACCGTCATCGAAAACGCTGTTTTGCGTCGCAATGCGGCCTTGGGCATCGAAGGTCTTCGTCACCGTTTGCCAATCAAAAGCATCGTTCGGGTCGCTTGCCACGCTCAGCGTCGGCAGACCGCTTTCGTAGTCCTGCTCCAGAAGGCTGCCATTGGGATACTCGACCACGAGCCGCGTCAGACCGCCGTTGACGTCAAATGTCTGATCGAGCGAACGGCCATCGTCATAAACAGTTACCCGGGAAGTAACGTTGCCCTGGTCGTCGTATGTCTGGGTCTGCTGCGTCCAGATGTAGGCGTTATCCGGATCCAGCATGTCGCGCTGGCTGAGCAGGCCATTGCTGTAAGTGATGTTCACGACAAGACCATCTTCGTATGTCGTCGAAGACCCTCCATCGTCCTGCAGGGTATAGCTCTGCAGCAGGTTTCCGAATTCGTCATAGGACACAAACTGCTCGACCCAGTCGTAGGCATCGCGCGTGTCCAGAATGCGGTTCTGCGAAAGGCTTCCCGAACCCGCGAAATAAGAGGCGAGCTGCTCGCGGCCATCGTCGTAGACGGTGAGCGAGGTCTGAAGATTTCCAAGGCCATCGCGCGTGTCGGAACGCAGCAACCAGTCTTCCGTACCCGCCACGTCAAAGACTGTTTCCGCCAGATCAATGCTGCCGGCCAAGGCCCCTTGGGTGAAGTCGATCACCTCGACGTCCAACAGGCTGTCGGTGTTGACACCGTTGCTCACGGCCAATTCGCCAGCCGCCGGTATCGTGAACGTGTAGTCCGAGGCGAAGCCCGAGAACCGAACCGTATCACGTCCCTCGCCACCGAGGATCGTATCGTCGCCTGCCCCCCCATCAAGGGTGTCGTCCCCGCCGAGGCCAAGGATGAGATCGCCGAATTCCGTCGCAACTGGCTGACCAGAAGGTGCTGTCAGCGGCGTGATGAGATCGTCTCCCTCGGTGCCGGTTATGGTTACCGCCCCGGTCTCATTGACGTCCGTTATCGTGACTGTGATGGCCTGCGTCGTCGTCAGCGCACCGTCCGTTGCCGACACGGTCACTTCGTAGGCATTGTCACCGTCAGAATCCGCCGGGGCCTCGAAATCCGGGGCCGAGATGAAGGTCAGACCGCCAGCGGCGTCGAGCGCGAAGAGTGTCGCATCCGCGCCGCCATCGATTGCAAAGGTGATCCCGTCGTCTTCTGCGTCCGTCGCCGCGAGGGTCAATACAGCCGTTTCATTCTCTGGCAGCGAAATCGCCCCTGCCGAAGTGAACACCGGCGCATCGTTCACCGCCGCGACGGTCAGGGTGAAGTCGTCGCTGACGCTCTCCTCCCCGTCCGAGGCGGTCAGGCGCAGATCGACGACACCGGCGAAATCCTGCGGCGGGGTGCCGCTGATCCGCAGGGACACCGCGTCGAAGACGATCCAGCCCGGCGCGGGCGACCCGTCCGTCAGCGTCAGCGTGTAGACAAGCGTATCGCCGTCCACGTCGGACACCGAACCGCCGGTCAGCGCCAGGTCAAACGCCGTGTCCTCGGTGCCGGTCAAGTCGTCAAAAACCGCTTCCAGCACCGGCGCATCGTTGACCGGCGAGACATTCAGCGTCAGCGCCTGCACGTCCTGCGCCTGTCCGTCCGAGACGAACAATTCCAGCGCCACGGTGCCGTTGAAGTCCTGCGGCGGCGTGCCGGTCAGGGTGCGCGTCGCAGGTTCAAAGGACAGCCATGCGGGCAGCGGGGTGCCGCCGGGGCTGCGCATCTCTACGACCAGCGCGTCGCCATCCGCATCCGCGATGGTGCCCGCGGGCAGCGTGATGCTCAGCGTCGTGTCCTCGGCCGCGAACAGCATCCCCGGGTCGGTGATGACCGGAGCGTCATTCGCCGCTTCGACCGTTACGTCCACCCGCGCAGTGTCGCGCGAACCGCCGCTGTCCTCGATCTCGTAGGTGAACCAGGCCGAGCCGTGGAACTCCGGCGCGGCGGTCACGATGACCTGCCCGTCGCCCGTCAACTCGACCTCGACGCCCTCGGCATCCAGGATGCGGCTGACAAAGAACGCCTGCCGGTCCGGATCGCTGTCGTTGGCCATCAGCTGCGTGACGAAGATCGCCAGCGGCTGGTCCTCGGTCATGGTCAGCACGTCGTCCACGGCAACCGGCGCATCCGGCGTGCCCAGCACGTCGATGGTCACCGTGGTCGGCACCTCGAAGCCGGTTTCGTTGGTCAGCGCATAGCGCAGCTTCAGCTCGCCAAAGAAGTCCTGCGCCGTGGTGACACGCCACATCCCGTTGGCCTGCTCGACAACCGTCGCCTTGCCCACGTAGCCCGAAGCGACCTCCAACCCGAGAAAGGTCACCTCGGACCCCAGCGGGATATCGTCGTTCGCCATCAGGTCCGCCGGGTCGATGTCGAGGAAGGTGTCCTCGAGCATCTCCAGCCCGGCATCCGAGACCGCCACCGGCACCTCGAACAGCGGCATGACCAGCACCTCGGCATAGCCGATGCTGGTGGCCCCATGTTCGTCGGTCACGCGGTAGTGGAAGCCACCGTCGCCGAAGTACCCTGCCCGGCCCTGGAAGACCGCCGTCTCGCCATTCTGGTAGACCGTGCCATTGTCCGCGTCGAAGATTTCCACGATCGAGAACGCGTCGCCCTCGATATCGCGGTCGTTGAACAGCAGGTCGGCAAAGTCGACCACGATGGGCGCGTCCATCTCGCCGACAAAGAACCCGTCGGGATTGGCGATGGGGGCGTCATTCACCGCTTCGATGTCGAAGGTGATCAGACCGTTGTCGCGGATGCGGCCATCGGTGATCGTGTAACGGAAGCTCACCAGCCCGGTGACGTTCTCGTCCGGCACGAACTGGTAGCGACCATTCGGCAGCTCCAGCAGGCGGCCATTCGGAACCTCGGTCTGCAAGGTCACAAACGACAGGGCGTCGCCATCGGCGTCCAGATCGTTCGCCAGCAGGTCGTCGATGGTGAACTCGTACGGCACGTCCTCGGTCGCGGCAAAGACATCCGTGGCCGCCTCGGGCCGCTGGTTGGTGCTCTGGACATAGACCTCGACCGTGCCGGTGCTCTCGCCGTGGCGGTCGTCGGTCACAGTGTAGGTGAACCGCGTCAGCCCGGCGAAATTCGGCGTCGGCACAAAGGTGATATTCGTCCCGTCAAAGCTGACGGTGCCGTTCTCGGCATCCGACACGCCGAGGAAGCGCACGGTATCGCCGTCCACGTCCACGTCATTGACCAGCAGCATCGCCGGTGTCAGCACCAGCTCGCCGTCTTCCTGCGCGGTGAAGTGGTCGGTGGTGGCAATCGGCGGATCCTGCAGCGAGGCCACCGCCATCACCACTTGCCCTTCGACCTCGCCCTCGGCGTCGTCGGTGAGGGTGTAGGTCAGCACATCCTCACCGGCAAAGCCCGGCGCGGGCGTGTAGGTCACGATCACACCGGGGTTGCCATCCACGGTAAAGCTGGCGCTGTCCGTGGCAATAACCTCGGTCTGGACGCCGTTGATGGCGTCGAAAATGGTCTGGGTCTTGACGAGGGTGACCTCGAAATCGCCCGACACGCCGAGCGGAACCGCCCCGGTGATCGTGCCGGTCTCGTGGACCACATGGATCCAGTCGGGCAGCGGGCTGCCATCGGCCAGCGTGCCGCTCCACTCTCCGAAGACGGTGACCCCACCGGAGGAATCCGCCCCGGGAATGTCGATCTCGTTGAACTGAATGTCGAGCGTGCCGTACTGCGGCTGGCCAAGGCCCGTGATGCGCAGCGCATCGCCGTCGTCGTCACGGTCGTTGACCAGCAGGTCGGCCAGCGCAAAGGTCACCGCGCCGTTCTCGAACAGGTCAAAGCTGTCCTCGTTCGCCTCGGCCAATTCGCGCGTCGGGCGGACGTTGAACACGATGCTGGCGGGGTCGTCCGACTGACCGCCCTTTTCGTCGTTGGCGTCGTAGAGGAAGGCCACCGACCCGTTGAAGTCCTCCGGCGCATCCAGGTCGATGCGCTCCGGCTGGTCCTCCACCTTGAAGGGAGACCCGTTGTCCACCACGACCACCGTAAAGGTCTCGTCCACCACGGCCTCGGTGATGAGGCTCATAGCGGGCAGCGCCCCGTCGCCCGCCACGTCGATCCGGACAGGCACCGCGCCGACATACTCCGACGGCGGCATCCCCGAGAAGGTCAGCGTCGACGCGTCAAAGCTCAACCAGTCGTTCAGTGGCGCACCGCTCTCGCGGGACACGCTCAGCGTCGGTGCCGACGACAGGTCGAGGCCGAAGAGGCCGAGCGCTTCGAGGCCCGCATCCCCCGCCAGAACGGCGTTGATCGCCGCCAGTTGCGGGTCCGTCGGGTCGATGACGAATTCCAGCGTAAAGCCACGGTCGGTGGCGTAGAATTCGTTCTCGGGCAGCGCGGGCTTGTCGCCCGGGGTATAGACGATCTGCACCCGTGCCAGCGTGTCCTCGGCATCCACGCCGAACTCGGAAATCACAAGGCTGCGCGTCGCCTCGTCAAACACCAGCCAGGACGGCAGCGGACGGCCACCGTTGACCTGCGCGGCAAAACTGCCGTCCGAGATGTCGAAGGTCGCCACGTCATCGGCGTCGCCGTCGAGCGTCCAGTCAAAGGCCTCCCGCAACTGGAAGCCGTCCATGACCTGCGCCTGCACGCTGATCCCTGCGGCAAGGTCGCCTGCACGGCCCTCGGCATCCCAATCGAAGCGGAAGACATGCACCGCCCCGTTCGACGGATCCTCGACAAAGACTGCCACTTCGACAGGTTCCGTCTGCTCCGGCGGCACGGCACCGCTGAATGTCATGGTCGCGGCGTCGAAGGACAGCCAGCCCGGCAAGTCGGTATTGTTGGCCGAGGTCGCGCGGACGGTGAAATCGGGCGACAGGAACTGGTGCGTCAACTCGCCCAGCAACTGCACACCGTCAAAGAAGATGACGTCGCCGTCGAGATCCAGATCGTTGCCAAAGGCCTCTGCCGGGATGACGTAAAGCGGCCCGTCTTCCAACCCGTTCACCACGTCGTTGCGCAGCTCCGGCCCACGGTTGAACGGCAGGATGGTCAAGTGCACGACCGCCGTATCGGTCAGGCCCTTGCCGTCGCTCACGGTGTACTCAAACGTCGCCGGCCCGTTGTAGTTCTCTCGGGCGGCGAATTCTATCATGCCCGCATCGGTCACCCGCACCTTGCCGTTCTCGGCAAAGCGGTAGACCCCTTCGAAGACCAGTTCATCATCGTCCGGGTCGGTGTCGTTCGCCAGCAGCACCGCCGGGTCGATAAGGATCGTGCCGTGCTGCAAGACCTGGAACCCACGATCGTCGCGTGCATTCGGCCCAAGGTTCTCCGGGCGCACCCAGATCTTGAATTCCAGCGTCGCCTCAGCACCGCGCGCGTCGATCACGTCGAAGGAAATCGACGCATCCCCCAGCGCCTCGGGCGTAAAGGTGATGATCTCGCTCAGCGGATCGAAGGTCTCGACCCCGTTGGACGAGGCATTGCCATCCGCGCCGATATGCAGTCCGACGAAGGAGAACGCATCCCCCTCGACGTCGTAGGCGCTGTTCATCAGTTGCTGCACGGTGAACTCGTGCGACTGGCCCAGCTTGACCGTCGCCTTGCCATCGCGCGAGCGGGGTGCGTCGTTCACCGGGGCAAAGTAGATCTCCACCTCGGCGGTCGCCTGCGCGCCGTCGTTGTCCTCGATGGTGTAGCGGAACCCGGCAAAGCCGAAGTGATCGGGGCGACCGAGGAACTCGATATACTGGCCATCCAGGCGCCAGGTGGCGTCGGTCGCCGCGCCGTCATACTCGTCCTTGTCCTCGTAGGGGCGGATCGCCTTTCCGTCGAGGTCGGTCAGCGGCTCCGCGCTGACGATGCGCAACCCTTCGGATTCGTTGTCGCCGTCCACGTCGTAGTCGTTGGCCAGCAGGTTCTCGATGCGGATGCGCAGCGGCACATCCTCGATGCCGTACTGGACGGGATCATCCATCGCCACCGGCGCGTCGTTGACCGGGCTCAGGTTGACCTCCACCCGCGCGGTGGACTCGCGACCAAACTCGTCACGTACCGTGTAGGCAAAGAACGCATCGCCGTTGTAATCCTGATCGCCGAGGAATTCGATCATGCCGTCAGCATTGATCGACACGCTGCCATGCTGCGCCGCCTGAACCGAGACCAGTTCGAGGTTCTCGATCCCGGTGTCGGCATCGTTCAGGATCAGGTCGGCAGGGTCGATCAACGCGATCTCGTCCTCGGTGCCTAGCAGGAACACGTCGTTTTGCGCATTGAAGCGGCCATCGCGCAGGTTCGCGGCGATATAGGCACGATCCCAGATGGTCCCGTCCTCGAACACGATCTGTTCGATGCCCTGATCGGTGCCAAGGAAGTGGTTCACCACCGTCAGCGTGTCGATCAGGTAGCCGTCGTCGCGCTCCAGTTCGACGAACAGGTCGTCGCCCATGCGCAGGATCGAGATGTCCTTGGCCGCGATACCCGCGCCCATGAGGACGCTGTCCACGTCGCCTGGCGAGAAGAATTCGTCACCTGCCTCATGGATGGTGTCCGCCGCACTGTCATAGCCGAACAGGTAGGTGTCAGACCCATAGCTGCCCGCGATCGTGTCGTCGCCAAAGCCGCCGTCGAATGTTTCGGACCAGAAGTCGCCCTGGAAGAGATCGGCGTGGATCGAGCCGATGTACTTCTCAAACCCAGAGAACTGGTCGCCTTCGGCCGCGCCACCAAAGCCCATGCCGACAAACAGGTCGAGCGTGACCGCTTCGTCCGAGGTGGAGTAGTCCAGCACGTCAAACCCGTCGCCACCGGTCATAGTGTCCGCGCCGTATCCACCCCGGAAGGTATTGTCGGACGCATCGCCGGTCAGGCTGTCGCCGTGGTAGCTGCCCACGATGACCTCGATCCCGTCGAGGCTGTCGCCCTCGGCATCACCACCCGAGGCCGTGCCCGTGGCAAGGTTGATGGTCACGCCGCCGGTGGACAGGCTGTAATCCGCCGTGTCGGTGCCCGCGCCACCCACGAGGCTGTCCGCCCCGCGCCCGCCGATCAGCACATCGTCCCCGTCGAGACCGATCAGCGTGTCGTCGCCGCGCCCGCCGGACAGCGTGTTGTCCGCGCCGTCGCCGGTCAGGCTGTCGGCGGCATCGGTGCCGAGGATGTTCTCGATCCCGTTGAGCAGGTCGCCATCGGCATCACCACCCGAAGCTGCGCCATCGCCGAGCGAGATGGTCACGCCCTCGGTGCCGAACTCGTAGGAAGCCCAGTCGCTGCCGGCACCGCCTTGCAGGATGTCACCGCCTGCGCCGCCGGACAGGGTGTCGTCGCCGTCGCCGCCGGTCAGCGTGTCACGTCCGCCGCGGCCTTCAAGCAGGTCGTCGCCATCCATCCCCGACAGAGCGTTGTCCTCTTCGCCGCCGCCCAGCGTATCGTCGAACCCGGTGCCGATGAAGGCCTCGATGTCCGTGTAGCGGTCGCCCGCCGCATATCCGCCCTGCCCGATCAGTGTCGACAGGTCCGCGCGCACCCCGGTGTTTGACCCGGCAAAGATTACGGTATCAAAGCCCGCGCCACCGCGAATGTCATCGGCATCGTCGCCTGCGTCGATCAGGTCGTCGCCCGCGCCGGCCTCGATCAGGTCGGCACCGCGGCCCGTGAGGATGGTGTCATTGCCACCCATCGCGCGGACCCAGTCGTCGCGATTGTAGCCATGGATCACCTCGTCCAGCGCATTGCCTTCGATGTAGTCCACCAGCGGTGTGCCGGTCAGCTCGGCGCCGTAGAAATCCGCAACCGTGGCATAGGCAAAGCCCGTGTCCTCGAGGCCTTCCTCGTCGGCGATGCGGTACTCGATGGTGACGTCACCGGCAAAGCCCGGCGCAAGGCGCGCCACCAGGAACTGTTCGCCCCGGAACTCGACCACCTCGAAATCGCCGATCGCGACGCGGTTGCCCTGCGCCAGCTCCAGCGGATCCCACAGCGCGTCCACGCCGACAAAGGTCGGGCGCGCGCGGTCGGGATCGTCCAGATCCACGTCGATGGTGCCATCGCCATCCGTGTCCGCCTGCTCGATGTCGAAATCGTTGAACAGCAGGTCCGACACGCGGATCACCAGCGGCACGTCCAGCGGTGTGACGAAGCCCGGATCGTAGACCACGGTCGGGTCGTCGTTCGACGGCACGATCACGATGTCCAGGAAGCCTTCGGTGACGAAGCCGTCGCCGTCCTGAAGGAAATAGACGATGCCCGACGAATAGGTCGCGTCGATGAAGGGCGTGAACAGGAAGTCGCCGTTCGCGTCCTCTTCGATCGTGCCGTTGACGAAGCCCACCGCTGCCGGTCCGAACTTGAAGAAGTCCGCCAGCGGGTCGATATAGCGCCAGCCGATGATCTCCAGCCCGTTGTTGTCCACGTCGCTGTCATTCGCCATCAGCGTGGACAGGTGGATGGTGACGGGAATGTCCTCGGGCACCAGCACCTGGTCGGTGACCGCCACGGGCGGCGCGTCAGAGGTCGGGTCAAAGTAGATCGTGACCTCGGCCCCGTCCACAGCGCCCTCGGGATCGGTGATAGAATAGCCAAAGGTCGTCTCGCCCCACAGCCCGTCATCCGGACGGAAGCGGATGATATCCCCGTGCAGCGCCTGATTGTGGTAGGTCGTCACCACGCCGAATTCATCCAGCAGCAGGTCGCCGTTCTCGTCGACGAAATCGCCATGCACCGCGCCCGAGGCGTTCTCGAACGTGACGGCAAAGCCCTCGACGTCACTGTCGTTCTTCAGCAGTTCGAGGATCGGGATTTCCAGCACGGTGTCCTGCGTGCCGCGCAGGATATGGGCCAGCGCCTCGCTGCGGTACATGTCGTCACGCGCCATGGGCCGGTCGTTGACCGCGCCGTAGACCAGCACGGCGGTGGCGGTATCGCGCCCTCCCTGCCCGTCGTCGATGGTGTAGTCAAAGCGCGCTTCACCATTGAAATTCGCGCGCGGCTCGAACAGCACCGTCTGGTTGTCGAGCAGGATCGCGCGACCACCCACGGCATTAGACACCGAGGCAATGACCAGTGTGCCTTCGGAGTTGGTGTCGTTCAGGAACAGCCTGTCCGCGCCGATGATGACGGGATTGTCCTCCAGTAGTGGGTCGCCGTTGCTGTCGGTCTCGAACCGGTCGTCGCGTGCATCAGTGCCGGTGGTGTCCGCCGTGACCGTGACCGTCGCGGTCGCCACGTCGTAGTCGCCGGAGGGGTCCGCCACACGGTAGTCGAAGGTCGCCGTGCCAAAGAAATCCTCGCGCGGGGTGACCACGACATTGCCGTTGTCGTCCAGCGTGACGCTCAGATCGGGGGTCGAGAAGACCTCGACGATGCTCAGCGCGTCGCCGTCCACGTCGCTGTCATTGCCCAGCAGCGCCGAGGCGACGATGGTCAGCGCCGTGTCCTCGAGCATGATGAACCCGCTGTCGTTGCGCGCCTCGGGCGCGTCGTTGACAGGTGCCACGTCGATGTAGACCACCGCCTCGGCGCGGCCGCCTTCGGGGGTGTTGGCCGCATAGGTGAACTGCGCCGGGCCGTTGTAATCCGGCGTCGCCGAGAAGGTGATGTCGCCATTGGACGACAGCGCCACCGAACCGCCCACCGCGTCGAACACCTGCCCCACGATCATGCGGTCGCCGTCCACGTCGTTGGACAGCAGACGCTCAACCCGGATGACCAGCGACTCGTCCTCGTCCATGACAAAGCCGGTGTCGTCCAGAGCCTCGGCCACAGGGCGCACGTTTACGTTGACCACCGCCGAGCCATAGGCGTTGCGCCCGTCGGTGATGGAATAGGCAATAGTCGTCGCCCCGGTGAACCCGTCGGCGGCGTTGAACCGCAGCGTGCCGTCGCCCGGCAGGGTCGCGGTGCCGTTCGGGCTGCCATCCACGCTGACCAGCGACAGCGCGTCGCCGTCCGCGTCGAAGTCATTGCCAAGGATATCCGAGAGTTGCAGCACCAGCTCTTCGCCCGTGGTGACCGCAAAGAACCCGTCATCATTCGCCTCGGGGGCGGAGTTGTCGAGCAGGTTGAACAGGTCGGTCTGCGTCCACTCCGTGCCATCGTCGAACACGAAGCGCTCGATGCCGCTGCCGTCGTCAGCCAGCGCACCGGCGACGGTCAGCACGTCGCCGGCATTGCCGTTGAAGGTAAAGCGCACGCTGTCGCTGCCTTGGAACAGCCGCGTCGGGATCACGTCCGCGACCGCCACGCCGGTGAGGTACAGCACGTCCGAATCCGCCGCGTCGCCGCCATCGCTCAGCCAGACCGCACCCAGACCCGGCGCCCAGGTGTAGCTGTCCGACCCGTCCTTGCCCTCGACGCTGTCATTGCCGCCGGTCAGGACGAAAGCGTCGTCGCCGTCGAAGCCTTCGATGTAATCCGCGCCAGCCGTCCGCACGCCGTCGACCGCCGCCGCGCGCATGTCGTCGCGGGTCCAGACCATGTCATCGGCAAAGCGGATCGACAGGGTGCCATAGAGGCCGTTCAACGTTCCCAAAGCATCGATCAGCGTCAGCCGGTCGCCGCTGGTAAAGGTGATCTCCAGGTCATAGCTGCCAAACCCGCCACGCTGCACCGACGCGATATCCGCCGGGGTAAAGTCGCCCAAGCGCACCTCGTTGGTGCCCCGGCTCCAGCTGTCCAGCGCGTCGATACGGTCATCACCGGACCCAAGGCCAAAGCTGTAGGTATCGTTCCCGCGCAGCCCGATCAGCAGGTCGTCGCCCGCGCCGCCGTCCAGCGTCTCGGAGTTGTCCGAACCATAGATCACGTTGTCGCCGTCGCTGACCTGCGCATCGGTCAAGAGCAGGAGGATCTCCGGGATGGACAGTTCCGTGGCCTCGTCCTCGATCACGAGGCGCTCGATGCCTGCACCGACACTCAGGCCGTTGGAAATGATGATCTGGTCATCGCTGCCGTCAAAGGTGATGCGCAGATCGGGGCTCGAGGTTCCCAGCCGCGCGAAATGCATGTCGGCCGCAGTATAGCCCGAGATGACCAGCGTATCGGTCGAGAAACCGAAACCGTCGCGCAGGATATCGCGCCCGTCCCCGGCGGCGAAACGATAGGTGTCGTCCCCGGCCCCGCCCGTCACGCGGTCATTGCCGAGGCCCCCGGCCAGCGGGTTGTCGCCTTCGTCGCCGTAGATGAAATCATCCAGTGCCGTGGGCACGCGGGCGATCAGGTCGGCCATGCCCCACTCGGTGCCGTCGTCAAAGCGCACGGTCTCGATCCGGCCCGAGGTCAGGGCGTTGTCGATGCGCACCCGGTCGCCGTCGCTGCCGATGGCAAGGATCATGGCTGAACCATCGCTCGACTGCGCCACGCGGACGTCGTCCACGGTGATCCCCGGCCCCAGCACCAGCACATCGGCGTCGCCGCCCGCGTCCACGATGCGGTCTTGGTCGTCGCCCAAGTCAAAGCGGTAGGTGTCGTCGCCCAAGCCCCCTTCGAGCAGGTCGACCCCCGCGCCGCCGCGCAGATCGTCATTGCCGCCCAGCGTAATCAGCCGGTCGTCGCCCGCCTGCCCGTCGACGCTGTCGGCACTCTCCGCCCCGCGCACCACGTCGTCGCCCGCCGTGGTGGCCAGCGCCATGGCGATCAGGTCGCCCGTGGTCCATGTGGTCGCGGGGTCGTCCGCAAAGGTGACCTGAAGCGTCATCGCCGGATCGGGCGCCATGCCCGTGTCGATGCGGTCCCCGGTCCCTGCGATCTGCAACACGATGGTCGGCAGGCCCGTGACGACGAACACATCCGCCGGGGCAATGCCCGCGCCGAAATGGATGGTGCTCAGCCCGTCCATATCCTCCAGCAGGTCCTGCCCGTCGCCCGGGTTGAAGACGTAGGTATCCGCCCCCGCGCCGCCGCGCAGGGTATCGTCACCCGTGCCGCCCGTCAGGGTGTCATCCGCCGTGCTGCCCTCCAGCGTGTCGTTGCCGCCGAGGCCGTCCAGCGCCGCGCCATCCAGCACACGCAGGGCATCGTCTCCTGCGGTCCCCGTCATGGCCTGCGCCAGCAGCGCCGTCAGGTCCCAGGTGGTGCCATCGGCAAAGGCCACCGTCTCGATCAAGCTCGCCCCTTGGACCGCAGCACCGACCAGCCGCACGCGGGTATCCCCGGTCAGAACGCGCAGCTCCAGATCGTCGCCCAGCATCACCACGCGCACATCCGCCGCCGTGATCCCGGCGTCGAATTCCACCACGTCCGCGCCGCCCGCGTCGGTCAGGATGTCCTGTCCGTCATTGGCCCCGAACAGGTACAGGTCAGCCTCTTCCCCGCCGATCAGCGAGTCATCGCCCAAACCGCCCCGGAACAGGTCATCGCCTGCGTATTGCGCGTCATCGTCGCTGCCGCGCAGGGTGTCGTTGCCCGAGCCACCTGACAGAGTGTCATTGCCCGCGCCGCCTTCGAGGCTGTCATGGCCCGCCTCGCCCGCGAGCGCGTCATTGCCATACCCGCCAAGGATCACGTCGTCATCCGCGCCACCGGCAAGGCTGTCATCGCCCGCCAGACCCGTGATGGTATCCGCGCCGCCATTGCCGAACACCAGGTCGGCCAGCGGTCCACCCAGCAGCGCCTCGGCGGTCTCGTCGCCATGCACGCCGCTTGCGTCGCGCACCAGCGTCACGCCGCCAAAGTTCTCGGGCGTCAGCTGCGTCGCGTCGACCCCCAGAAGCCGCAGGATCGACCGCCCGACGCCCGCGTCGTTGACCAGAACGATGGTGGTGTCCGCACCGTCCTGCACCAGTTGCAACCGGCCCGTGACAAACGGGTTCGGCGTGGCCGAGGACAGCCGCAGGATGTCTCCCGCATCGCCCGGGGTGAAGTCGGTGATGATATCCTCGGCGATATCCCCCGCGATCTCGAAACTCGGCAGGTAGCGATAGACATCGCGCCCCGCGCCGCCGGTATGGGTGTCCACTGAGGTATCGCTCAGCAGGTCGCCAAACACGTCATTGCCGTCACCACCGTCAAGGCTGTCCGCGCCCGCGCCGCCTTCGATGTAGTCGTCAAGCGCCGTGCCGGTGATGGTCTCGTCCGTGGCGTCACCGTAGAAGGTCGTGCCGTTCAGGCCCACGTCCGGAACCACGCGGGTCTCGATCTCGGCAAAGGTCAGGGTGGTGTGGGTATCGGTGAAATACAGGCTCTCGATCCGGCCCGCATCGCCCGCAAAGGCGCCCAGAACGGTGATCCGATCGGTGCTGCCCGAGAAGCGGATCGTCAGGTCCGCGCCATCAGCCCCGGTCTTGGAGAAGCGTACATCATCCGGCCCGTAGCCCGAGATTTCCAGCACGTCATCCGTGGCATCGCCCGCATCGTCGATCACATCAACGCCGTCGCCCGCCGCGAAACGGTAGGTATCGCCCTCGGCACCACCACTCAGGGTGTCGTTACCGGTGCCGCCGATCAGCGTATCCGCACCCAGCCCACCGTTCAGGCTGTCGTCATCGGCACCGCCGTCCAGCAGGTCCGCATCGCCGTCGCCGATCAGCGTATCGTCGCCCGCCTTGCCGGACAGCACGTCCGCAAAGGCCGTCCCGACGTAACTGTCATCCCCCGACGTGCCCGAGGTCGACAGGGCGCGCAGCCCTTCGAGGTCGATCTCCTGCCCGTCATCCAGACGGACTCCGGCAAAGCGCCCGATGGTCAGCGCGTACTGCAGGGTAAAGCGATCCTCGGTCCCGGCGATCCGCACCACAATGTCGTTGCCCGTCCGCGCGACCTCCAGGTCCTCTGCCGCGATGCCCGCGCCCAGTTGCACCCAGTTGATGCCCGCAAGGTCGACGAACACGTCCTGCCCGTCGCCCAGCCCGAACAGGAAGGTATCGTCGCCATAACCGCCTTCGACGGCGTCGTCGCCCGTGCCACCGGACAGCGTGTCCCCGCCTTCACCGCCCAGAAGCGAGTCGTTGCCCGCCTCGCCCGACAGCTCGTCCGCGCCGTCTTGCCCGGTGATCGTGTCATCGCCGCCCGCGCCGGTGATGGTGGTGTCGGCATCGGTCGCGGTCAGGGACTGGCTGTCATCATTGCCCGCAAGGCTCGCCGCCAGTACATCCGCCCAGCTCCATTCCGAGCCGTCGTCGAAGCGCAGCGTCTCGATCACGCGCGCCGCGTCATTCAGCACGCCCGCGATGATCAGCCGGTCCTCGGTCCCGGCCACGCGGATCATCACGCTGTCGCCGTTCACCTGGCTGACCACGAGGTCCGCCGCCGAGATGCCCGCGCCCAGCTGGATCACGTCCGTTCCGGCCAGATCGGTGATCGCATCCTCACCGCTGCCAAGGCCGAACAGGTAAGTGTCATCGCCCGAGGCATCCGACAGCACATCGCGCCCGGCCCCGCCGTTGAGGGTATCGTTGCCCGCACCGCCTTCGATGCTGTCGCGACCCGCGCCGCCGTCGACGGAATCCGCGCCCTCGCCTGCATCTATGGTGTCGTTGCCCTCGGCGCCCGACAGTATGTCGTCCGCCGCCGTGCCGTTCAGCGTCTCGTCTTCGCTCTGGCTGGCCGCAACCAACGCCAGCAAGGCGGACTCGTCCCATGTCGTGCCATCGGCAAAGACCACCGAAGTCACCACGGTCGCAGTCATCGCCCCCGTCAGGATCACGCGATCCTCGGTCGCGCCCAGCCGCAGGTGGATGTCATTGCCCTGCACGCTGACCACGATGCCGCCCGGCAGGATGCCCGCCGCCATCTCCAGCGTGTTCACGCCCGCCATGTCGGTGACGCGCACATTGCCGTGTCCGGTGGCAAAGACATAGGTGTCGTCGTCCGCCCCGCCCGCCAGCGTATCCTCCCCCGCACCACCGCTGAGCGTGTCGTTGCCCGACCCACCCTCGATGGAATCCGAGCCGTCACCGCCCAACAGGCTGTCGTCGCCGCCCAAGCCAAGGATTGTGTCATCCCCGCCCTGCCCCGCGATCACCTCGCCAAAGCCGGTGCCCGTGACCAACTCGGACGTGTCATCGGTGGCCAGCGCCATGGCGCGCAGGGTCTCTGCCGTCCAGACCGTGCCATCGTCGAAGGTCACCGTCTCGATGGTGCCTGCGGCTTCCATGCCGCCGGTGATGACGATGCGCTGCGCGCCGAACAGCAGCGCGAGGTCGGAGGCCCCCTGTCGTTTGACGGACACGTCGCCCGGCAGGATGCCCGCGCCCAGTTCCAGCACGTCGGTGCCGTCTTCGTCTACGATGGTGTCGATGCCATCGCCCAGACCGACCGCGTAGGTGTCATCGCCGGTCAGATCGGTCATCAGGTCGTTGCCCGCGCCGCCGGTCATCCGGTCGTTGCCCGCGCCGCCAACCAGCGTGTCCGCGCCCTCCAGCCCGGCGATCACGTCGTCGCCGCCCATGCCGTCCAGCCGGTCGTCCGAGGCCGCGCCCGTCACCGTATCCGCCACGTCGGACTGGTCCGCCAACACACCCGTCGCCACGTTCGCGCGGGCCAGCATTTCGTCCCGATCCCAGACCGTCCCGTCGTCGAAGCGCAGCTCGTTGACCTGGGTCCAGCGGTTCTGCTGCTCAATCAGGATGCGGTCTTCGCTTCCCGCGATGCGCAGCAACACGTCGTTGCCCTGCACCTCGAAGCTCACGTCCGCCGGGTCAATCGTCGCGTCGAACACGATGGCATCACCGTTGTTCGAATACCCCTCGTGCGAGATCGTGTCCTGCCCGAAGCCCGCCGAGAACATGTACTCATCGGCACCATAGGTGTTCCGCAGCAGGTCGTCGCCCGTGCCGCCGATCACCGTGTCGTTGCCGCTGCCACCATCCAGCGTGTCGTTGCCCTCGTTGCCGATCACCAGTTCGGCACGGCTGTCGCCTGTGACGGAATCGTCACCCACGCCGCCCGGGGCAAGCGGGATGATATCGCCGTTGAGGTCCAGCCCCGGCACGACCGTGGACATGGCACGCAATTGGTCCTGCGTCAGGGTCGTGCCGTCGGCGAACTGCGCCTCGGTGATGCCCCACTCCGTGCCCCAGTCATAGACCGTCACCCGGTCCTCGGTCCCGGCGAAGCGCAGGACCAGCTCGCCACCCTCGTAGGGCGTTTCCACGTACAGGTCAGCCACGTCGATGCTGGCGTCAAAGACCAGCGTGACGGCACCACCCGCTCGGTAGGTTTCCACCTCGTCCTGGCCAAAGCCCGCAGCGAAGCGGATCACCGCGCCGCCATCCTCGTCGTAGAAATAGTCGTCGCCCGCGCCGCCCGTCAGGTCATCAAGGCCCGCGCCGCCCTCGAGGTAATCGTCGCCTGCGCCGCCGTTGACCGTGTCGTTGTCATACCCGGCGTAAAAGCTGTCATCCTCGTCGGTGCCGGTCAGCGTATCCGCCATCGGAGCGCCCTCGATCAGGGTCGCCGTGCCGGATACTTCGGCCAGCAGGTCAGCCCAGGTCCAGGACGACGCGCCCGCGTCGAACCGGATTTCCGACAGCGGCGTGCGGTAGGCCGCGCCGATCAGACGCAGGCTGTCCCCGCCCGTGGTGGACAGGATCAGGTCGCCGCCCTCCAGCTCGGTGACGGTGATGTCCGTGGGCAGGATGCCCGCTCCGAATTCCACCACGTCCACGTCCGAGCTGTTGTAGCTCAGGTACAGCACGTCATGGCCGAACCCGGCCCCGAGGATGTAGGTGTCGTTACCGTATCCGCCGTCGAGCAGGTCATGCCCCGCGCCGCCATCCAACACGTCGTCGCCGTTCGAGGCATAGAGCGTATCGGACCCGGCCCCGCCTTCCAGCGTCTCGTTGGCCGAGGTCGCCTGGATGTAGTCGTCAAAGCCCGTCCCGGCGTAGACTCCCGCCACGGCAGAGCCGCTGTAGATCTCCTGCCCAAGGGTGCCGGTTGTATCCGCCGCCGTGATGAAATCATCCCATGTCCAGACCGTGCCGTCTTGGAAGTGGATCTCGTCCCAGCTGCCCCGGATGCGGCCTTCGCCGCCGGTTACGACAAGCTGGTAGGAGTAGTCGGCGTTGTACTCGGCGGTCACATCTCCCGGCAGCAGGTCCGTCAGGTCGACAACCCCTGTGCCGGTGTTCAACATCACCAGATCGAAGGCCCCTGCCACGCGGTAGGTGTCGTAACCATCCTGCCCGTACAGCGTTGTCCTGCCGCCGCCTGCGACCAGCAGGTCATCACCCGCGCCACCTTCCAACGTGACATTGTCATGCGCCCCGGTCAGCGTGTCATTGCCCGCCAGCCCGTCGACGGTGTCGCCGATCCCCGTGGTTGTCAGCACATCGTCCGAGATGTCGCCCCAGACGATCTGCCCTTCAGAGAACGGCAGGGCGATGGCTTGCAGGTCAGCGACGGTCCAGGAGCTGCCATCAGCCTCGAAGCGGATTTCGTAATCCACATCACTTGCAACAGGCCCCTCGACCGGCCCCTCCAGGCCGCCTCCCGCCAACAGACCGGTCAGCTCGACACGGTCGCCGGTCCCGGCAAAGCCTATGTAAAGGCTCCCAAACCCGTCGTCGTAAACCTCAAGGTCCGCAGGCGACAACGACGCGTCAAAGACCACGATGCTCGGGCCTTCGCCCGCGTCGCCGTATTCCCGGACAAGGTCGCGGCCAAAGCCCGCGCTGAACCGGTAGGTGTCTTGGTTGTCGCCGCCATACAGCGAGTCATTGCCCGCGCCGCCCACCAGCGAATCCATGCCGGTGCTGCCGTAGAGCGCATCATTGCCCGAGCCACCCAGCAGGCTGTCGTCGCCCTCGCCGCCGGACAGGTAATCGTTGCCCCACTGCCCGTCGAGCGTGTCACTGCCCAGCCTGCCGTACAGATAATCGTCGGAATTCGCGCCGATCAGGCTGTCGTCCACCGCGCCGGTCTCGGCCATGATCACCAGCCCGTCGGCGTTCGGCGCAAGCGCTGCCGCCTGCATGTCCGCCAGCGTCCACACGGTGCCATCGGCAAAGCGCACCTCGTCGATGCTGCCCGTCACCGGAGCCGGGTCCATGCCGCCGATGATCGTCAGACGGTCTCCGCCCGCGAATTTCAGCAGCAGGTCACCCTCGGCGGCGCCCGCGCGTTCCACCGTCACATCGGCAGGCAGGATGCCCGCCGCCAGCAGGACCACGTCGACGTTCTCGCCCGCGCCATTGGTGCCGCCGTCGTCGATGGTGTCCTGACCAAAGCCCGGGGCGAACACGTAGGTGTCGTCGCCATCCATGCCCGCCAGCAGGTCGTTGCCGGTGCCACCGTCCAGTGTTTCATCCGCCACACCGCCGGTCAGGCTGTCGTTACCGCCAAGACCAGACAGCAGCGCGCCCGTGGACGAAAGGCCGTTGACCGTGTCGTCGCCCGCACCGCCCTCGATCACGTTCGTCGCCGGATCGCCCTGCTGGGCAATCCCCGTGGCCCCCGGCCAGGGCAGCGCCGC
The DNA here is from genome assembly GCF_049800975.1 of Sagittula sp. S175. NCBI lineage: Bacteria > Pseudomonadati > Pseudomonadota > Alphaproteobacteria > Rhodobacterales > Roseobacteraceae > Sagittula > Sagittula sp. S175. The sequence continues at coordinate 27,815 of NZ_JBNAGB010000014.1, forward strand.
CGCCAGCACCTGGGCCTGCGTCAGGGTCGTGCCATCCGCCTCGAAATCGAAGAACTCGACGATGAAGGGGTTCAGCCCCGACCCCGTGCCACCGACAATGCGCAGCAGATCACCGCCCGCCACCGCCGCCAGCAGGTCGCTACCATCGGCGTAGAAGGTCACATCCGCCGCCGCGATGGTCGCGTCGAACACCACCCGGTCGTTGCCTGCCAGATACCAGGACCCGTCGCGCTCGATGATCGTGTCGTGACCGAACCCAAGCCCGAAGCGGTAGCTGTCGTCGTTCGCGCCACCCTGCAGGAAGTCGTCGCCCGCGCCCCCGGTCAGCGTATCGTTGTTGTTGTCCCCATAGAGCGAGTCATTGCCCGCACCGCCATCCAGCACGTCATGGTTGGTCCCGCCTTCGAGCCGGTCAAATCCATCATCGCCAGACAGCGTGTCATTGCCGCTACCGCCAAGGAGCGTGTCGTCGCCATCGCCACCGACGATGGAATCCACGTCATTACCGCCATCCAGCAGGTCATCCCCTGCCCCGCCGTCCAGCGTGTCGACCCCGGCGTTGCCATAGACGGTATCGTCGCCCCCCAGCGCCGCGATGCTGTCCGCCGTGCTCTGCCCCGCGATGTCGTCGTCACCCTCGGTCGTCTCCGTCAGCGACGCCAGCATCTCGTCTAGCGTCATCGTTCGGCCGTCATCGAAGACCAGCGTCTCGATGAAGTAATAGTTGTGCGTCGCGCCGTTCAGGATCAGCAGTCGGTCCTCGCTGCCCTCGAACCGCAGTTCGAGATGCGCATTCGTGGAGTTCGGATCCTCGACGCGCCGGATGCGCAGGTCGTCCATGGACAGCCCCGGACCGAACACGATCTGGTCCGCGCCTGAATTGTTCCACGCGCCGTTGTCCGCCACCGTGTCCTGACCAAAGCCCGCCTCGAAGACATAGGTGTCGTTCTGATGCCCACCTTGCAGGAAATCGTTGCCCGTTCCGCCGGTCAGCGTGTCCGCGCCCTCGCGCCCGTACAGCGTGTCATTGCCCGCCGCTCCGTTCAGCGCCTCGGCGTCATAGCTGCCGTGCAGCAGCTGGTCGTCATCCGTCGCCGTCAGCCCCATGTCCACCAGCTGCGCATGGGTCAGCTCGGTGCCATCGGCAAAGCCGAAGGTCTCGATCCGGTAGTAGTTGTGCGTCAGCGAGCGATCCAGACGGATGCTGCCCGGCTGCCCCGCAAAGCTCAGGATCAGGTCGGTATCGTCGATCTCCACCCGAAGATCCGCGGCCTCGAGCCCGGCGCCGAACACCATGCGATCCGCGCCGGAATTGTTCCACGCGCCGTTGTCCGACACTGTGTCGTCCCCGAACCCGACGTCGAAAACGTAGGTGTCGTTCTGCGCGCCGCCTTCCAGGAAGTCTTCGCCGCTGCCGCCGGTCAGCGTGTCGTCGCCGTTCTTCGCATAGATCGTGTCATTGCCGATGCCGCCGTCAAAGGCATCGGGGTCATAGGTGCCCTCGATCAGCTGGTCAGCCTCGGTCGCGACAAAGCCCAAGGCCATCAGGTCGGCATGGCTGAGTTCCGTGCCATCGTCAAAACGCACGGACTCGATGCGGTAATAATTGTCGTTCAGCCCACGCTCGATGCGGATCCGGTCCTCGGTCCCGGCAAAGCTCAGCAGCAGGTCGATGCCATCGCCCGCCACGCGCAAGTCCGCCACGTCCAGCCCCGCACCGAACTCGATCACATCGGCGCCCGAGTTGTTCCACGCCCCGTAGTCGCTGATGGTGTCCTGCCCGAACCCGACCTCGAACCGATAGGTATCGTTCTGTGCGTTGCCTTGCAGGAAATCGTTGCCCGACCCGCCGGTCAGCGTGTCATCGCCGTTGTTGCCCGTCAGGGTATCGTTGCCCGCCGCACCGTCGATCTGGTCGGGGTCGAGGCTCCCGCGCATGTCCTGATCGGCGTCCGATCCCACCAGCGCCAGCGCCACCAGTTCGGGATGGGTCATCACCGTGCCATCGGCGAACTCGAAACTCTCTACGCGGTAGCGGTCGCTGTTCATCGAAGCCGACAGGCGCAGGCTGTCCCCAGTGGCGAAGCTTATGATCAGGTCGTTGGCCTGAACCTCGACTTCCATTTCGGCGGCCAGCAAGCCCGCGCCGAACACCACCTTGTCGGCGGGCGAATTGAAGTTCGGGCCGTTCTCGGAAATCGTGTCATCGCCAAAGCCCGGCGCAAAGACGTAGGTGTCGTTGTTCCCCTGCCCTGAGAGGAAGTCATCCCCCGGCCCGCCGGTGATCGTATCGTCACCATTGCCGCCAGTGATGGAATCGTCGCCCCAGCTGCCGTCCAGCGTGTCGGCACCGGTGGTCCCCGTCACCGTCAGCGGTGCGGTGGTCGCGTAGGGGGCGCCGTTGAAGTTGCCACCGCTGAGCGCCGCCAGCGTCACCCCTTCAAGGCGGAACAGACGCCGCGCATCGTCGAGGTCCAGCGTGCCTGCGTCCACGAAGAACACGTAGACGTCCGCGCCCTCCTGCCGGGCGACGATCTCGCCCACCAACCCTGCGGCCAGCCGGATGTCCAGCACGTCCCCCAGGTCACCCGGTTCGAAACCCTGCACCGTTAACAGCCCGGTGCCATCGTCGATCTCCGGCACGAAGGTCTCGAACGTGTCGACCACGCCCGCCGTCGACACGTAGGTGCGTGGCAAGGGCGAGGTGGTGGTGGTCCCGCCGTCCCCGCCACCCGTGCCGGGATCAGTGACCGCATCACCATGCGCCCGCGCGAACAGCGCGTCGATGAACGGATCGGCATCCGGCACGCTGGGGAACAGCGTCCCCTGTGCCGTCGCCTCGTCCACCAGCAGCGCGGTGACCTGCGCCGCCGTCAGGGGCGTTTCACCGGTGAAGGCAAAGACCTCGATCGGCACCTCGCTGAAGCCATACTGGTCCTGCACCCGCAGCACATCGGCATGACCAACGAAGCGGATCACCAGGTCGTCACCCTCGCGCACGGCGACCATGTCCGACTGGCTGAACCCCGTGCCAAAGCGCACGGTGTCATCGGTGAATAGCCAGCTGCGCTCGATCACGACGTCCTGCCCGTCGCCGGGGTTGAAGACATAGGTCGTGTCGCCGCGCCCGCCGTCCAGCGTATCGTTGCCCGCGCCACCGTTCAGCACCAGATCGTAGGACCGGTCCGGCCCGAAGGAGATCAGCTCGTCGCCGTCACTCCCCTGCCCCGCCAGTTCGAGGATCTCGGCGAGCGACAGGCTGCCGCCGCTGGCAAAGTCAAAGCGCTCGATCTGCGCATCGCGTGCGCCTGCGATGGTATCGAACATGCCCCGGATGGTGATCCGGTCGTCCGTGCCCGCAATGCCGATCACCAGGTCCTCTGGCCCGGTGGACAGGATGCGGATGTCGCCCGGCGCAATGCCCGTGCCAAAGCGCAGCACGTCCACCGCCGCCGAATCCAGCTGCTCGAGGTCGTTGATCGTGTCCTGCCCGTCGCCCAGGTCAAAGGTGTAAGTGTCGCCGCCGGAATGGCCCTGCAACAGGTCGTTGCCAAGGCCGCCGTCCAGCACATCCGCGCCGCGCCCGCTTTCCAGCCAGTCGTTGCCTTCGAGGCCATAGAGGTTCGCCGAAGCCTCCGGCCCGCTGGTCGCCAGCGGACCCGACGCCACGATCACGTGGTCGTCACCGGCCGTGGCCGGAATCGCCGCCGCCATGGCCGAAATGGACAGAGTCCGCCCGTCAACGAACCGCAAGGTGCCCACGATGGCATCCGGGTCGCCCGTCGGGTCGATCAGGGACAGGCGGTCATCGGTGCCCGCGATCAGCAGGATGATGTTGCCATCTGCATCGCGCTTGGCGCTGACGTCCTCCAGCGCGATCCCCGCACCAAAGGCAATGGTCCCGAACCCGTCCGCGCGCGAGGATGTGGTGATGCGGTCCTGTCCGTCGCCCAGTTCAAAGGTGTAGATGTCACGCCCTGACCCGTCGACGATCAGGTCGTTGCCAAGGCCTCCGTCGTAACCTTCGTCCCCGGACGTGCCGCGCAGCAGGTCGTCCGTATCCGACCCCGCGCCGTTCACCTGGTCCAGCAGCGCATCGCGGGTGACGATGGTGCCGTCACCGAAATGCACCTCTTCGATGGCGGACGAACGGATGAGAATGGAATCCTCGGACGCCGTGAAGGTCAGCAGCAAGTCATCGCGATCCGCAGACAGCCGCTCCACCCGCATCTCGGACGACCGGTAGCCGGTGATCTCGAGGATGTCGAAGCCCTGCTCCTCCTCGATCACATCCTGACCGTCGCCGACGACAAATCTATAAAGGTCGTCCCCACGCCCGCCGGACAGAACATCATCGCCCGCGCCGCCCTCGATCGTATCTGACCGATCCGAACCCCGAACGAGATCGTCTCCATCACTCGCCTGAGCATCAACGAAAGCTTGGATCAGCGTTGCCGCATCCCAGCTGGTGTAGTTGTTGAACTCGATCTTCGGCAAGGCACCAGAGCTCAGGGCCCCCGAAATGACGATCTGAGCGCCATTGTCGAAGCTGAGGATCAGGTCATCCGACGTGCTGTCGGCACGACGTACCTTCACCTGCGCGCTACTTTGATCATTGATCCTGAGAGTAGCATTGACAGTGCCGGGCAGCATTTCCACCCGGTCCGTGCCATGCGCGCCACGGAACACAACTATGGCGCCTTCGGTCAATTGGATCAGATCGTTGCCAGCCCCGGCATCCAATTCAAGTCCCGCAGGGAAATGACGGGTGTCGAGCAGGTTCTGCCCCTCCGTCGGCGTTGTTTCCAGCAAGTCGAGGCGCACGTCCTCGATGCTCATGACCGTACCGTCTTCGAATTCAAAGTGCTCAACCGGCGTGTCAAAGTAACCGCCAAGGATCACCACGCGCTCGCCTGTGCCAGCCAGCGTGATCAGCAAGTCGCCGTCGATGTTCTCGAAACTCACGCCCGCCGGAGTGATCGTCGCACCAAAGACCAGCCGGTCGATGCCCGAGGTATCGCTGATCGCGGTCGAGGTATCGCCAAGCCCCACAAGGTAGGTGTCGTTGCCACCGCCGCCTTCCAGCGCATCATAACCCGCGCCGCCGCTGATGGTGTCGTCACGGCTGTCGAGCCCCACGAGATGCTCGTTGGCATCGGTGCCCGTCAGCATCGCGTCGATGATTTCGTCGATGGTCAGCACCGTGCCATCGGCAAAGCGGAACTGCTCCACCCGCGTATCGGCAAGGCCGCCGACGATGGTCAGCACGTCCGTGCCCATCCCGAGGTCAATCAACAGGTCGTCGCCGTTGCGGCTGATGCGCAGCGCGTCGCGCGGCACCGATGCCCCGAACTGCACCTCGTCGATGACGCCCGCTTCGTCCGGGCGCTCCACGATACGGTCGAAATCGTAGTCCGCACCAAAGGCATAGAGGTCTGCCGCCGAACCGCCCACCAGCGTATCGTCACCCTGCCGCCCGTCGAGCGTGTTCGACACCGTCGGGTTGCCCTCGATCAGGTTGTCGCCCCGGTTGCCGCCCTCGATCTGAAGCAGTTCTTCCACGTCCGAGATCGACAGGAAGGTGCCGTCCCAGAACTCGAACCGCTCGACCCCGTGGTCGAGGTCAAGGAACTGGTTGCGGATCAGCAGCGTGTCCGTGCGACCGTCGATGGTGATCAGCAGGTCGTTGCCCGTCTTGGCAAAGTTGACGTTGTCCTGCGTGATGAACTCGCCGAACTTCACTTGGTCATCTACCGGCACAACAGTGCCCTTGCGGTCCGTCCACGACGCGCGCACGCGTTGGTCGTCGATGGTGTCGTTGCCGTAACCTTCGTCGAAGATATAGGTATCGCCGCCATCTGCGCCGACAAGCAGGTCCGAACCACCACGCGAATCTATGGTTTCGGCGAAATCCGACCCGGTGATCGTCTCGGCCCCGTCGCTCCCCACGAGGTCGATGTCTTCGGGGTTGAAGTCAGTATAATCGAGGGTCTGATCCGCGAACTGGAAGAATTCGATGGCGTGCCTTTGCGCCCCGTCCCTTATGTACTGGTTCTCCAGCACGATCCGGTCGGATGTGCCGTCGATGCTGATGATCAGATCCAGCGCCGTGCGCGAGAAACTCACATCCGACGCATTGATGCCGGTAAATTCGATCTTGTCAGCCGTACCGGGTCCGGACAGATACTCAGAAGACGCGTCAAAGATCGTGTCCTGGCCGTAGCCAGCGGCAAAGACATAGGTGTCACTTCCTCCCTGACCTTCGAGACGGTCGTTTCCTGCGCCGCCATCGACGCGGTCTTGGATATGTTCGAAGCCATAAATCGTATCGTCGCCATCGGTTTTGGCGAGGTCGACATAATGCTGGAGCAGCTTGAAGTGATCCCAGACAGTGCCGTCAGCGAACTCGATTTCTTCGATCAGGTTGGTAAAGCCCACGAGGAAAACGTACTGCAGGTAGTCCGTCAGGATCAGTTGGTCGGTCGTGCCACTGACCTGCAGGCGCAGCGTGTCGCTTGATCCGTCGCGGAGGAAATTAAAATCGGTCCAACGCAGATCGTCGGCAAACTCGATTTTGTCGTCCTTGGTCGCGAACAGAGAAGAGGACCAGTCCTTGTCAAGTACAACGTCCTGCCCGTAATCACGTCCGTAGATGTAGGTGTCGAAACCCTCAGCACCTTGCAGGTAATCATTCCCGGCTCCACCATCCATGGTATTGCCATTGAGGAAGCCGTAGATCGCGTCGTCACCGTCGGTTTTCGCGTTTTCCAGAACCTGTTTGAATACGTCATCCCATTCGAGCGGGGCGCTGGCTTCGAAGGTGATGCTCTCTATGAGGTTCGGGGCAATGTAATCCAGCCCCTCGGAATCCCCCATCAATTCGGCAAAGGCGCCGAGACCGAGACTCATGCCGCCGAACTGGCCAACCAGCTCGATGGTCTGGCCGGTCAGCACGCCGTCCTGCATGACGTGGATCACGAGGTTATCGGAATCCCCGTCGCGTGTCAGGTAAAGATCCTCGGCGGTGATGTCACCGCGGAACATCAGGAAGTCATGCCCGGCCTTGATCGGACCAAAGCTGAAGCCGCCAAGATCGTCGATCACGTCCTGACCGTCGCCGCGACGGATATAGTAGGTGTCTCCCCCCACCCCACCGCTCATGTAATCGTTCCCAAGGCCGCCGAACAGCACGTCTCCCGAGCCCGAGCCATAGTAGGAGTCCGCTTGATCCAACTCGCCACGCGCGTAATCAATTACGGCAAAGGCCATACGGTAGCGGTTCCACACAGTGCCATCCGCCCAGACGATCTCGTTCACGCCGGAGTCGATGCGGGTGCCATCCCGCAGCAACTCATTCAGTTCTCCCAGGAACTGGTCCTCAAGCAGCAAGGTCGCCGTACCACCCTGCCCGTCGTCCCAACCGAGTTGCAGGTTCTCGCCATCACGGACAAAGGTCACATCAGCGGCATTGAGGTGCAGGAACCGCAACTGATCGTGGTCGCCCAAATCGTAGTCCCGGATCACGTCTGCCCCGGTCTGCCGCCCAACGTAGTAGATGTCGGTCTGCAGATCATCGGTGTAGAATGGCGCGTTCTTGACGTAGCTGCCCGTAATCGTGGTGTCGCCCTCAGAGAGGTAGAAGAAATTGACTCCCTCCTTGGTGACCATGGCCGTATCAGTCGGCTCGTGGCTTATGATGCGGCGCTCGTCGATCTGAAACGCATTGGCGATGGCGGCCACGTCCAGGTCGATCGGCACGTTCTCGTAGGCCGCCAGTGCCATCTGCATGATGTAGGCCTGATCCAACTGCGATTTCGAGTCGATGGCGAACTGTGCCGCCTCTGACTGGAAATTCGGATAGATCTGGCTGAGGATCATGCTCCATTGGACGAGGTAGTCGTGAACAGCGTCGTCCACGTTGCTTGCCGGAGCGTTCTCGAAGATCGCCTCGAACATCGGCACCAATTCGCGTCCACTGGTGGTAATGTAGCGGTCTTCCTCGATGTCGTAGACCAGCCCGCGGGCATAATCTTTCAGCCCGGACTGCAGCGCCATCTGCACTGACAGGCGGTAACTGGACATGATGTATTGCGCCATGACGAGGCCCATCAACTCGATCGCGGGATCAATGATGGAGACGTACTGGTCCTCGGACGACGTGTAGCTGCCGCCTTCGACGGCCTTGTAGTCTATCAGCCCAGTTGTGCTGTCCAGCGTGGCCGACAGGATTTCAGGGCGGAAATCTACGCCGCCAAGGCCGGTGGCATATTGCAACTCACCCGGCGTCATGATCTGCACGCGGTAGGTCGCGTCGTCATAGACGTTGGCTTCGTCCAGCGTATCGAGATCCACGGCATAGTTGCGCAGGTTGAATTCGCGCGAATCGCCGGTCTTGAACTGCAGCTCCAGCGCGCGGTCGAGGTTGCGCGCCCACACCAGGAAGGTGCCGTCCTGATCGGTTACCTCGACGGTGTAGTCAACGGTGATGCCGTCGGTCACGCGAATACCGACACGCTCCACAGGAACATTGGCGAATTCGTTGTAGTTGATTTCCTCGACACGCCACTCCTGCCCAGCGTCGCGCGTCAGAGCAAGGACATCCTCAACGGACGGATGCACGACAATGTTGCCGCCCGCATCTGTGATGTCGCGCCCGCTGGCCAGCCGCCAGCTGCCATCAGCGTTCTGGATGCCGTAGTCGTCGATGATCGCCCGACCATCCACCAAGTGCACCAGATAGGGGGCCGGATCGCGATGCACGGGATCGAAGGCGCGTGTAGCGGGGGACCATGTCTGCTCCATCTGCCACTGCTGTCCGGCACCAGGCACCTGCGCCATGACGTCTTCGAGCGTCGGGCGGTCGATGGGGTCGCCAAGCGCATCCAGAACGGGCGCCCCGCTGTGCATCTCCCAATAGCCGCCAAGCGCGTCCTCGACGTAGACGCCGTAGTCAGCCAGCGTGACAGTGCCTTCGGCATCAGTCGCCAACAGCACGGGCGTCAGCTCGCGCGTGGTTTCCATTGTCTGGCCCCAGTACGCCAGCACCGGGCCGACCTTGTCGACGATGTCGAGGAAATTCGGCTCGGTCATGCCCGCCGCGGCTTCGGCGACAATCTCGCCCAGCCGCGGATCGTTGGCCATGGCGATCGCAAGGTTCGTGACTTCGCCATAGCCATGCATGTTCACGTTCAGCGCAGATTGCCAGGGCGGCGTGCCGTGCTCGCCCACGTAGACCGATTGCGACATGTTCGTTTCAAAGATCGTGTCGAACATGTTCACGATGGTGCCGTCTGCGTATTCCACGGCTGCGTTGCCCAGCACCCGGTTGCCTTGAGGCTGCTCGAAATCGAGATCCGATGCAGACAGGCTAAGCGAAACGATCCCAAGGTCATCCAGAGAGAACAACTCGCCCGCGTCGGTCTCGCCGTCTTCGTCGATATCGCGCCAGATCATCAGGGAGGCCCAGACTGCGTCAGCAGCAGTGATGTAGCCGTCCTCGTTCCCGCCTTCTGCGGCCGTGTCATACAGCGCCAGATCGCTGAAGCCCCGGCCTGTCTGACCGCCGAACATTTCCGACACGTTGTCGATGCGATCATTGTTGTTCAGGTCACGGACAAGGAAGCCATCGTCACCCCGCAGCCAGCCGGTGCGCTCGGCAAAGAGGTCATCCCCCATGTCGAAGTGGATGTTGCGTTCGTAGATAGTAAGGGTTTCCAGCCCGTCCCCGTCGAGGTCGATGACGAGAGGGTCATCCCCATCAACCCAGCGGAGCCCCTTTTGCAGCCGGATCGCCGCCCCGCCGATCCAGTAGGCCGTGTTCGCGTTGTCAATCGCGCTCCAGGCCGCCATCAGGCCGTTCCACATCGGCGTGGCCTTCAGAAGTTCGTTCGCAAAGCCGGCCGTCGCCATGACCGCTGCAAAGATCGACGGAAAGTTGAAAAGCATCCCCATGTCGGCGGTGTCATTCGCCACCGACTGCAGGAAGGCCTTGGCACCGCCGATCAGGTCATCGTCCGACCCGAGATTGCCCAGCAGTGACAAGGGCGTCACATGCAGACCACCCCCGGCAAAGCTGTATTCCGGGATGGCCTGGTAGTTCTTCTCGCTCGCGGTGTCGTCATCGTTCTGCGGCAACGGAAACCCAAGGAGGTTGCTCCACAGGATATCGCCGATGTTGACCACCCGCATTTTGTCCTGACCGCTCTTTTCATTGGCGATGTAGGCCATGAACGGCAGCCAGGTGTCGTAATAGATCCGCACAAAATTGCCGGTCGTCGCCGACATCATGATCGCTTCCCAGGCAAAGAAGCTTTGTACGCCGGACACGACGCCGCCAAAAAGTCCGGCACCGCCCAGCATCCCCCAAAGCGCCGACCCCGGCGTCACGTCCCCGCCTGTCAGCGGGATACCGGTGAAGAACAGAACATCGTCCTTCTCTGGGTCCATGATTGTTGTATCCGCCGCCCACATGAAGAAGTCGGCATTGTCGGGATCGTCCGCCGGCGGGGTCGAGACTTCGGCCCCGTTGACCACCATGCCGGTGATCGTGTCGCCGTACAGAACCCCGCCCGGGGTGAAATTGATGATCATGTCTCGACCAAGGCCACCCGCAAGGGTCACCTTGTTCGGCCCCATGGCGATCAGGATGTCGGCCCCGTCGCCGCCATCGATGGTCATGTCACCCGCGGGGGCGCTTTGAACAAAGGCTACGTCGTCCCCGCCCTGCATGGCCAGCACGCCATTGCCCGGCATGTTGTTGTCTTCACCCAGATCGAATATCAGCGCACGATCATCATTGTCGGTGAGCGAAACCTCTTCGTAGTTGTCGAAAAGAACATCGAGCGTCTCGATCTGGCCCGCTTCTTCGGTGATGAGATCCGTGATCTTGTCGACCACTTCTTGCGGTTTCCTCTTCGCCTCTTCGTAGGCAGAGACGGACATCGTGGTCGCGCCAATCAAACCGGCGAAATAAAACATGCCGTCGGAGAAGATGCCGTCGCCCGTGAACTTCAGCGAGTCCTTACCGCCCCCGAAATCCACGTACATCGGCGAGGACATGGAAGAACTTCCCATCGATACGGTGACGGAATCACTGTCACCGCCCAGAGAAACAACCTCGACATCAGAAATCGAGTCGCTGAATTCCGCCGCAACCACGTCAACGTCAGAAGAAGGCGTGTTCCCGAAATTGAACTCGAAGCTTCCGCTGTCGTAGTTCACATGGTCCGTGCCAAGCCCGCCCAGGATATTGTTGAACCCGGTGCCACCGATCAGCGTGTCGTCGCCGTCACCACCTTCGAGGATGTCGTCACCCTCATCGCCGTAGATCTCGTCGTTATCGCTGCCACCATTGAGTGAATCCGCACCCAGGCCGCCGCTGATGTAATCGTCCCCATCCCCGCCAAGGATGGTATCGCTGCCTTCGCCTCCCAGCAGGAAGTCGTTGCCGCCTCCGGCCTCAATTGAATCATCACCGATACCGCCCTCGACGGAATCCAGCCCCGAACGGCCCACGATCGTGTCGTTTCCGGCACCCCCGCGAAGGAAATTGGCTGTCCCCTCCCCCCCGTCAATGTAGTCGTCCCCACCCTCGCCTTCGATGGTATCCGTGCCGTCGCCCCCGTACAGGCCGTCGCCATCATCGCCGCCAAAGATCGCGTCGTCGCCTGCATCGCCAAAGACCAGATCGACACCTTCGTCTCCAAAGATTTCATCGTTGCCTGAACCTCCATAGAGGTCATCCGATCCGGCGCCGCCGCTGATGTAGTCATCTCCGTCTTCGCCATGGATGGTATCGTTACCATCACCGCCCAAAAGGAAGTCGTAGTCGCCCCCGGCCCGAATGGAATCGTCGCCGTCGCCGCCTTCGACCGACTCCACTCCCGAATGACCGATGATCGTGTCGTTCCCGGCACCGCCGCGCAGGAAGTTCCGGCTGCCCTCACCGCCGTCGACGTAGTCGGCCCCTCCGTCGCCCTCGATGGTATCGTCGCCATCTTCACCCAGCAGCAGGTCGCCGTCATCGCCGCCGTGGATTTCGTCGCCTCCGGCTTGCCCGTTGATGACATCCGACCCGGCCCCGCCGCGCATGATGTCGCCGCCGATGCCCCCATTGATCGTGTCGGACCCGTCGCCGCCGTCCAGGGAGTCGTCGCCGTCATCGCCGTTCAGGACGTCGTTGCCCAATCCACCCGTCAGCGTGTCATTGTCATTGCCGCCGGCAATGTAGTCGTCCCCGCCTTCCCCGTGGATTTCGTCAGCGCCAGCCCGACCGTCAATGGTATCCAAACCCTCGCCACCATACATCCAGTCATCGCCGTCGCCCCCGTCGACGGAGTCATCTCCGTCCCCGGCGAGGACCACGTCGTGCCCTGTTCCACCCAGCAGAGTGTCATTGCCTGCGTCACCGATCAGGTAGTCGTCATCCTCATCGCCCTGAAGCAGGTCGTTTCCAGCGCCGCCTTCGAGGTGGTCAAAGCCGATACCGCCGTACAGGGTGTCATCACCGTCGTCGCCGTAAAGAGAATCCTGCCCGTCATTGCCATTCAGGGTGTCTTCGTCCGCGCCTCCATTGATGACGTCATTGCCTCCATCACCCGAAAGCGCATCCCGACCGGCGTCACCGAACAGGGTGTCGTTGTCGGCACCACCCTGAATGAAATCGTTTCCGCCTTCACCATGCAGCGTATCCTGCCCCTCATCGCCCCAAAGGCCATCTGCTCCGTCACCGCCATAAATCTCGTCAGCGCCTGCATTGCCGATCAGCCAGTCGTCGCCACCTCCGCCGGTGATGTCGTCATCGCCTTCACCGCCAGCAATGGTGTCCTCCGATGCATCGGCACCGCCATCTATGGTATCGTTGCCGGCCCCACCGTCGAGGTCATCTCCGCCATCACCGCCATAGATCTCATCGTTGCCGTCACCGCCCGAAATGGTGTCTCCGGACGCGTCGCCACCGCCGTCCATGGTGTCGTCCCCGGCGTCTCCATACATCAGGTCAGCGCCGTCGCCGCCAAACATCAGGTCACCGCCGTCACCACCGGACATGGTGTCACCGTATGTGCCCGCGCCACCATACATGTGATCGATGCCGGCACCGCCGTCCATGCTGTCGGCGCCTTCGTCGCCGTACATGTCGTCATCACCCAGCCCGCCGATCAGAGTATCGCTTCCCTGACCGCCGGACATGATGTCCCGGTCGTCACCACCGTCCATGTGGTCGTTTCCGGTTCCACCGTCCAGCGTATCGATCCCGGTCAGGCCAATAAGTGTATCGTTTCCGTCGTCTCCGAAGATACAGTCATCCCCGCCGCCGCCGTCCAAGCTATCGTTGCCGTCGCCGCCGTACAGGCAATCGCCTGAACCACCCGCCAGGATGGTATCGTCACCGGTCCCGCCCTCAACGGAGTCCATGCCTGCGCCACCGACATAAGAGTCCGCGCCTGCGCCCAATGCGATGAACTTCAGTCCGCCACCTGCCGTGATCGTGTCGTCGCCTCCACCGCTAATAACGGTGTCCGCCCCTCCTCCAAGGTTCAGATCGACCCCTTCGGCCGCAAGAGAGGCGTCGATGCTGTCGTCGCCATCCGTGGTCAGGATGCGCTCAATTTCATCGAATGTTGTGGTTCCGCCGGGACCAGTGATGATTCCGCTCTCTGATCCGGTCATCAGGATGGTCAGCGGTTGCGTGACTCCCCTTAGATCCAGGACATCGATGTCCTGGTGGTCGACGTCCTCTCCGCCGAGAATCGTGTCGTTGCCAAAGTCATCCGCCAAGGCAATTGTGTCGCTACCGCTATCCCCGTTGACTTCATCGTTGCCGAGGCCGCCTTCAAGGAGGTCGTCTCCTGAACCGCCGGAAAGCGTATCATTGCCCGCATAGCCTCGCAGTGTGTCGTCGTCGGCTCCACCCGTCAGAGCTTCGGAGTTCGGGGTGCCTTCGAAATCCATGATACTATTCCTTTGGGCACGGGCGTAGCGTCACCGACGTGCCCGAATTAGATTTCATGATGAGAGTGTGCCCAGATGCTTGAAGCCCATCAGCGGGATTCAAAAATGCTCCATCTGCGCGAAGCGCTGATCGTTCGGGAATACGCACGTGACACCCGTTCCTATAAACGCCCTATGCAGCAGCAGACCCCAAAAACGGGGAGCGCATGAGGCTTAATTCAAAATTAATTCTTGATACTGTTCCGAAGTGGCCTTTTCTGTCAAGTTTCCAGCCGTAGCAGTTGGTCGGCGCAGGGACGATCACACGCAGACGGCTTTGCCGCTCTATTCGGCGGTGCTCGCGCACGTGATGTGATGTCGATGCTACTGAAGGTGAGACACCGACCTGCTCACCGAGGCGTGTGATCGCGGTGGCTTTTGGCGAGTTCGATCACTGACCAAACGAAGACCCAGCCTATTGCCACAACATTTGAGCAACACCGGTTGTATGGCCCGAGGCATCACCGTGATTACACCGATTTGCATCGCGTTGGGAAAGGATAATGAGCCTCCGGGGCATGATGGAGGTTCCCCGGTGTACACGGGTCTCTATGCAGGAAAGACCCCGAAAGATGTCGTCCTGCCCTGTTCTCATCGGCGAAACCCAACGTCCTGTCGAAGCCGTTGACGAGAGGACTCCTCCGCCGGGCCGGACGGCAGCAACCAATCATCCGCAGTTGCAAAGCAAGCGCTTGCGTTCTCCGGCACAAGGGCGCAACCAATCGACATGAATGAACCGATCAAAGGCCTTCTCGCCGTACTTGCGGCCAACCTGCTGTGGGGCCTGTTCCCGCTGTACTGGAGGCTTCTCGACCATGTTCCACCGCTGGAGGTCTTTGCCCATCGCACCTTCTGGTCGCTGTTCATCTTTGCAGGTGTGCTGGCCTTGCAAGGCCGCCTTGGGCAGTTGCGCGACGTCTTTGCCGACCGCGCAACCCGTTGGCGCATTATCGGCGCGGCGCTGGCGATCTCGGGCAACTGGTTCTTTTTCATCTACGCCGTGCAGATCGGCAAGGTGATGGAGGCCAGCATCGGCTACTACATCTTTCCTCTGATGGCGGTGACGCTGGGCTTTGCCTTGTTCCGCGAACGCCTTACGCCATTACAATGGCTGGCCGTCGCCTTCGCCGCATGCGCAGTGGTGATCCTGACCCTCGGACTTGGCGTGACGCCTTGGCTGTCGCTCGCGCTGGCGGCATTCTTTGCCATCTACGGCGCGTTCAAACGCGGCGTGACCGCGGGCCCGATCCTTTCCGTCACTGCCGAAGTGGCTGTTGTTGGTCCGCTTTCGTTGATCTGGCTGCTGGGTGTGCACTTTCTCGGCTGGACAGACTTCACGGGACGTCCCGGCGGTGTCTTCGGTCAGGACTGGGCAACATCGCTGATACTGATTTCGGGCGGGCTCGTCACAGCCGTACCGCTGATGATGTTCTCCTACGCGGCGCGCCGGGTGTCTTATTCCACCATCGGAGTGCTGCAATACGTCAACCCAACCATTCAGTTCGTCGTCGCAGTCTGGGCCTTTGGACAGGTGGTCACGCAGGCCCACATGATCGCCCTGCCGATGATCTGGTTCGGGCTAATCCTCTACACCGCCTCTTCCATCCACAAAGACCGCAAGGCACGACGCATCGCGGCAGTGCATTAGGGGGCTGTTCATGCCCTTCAGGCATGACATCTCCGCCGATTGGGCGTATGCGTTGTGCCCTGCCACTGATACGAAACCCGGGTCAGGGCTCGAAATCCCGAAGAAGCGTACAAATTCGCTGAATGGGGACAAGACAACAGGGACAGACGACGACCGCCCCGAGAAGAGGGGCGGCGACAACGGGAGAGAGACAATGCTGAACACCTTCAAAAGCCTCGCACGAGGCGGCGTCCTGATGCTGGCCGGACTGACCGCCAGCCTCGCGCAGGCACAGGACACGGCCTTGGCCCCGCTCGATCCGCCACAGGACGTCAAGGTCGCCTACGTGCCCATCATGAAATTCGCCACGATGTATGTGGCCGAACAGCGGGGACTGTTCGACAAATACGGCCTCAATGTCGACCTTGAAAGGGTGAAGTCCGGCACGGAGGCGATTGCCTTCCTGACACAAGGTTCGGTGGACGTGGGTGGCATCGCAATCGTCACCTCGCTGTGGTCGGGCTGGAACAAGGGTCTGGACATCCGTGTCATTGCGCCCGGCGCTCTGGAGCCGATGGAGAACAGCCCGACGAAACTACTGGTGCACAAGACGCTGGCCGATGACGGCACGGTAAAATCCGTGGCCGATCTGAACGGTCGCCGTGTCGCAGTCGCGGGCGGTCCCGGCTCGGGCGGTGAATACCTGCTGGCCAAGGCGCTGGAGCGCGGCACGCTGACCATCCGCGACGTCGAGCCGATGAACATCGCCAACCCGGACATGCCACTGGCCTTCGAGAACGGTTCAGTTGACGCGGCCATCGCCGGCTCACCCTTTGCCGATCAGATTATCGGTGCCGGTCATGCCACCGTGTTGGAAACCGACCTGACTCCTAGCCTGATGACCGTTGCGTTTGTCGGCTCGGGCAAACTGGTGAACGACCGTCCCGAAGTAGCTGAGCGTTTCGTGCTGGCCCTGACCGAGGCCGCTGCATTGATGCAGGGCGATGAGTACCTCGCACCCGAGAACATGGAAGCGTACCTGAGCTTCACCAACTCGACCGAAGAGGCCCTGCGCACCGGCAGCCCGGTAATTTATGATCCCGAAATGACGATCCCCGTGGACGGTCTCGCCGATATCGAGAAGACCCACCGCGAGAACGGCCGTACCGAATACACCGATCCGCTCGACCTGTCGCACGTCGTCGATGAGCGTTTCACCCAGGCCGCACGCAAGGCTCTGGGCAAATAAGCCTTGAAGGGGGGCGCGGATCTGCGCCCCCGAACCTTTGCAGACACGACTCTCTTACGAAGGCTGAACGGACGTGGCTTCTGACCCCGACCCGAAGATTTCCGCACGCAAAGTGACGAAGGTCTACCAGACAACGTCGGGGCGGATGACCGCCGTGGACGATTTCTCGCTCGACGTGGCCGAGGGCGAGTTTCTGGCCATCGTCGGCCCCTCGGGCTGTGGCAAATCCACCTTTCTGCGGATGCTCGCAGGTCTTGAAGATATCTCTGGCGGGCATCTGGCCATCCGCCCCGGCATCGATCCCAAGAAGCCGCTCAACAGCGTGGTCTTTCAGGAATACGCAATCTTTCCCTGGAAAACCGTGATCCAAAACGTGGCTTTTGGTCTCCAGATGCGCGGCGTCCCGGAACAGGACCGGCTCGAAATCGCCCGCAGCTGGCTTGACCGCGTCGGACTGGCGAAATTCGCCGAACACTACCCACATCAGATTTCAGGCGGGATGAAGCAGCGTGTCAGCATCGTCCGCGCGCTGGCCAATGACCCCGAAGTCCTGCTGATGGACGAACCGCTGGGCGCGCTTGACGCACAGACGCGCGTTGTCTTGCAGGAGGAACTGCTGCGCATTTGGGAAGAGACGCGCAAGACCGTGGTCTACATCACGCATTCGCTGGACGAAGCGGTGCTTCTGGGCGACCGCGTGGTGCTGATGAGCGCGCAGCCGGGCCGCATCCTCGAAATCTATAAAATTGACCTCCCACGGCCACGCAGTATCGACACGATGAACCTGCCTGCCTTCGCCGAGTATCGCGCCGCGATCTGGGATCGGCTCAGCGCAGAGGTAACGCGCGCGATGGAGGTGCAGCAATGACCCAAGACCTGCGCGCCATCCTCGCGTTTTTGATGGGGGCCGTTGCGTTGCACGGCGTTCTCGCGCTCTCGGGTCTCTGGTACGACTGGGCATGGCCTGCCATCGCCATCAGTTTTGTCCTACTGATCCTGATCTGCGAGCGCATTGGGCGCCATGTACCCGTCCGGGCGCGCAAGACCTACGAGCGCACGCTGGCATTGGGGTTCCCGGTTCTGCTCCTTTGTGTCTGGGAACTGGCCGGGGCGCTAGAACTGATCTCGCCAATCTGGTTTCCGCCACCCTCGGCAATCGGCAAAGCGCTGTGGGACGTCAGTGTCACCTACGACCGTTTCTCAGGGACCAGCCTGCTGGGCCGACCCTGGTTGATCCCGCAGGAATACGCCAGTGGCGGTCTTCCCGCCGTGGGCACGCTGCTGTCCGAAAGCCATCTGCTGGCAACCCTTGGCCGCGTCTTCGCCGGTTTCCTGTTGGGGGCCATCCCAGGCATTCTTCTGGGGGTCGTGATGGGCCTGAACCAAACCGTCCGTCTGATGCTGGATACCACACTGGCAGCCATCTACGTCCTGCCAAAGATCGCCATCTTTCCTGTCGTGATGCTGATGTTCACCGACCCGTTCGGAGAAGGGCCGAAGATCGTCGTGGTCGCCCTGTCGGTCTTTATCCTGATGACGATCAACACAATGACCGGTGTGCGCAACATCGACCCGGTTTTCCTGATGGCCGGACGCAACTACGGCGCCAGCCCGCTGCAAATGTTGCGCCACATAGTCCTGCCGGGAGCGATGCCGGTCATCTTTGCCGGTCTTCGCATCGCGCTGGGGACCGCGATGATCGTCATCATCTCGGTCGAGTTCCTGCGCGCGAAGCAGGGCGTCGGCTACATGACCTTCTATTACTGGGAAGTTCTGGTGCCCGAAAAGATGTACGCGGGACTCGTCGTCGTCATGATCCTCGGCGTAACCCTGACGGGTTTGCTGCACTGGATGCAAAAGCGTTTGATGCCGTGGAAGAGGTAAACCAGACCGGCGGACTGGGCCGAACGGAAAGTTCCGGGTTGGTGTTCCGCCAGTTGGAAATCTTTCACGCCATTATGACAACCGGGTCGGTCAACGCGGCCTCGCGCCTGCTGAATGTATCGCAACCTTCGCTCAGCCGCAGCCTGCAGCGGCTGGAGGATCAGCTTGGCCTGCCGCTGTTTCACCGTCACCGCAAACGGCTGTTGCCCAGTGAGGAGGCCCGCCGCCTGTTCGGAGAAGTCGATCCGATCATCGCCCAGATGCGCGCCCTTACAGACTCCATCGCGCATGTCATCGAAGGGCAGACCAGCCTGTTCCGCTTTGCTCATACCCAAAGCGTCGGCCGCCAGCTGGTGTCCCATGCCATCCGGCTGATGAAGACGCGCCAGCCCGAACTCAAAGTGTTCCTGGACGCGCTGCCGCGGATGCAACATGTGGACTACCTTCTGGGTGGCAAGGGCGAATGCCTCGTTTCGCTGGCGCTGCTAGATCATCCCCTGCTGGTCAGCCGAGTGATCGCCCGTGCGCCACTCGTCGCGGCCTTCAGCGCCGATCATCCGCTCGCGACGCTGGACATGCTCCGCGCCAGTGACCTCGCCGGGGTTGACCTCATCAGCTTTGAACATGACGGGCCGCATTTCGCAGCCATCAGCACCTTTCTCGCCGATGCGCCGACACTCCCACGCGAGGTCGCCTTCATCCGTTTCGCCGATGCCGGCATTTCACTGGCATATCAGGGAGTCGGCGTCGCGCTGCTCGACAGCTTCACCTTGGCGGGAAACCTGCCCGACGGGCTTGTCACGCGCCCGCTCGAAAATGCTCCGGAATTCATCGCGCGCCTCTATTGGAACGGCGAGCGTCCGGGCTCGCGCTTCGTTCAGGCCTTTGGCGACGCGCTGGTTCGCGCCGTAGCACTTTACCCCGACCTCACACCGGTCAAGGAGCCTTCTGATGACTGAACATTACGACGTCGTCGTCGCCGGGGGCGGCAGCGCCGGCGTGGCCGCCGCCGTTGGTGCGGCGCAAACCGGCGCCCGGGTCCTGCTGGTCGAAGCCCAAGGGTTTCTGGGTGGCGCAGCCACCCTCAGTCAGGTTTTGGCTTGGTGCGGCTTCTTTCCGCAACGTCCGGCCAAGGTGCCGCAGGCCGTGGTGGCCGGCGCAGGCCGCCAGGCCCTGGACCATCTGCACCAGCTTGGGGTCGACGTGGCCCCCTATTACTCGGGGACCGGGAATTGGAACATCCGCTTGAACCCCGAGGCGACAAAGATCGCGCTGGATCGCACCGTCGCAGACAGCAAAGCAACACTCGCCCTGCACACACAGGTGGTGGGTGTCGAGACACACCACGGCCGGATCGAGTCGCTGCGCCTGTGCGACCCCCGCGGTCTGCGGGAGGTCTCTGCCGATGCCTGCATAGACACCACGGGAGACGCCGTTCTGGCGTTCCTTGCAGGTGCCGCCCTTTGCCCGCTTCACGCTACCGACCACGTTCAGCCGGCCTCCTACCCGGTCCGTCTTGGAGGTGTCCTGCCCGGAGCCGCGTTGGACAATCCCTCCCGCGCGGCAGCCCTCAAGGGTATTCAACACCGCTTCGGCAGGGCTGAAATCCGCGCGGATGGAGGCTTTCTCACCACTCTGCCGGGCAGCGCCGACCTCTGGTGGCTGTCGATCGACGTTGTGACAAACGGCCTGGACGGCACGGATCTGGCTCAGGCCGAAGCTGACGGGCGCGCCGCTGCCTGGCACGCAACCCGGGCTCTGCGCGCCGGGCTGACCGGATTTGAAAATGCCTACGTCGTGGCAACCGGCCCAAAGATCGGCATCCGCGAAACCCGCCATGTGGCAACGCGCACCCCCTTGCTTCAAAGCTCGCTGGCACAAGCGATACGCCCCGACGATACTGTCGCTCTCGGCGCATGGCCCATGGAAATCCATCACGGCCCGGGACACACCGAGTATCGTGCGATCGGCGGTGACGGCGTCTACGGAATCAGTCTTGGCGCCCTGTCGGTTGCGGGACTGGATAACCTATGGCTCGGTGGACGGACCCTTGGCGCGGATGCGGCGGCTTATGCATCGGCCCGGGTCATGGGCACTGCCTTTGCCACGGGACAGGCGGCAGGCGTCAGGGCCACCATGCGTTCGGACGACATCGGCGCCCTGCGTCGCGAACTCCTCAGGCAAGGTGCGCTGCTTTGAACCCGTGGGAGACATGCCTGACCTCTAACCGAACCATCTTCATCCAATGACTGAGACCAGCGAGACGCTTCCAATCAGTACCAGGCTCAGCGCCCAGATTGCGTCAAGGTTGAACCAGCTGCGTGACAGCGCCTTCAACCCGAACCAACGATAGACCGTAAAGGCAAAACCCGCGCCTGCGGCAAACATCGCCACCGTATGAACGAGCGCCACGAGAACCGCCGCACCGGGCCGGCCTGCCATCAGCACGCCCGCCGCGTTTTCATCCATGGCATCGCAGATCCCGAGGTAGATAGGCACCAGCATCAACCCTGCCCCATGCGCCATGGCAGCCAGAAAAGACCACAGCGCCAGCCTTGTCGGCGGAACGCGGGCGAGGAACCGCGGATGGCGACGGTTCACCAGCAGGTACAGCCCCATCGCGATGACAAGGCTGGCCGCGCCGATCTGAATCGCCTCCTGCCAGCGAACAAGAAACACAAGGGCACCAAAGGGAAAAAGGATCGCCGCCATGGCCAGCAGGTGACCGCCTGCCAGCGCCGCAAGTGCCCGCCACAGGCTGCGTCCTTTACGGTCCATCAGCGCCGCTGACACGGCCAGCGGCCAGCCCATGCCTGGGTTCGCGCCGTGATACAGCCCCGAGACGACAACGGCCCCCCAGAGGGCCGTTGCGGTGGTCGTGTCAAACATCGTCAGACAGACGGATAGCAGAAGCTGTCCGTGGAACAGTCGCCGCCTTCAAGCCGGATCTGGTGGCTGCGGTAGCCCTTGGGGAATTCGACGTAGAAGTCCTCGGCCAGCGTCAGTCCGCCGTTCTCACCCACATGGGCCATGACCATCTGTCCGCCTTCGGCACCGGGATAGAACTGGTCGTCCCATGTCGAATAGAGCGAGTTGGTCCAGTAGACGCGCTTGCCGTCGCGGCTGATCTCGACCATCTGCGGGCCGTAGGCAAAGGGCTTGCCCGATGGATGCGCCGTGCCGCGCGCGATGCCGCCCAGTTCGACCTTGCCGGCCAGCACCGGGTTCATCGGGTCGCTGACGTCGTACTGGTGCATCTCGCCCAGACCCCAGCAGGCAACGTAGAGGAACCTGTCATCGAGACTGAGGTCGATATCCGTCACCAGCGGCGGCACCGCGCCAAAGCCCTGAAGCAGCGGCGGCAGGTTCTCCGGGTCTTCGGGGCGCGGGTCGATGGTGATGGTCTTCTTCGCCTCGAAGGTGCCGTCGTCCTTCTGCCACCAGGTGAAAATCGCGCCTTGGAGGTTGGTTGTGTCCACCACGACGCCGCAGAACCCGTAGTCCTTTGACGGATCATGCGCAGGGCGGATTTCCAGCGCCATCTGGTGATTTTCGCCGAGGTCGATGGTCTGCACGTTCTTGCGTTCGCGCAGCTTCCAGAAGTGGATGCTGTGGCCGTATTTGTTCGACAAAAGGTCCTCGGCGACGATGCCGTTCTCGAACTGCGGTGGCAGGCCCCATTCCGACGACACCATGTAATCGCGCGGCAGGTTCCACCAGAAATCATAGTGCTTGTCCTGCTTGCCCCGGTCCATCTCGTAGCGGCCAAGGATCTCGAAGGTCTCGCAATCCATGATGAAGATGCCCGGAGGGCCGTCGGTCCCGTCCGCACCGCCGCCGCCCAGCGTGCTGACGTAGATGCCCTCGGGACCGCAATGGATTGTGTGGGGGCGGGAATAGCCGGTCCTGGCAAAGACCTCCTCAGGTTCGATGATCTTGTGGATCTTCGCCTTCAGCGGCTCTTTGACGTCGATGACGTAGATGCGCGAGGACCGGATGCCGGGGATGATGAGATAGCGCCGTTCCAGGAAAGCATGGCCGGACAGCGGTGACAGCGAGGATGAACAGGCGTTCCAGCCAAAGTGGTGAAACTCGTCTCCCTTGTTCGGCATGATGACCTGATGCACGATCTCGCCGTAAGACTTTGAATTCGGGTCCACATCGACAATGGCCACCCCGTCGGGTTGCGATCCATCCGGCGACAACATCAAGGTGAAGGCCAGCGTCTCGGCGGGCGCCTCCATCGCCAGCTTCGGGGTCGCGTGAAAAGTCGGGTCCGGTCTCAGGTTCATGGTCTCTCCTCCCCATGAATTCTTTGTGTCAAATAGTCTGTCGTAAAAAGCAGTCCTCACTCGCGCATGGCCTACTCTGCCATGGATTGCGCAGTCTGCGAAGAGGAAGCGCATAAAGTTTTGCGCTGAATTTCAGAGGGCCTCTGACACAACCCGCTCGAAACCGTCGCCGGGCCACGAACGAAAAAACCACGACCCCTTTCAAGGTCGTGGTCCATCTTGATCCGGATGCCGCGATCAGCCGCGCGCTTCTACGGATGCCTGATACCGATCCAGTTCTGCAATCAGCGCCCGTCCCGACGGCACAGCCAAACGCGCACACGCCTCTTACCAGACCGCGCCATATGGCAAGTCCTTCGCCTCTTCCGTCATCATGAAGCGCGTGCTGAAATCCAGCCCATCCTCGGCGAGACGCAAACGGTCCAACGGCATCAGCAGCGCGCGCAGAAGAGCTTTTTGCATATTGCGCGTGCCAATGACCCAAGCGGCGGTACGGCTGATCGTGGCGTCAAAGAAATCCAGCCCGATGTGCGTCCGTCCCAGCAAGTCGGCGCTCACCAATTCGTTTGCCATGGACTGGATGTCGTCATTCAGCAGGATCACATGGTCGCTGTCCCAGCGCATCGGGCGCGAGACGTGCAGCAGCAACTCGTCCAAGGACAAGGCGCAGGCCGACAGCTTGTCCGCGATGTTCTCGGTCGGGTGGAAATGCCCCATGTCAAGGCACAGAAGTGTTCCTTTTCGGATCGCATAGCCCAGGTAGAACTCGTGGCTGCCGACGGTACAGGCCTCTACCCCGATGCCGAACAGCTTGGATTCCACGGCGTCCAGTATCTGCGCCCGGTCCAGCGGGGTGGCCAGCATCTCGTCCAGCGAGTCTAGCAGCCGCCGACGCGCTGCCATGCGGTCCACCGGCGTGTCCTTGTAGCCGTCCGGCACCCAGATGTTGTTGATGCAGGCCGATCCCTGCGCCGCCCCCATCTGCGCCGCGATCTCGCGGCAGCGCTTGCCGTGCTCGATCCAGAAGTCGCGGATGCCCTTATCCGGGTGCGCCAGCGTCAGGTTGTCGTCCGCTTTGGCATGGGCAAAGAATGTCGGGTTGAAGTCCAGCCCGATGCCCTCTTCCCGCGCCCAGTCCACCCAAGGCGCGAAGTGACGGAACTCGATCTCGTCGCGGCCCGGAGTCTCGTCCGTGTCCATGTAGATGGCATCCAGGTTCAGCCGGTGCTGGCCGGGAATCATGGAATAAGCGAAATCCAGATCGGCGCGCAGCTCGTCCGGCGTGCGAGCACGGCCCGGATGGTTGCCCGTGGCCTGGATGCCCCCGCCCGATGTACCGCTGGCCTCCTCGAAGCCGCGCACGTCGTCACCTTGCCAGCAATGCATCGAGATCGGAATTGTCTTCAACCGCGCGATGGCGGCCTCGGTGTCCACACCCCAATCGGCGAATTGAGCCTTGGCACTGTCATAACTCATGTGGTCTTCCTCCCCGGAGCGGCGGGTCGCACATCTACCCTGCCGCTCGTTGGCATGCAGGTGACGGGACCTGCCTATGGCCTTCGGGTGGGTTTACCCCCACCCCATTCCTCAGCGCGTGAACGCCTGCACGTTGCCCGCGTCCACGTTGAAGATATTGCCCGTCGACTTCGCAGACCGATCCGAGGCAAAGAAATACGCTGCCTCTGCAATATCCTCGGGCAGCACCGACCGCTTCAGCATCGAGCGCTGGCGATACATCTCTTCCAGTCCCTCCTTGTCGGTGCCATAGGTCGAGGCGCGCTGGTCCAGCCATTCGCCTTCCCAGATCTTCGAACCGCGCAACACCGCGTCCGGGTTCACGACATTCACGCGAATGCCAGCCTCGGCCCCTTCCAGCTCCAGACAGCGCGCGAGGAGGATTTCAGACGCCTTCGCCGTGCAATAAGCCGAGGCATTGGGCGAGGCCGCAAGACCATTTTTCGAAGCGACAAAGACGATGGATCCGCCCATGCCCTGCACACGCATCACCTTGAACGCCTCCCGGGACACGAGGAAATAACCCGTACTGAGAATGTCCATATTCTTGTTCCACAGCGCCAGCGAGGTCTCCTCGACCGGCGCCGAAGACGCGATCCCGGCATTCGAGACCAGGATGTCCACGCCACCGAACTCTACCGCCGCATTTGCATAGGCGTTGGCCACGGCAGTCTCATCCGTGACATTCATCAGCACAGTTCGCACCACGTCCTTGCCATGTGTACGCGAAAGCTGCGCCTCGGTGGCACTCAGTCCGTTTTCGGAGACATCGGCCAGAACCACACAAGCCCCTTCCTCCAGGTAGCGTTGAGCCGTCGCTGCTCCGATGCCCCCTGCCCCGCCAGTAAACAGCGCGACGCGGCCCGCCAGCGATTTCGGCTTGGGCATGCGTTGCAACTTGGCTTCTTCCAGAAGCCAGTACTCGATGTCGAATGCTTCTTGCTCGGGCAGGCCGGTATATTCACTCACCGCCGAAGCGCCGCGCATCACGTTGATCGCATTGACGTAGAACTCACCGGAAATCCGCGCCGTCGCCTTGTCCTTGGCAAAGGTGATCATTCCGACACCGGGCACGAGGTAGACCACCGCGTTCGGGTCGCGCAGTGCCGGGCTGTCGTCGTGTTTGCAGCGATCGTAGTAGGCAGCGTAGTCATCGCGGTAAGCAGCGATCTGCGTCGGAAGACTATCCAGAACCTCGTCAATGTTACCCTCCGCCGGATCGAAGTCGACGACCAGCGGGCGGATCTTCGTGCGCAGGAAATGGTCCGGGCAGGAGGTTCCCAGTGCAGCCAGCGGGCGCATGTCCCGTGCGTTGACGAATTGCAGCACCGTGTCTGAATCATTGAAGTGGCCGATCATGTGCTGGTTGCCGGACACGAAACCCCGGATCGCGGGCATCAGGCGCGCGGCAATCGCCTGGCGCTCGGCCGCTCCCAGGCTCTGATGGACCGCGCCGCCGAAGGCCGGCACGCCCTCCATCCGCTCCAAGAGCCAAGCCGTCGCCGTGTTGATGACCTCGATGGTCTGGTCGTAGCAGGCCTTCGCCGTATCGCCCCAAGTAAACAGCCCGTGGCTTTCGAGCACGACACCCTCGGCCTCCGGGTTCTCAAGACAAAACTTTTCAAGCCACAGACCCAGCTCGAACCCAGGACGCTTCCACGGTAGCCAGCCGATCTCGTCGCCAAAGATTTCTTGCGTCAGTGCGGGCGAATTGCTCGACGCAGCGCGCGGGTTCAGGCGGAAAGTGCAATGCGGCAGGTAGCCGACCATCTCGTCCTCAAAGGCCACGCCACGGTACAAACCCTTCAGCGCGCGCAGCTTGTCCATGTAGAGGGTCGAGAATCCGTCCAGCTTCATCGACCCGATGTCGCCCCCGGATCCCTTCACCCAGAGGACTTCGACCTGCGCTCCGGTCAGCGGATCGGTCTCCATCAGCTTGGCGGATGTATTGCCGCCACCGTAGTTCGTGACGCGCTTGTCCGAGCCAAGGATATTGGAACGGTAGAGCAGCAATTCCGACTCGCTCATACCCTGCACCGCAGCTTCGTCCCAGCGGTTTTCAAGCAATTGTTTTTCCGAAGCTTTCTCGGTGGTGTTCAACATGACGTCCTCCCGTTGGGCACAGTGCGCCCGTGCTCAATCCTTGGCGGGAAACTGACCGGAGTGCTCTGCGCAGCCAAGGGAGGGCCTCATGCACGAGAAAGAACGCCACAGGATCATTTTGTCCGCAGTTCAGGATCGCCCGGTGGTGACAGTCGTCGACCTGTGCAACCTGACCCAGGCATCCGAGGCCACCATCCGACGTGACATCGCCGCCCTCGACGCTCAGAAGAAGCTGCGCCGTGTCCGTGGCGGCGCCGAGGCCATCGCAACGCCACAGTTCGTGGGACTCGCAGGCCGCCCCTTCGCCGTTTCCGAGACCATGCACAGCCGCGAGAAACAGGCCATTGCCCGCGCGGCGTCGAGCCTATGCGAAGACGGCGGTTCCATTATCATCAACGGCGGAACGACCACCTTCCAGATGGTGCACCCCCTGGCGTCGCGCCGATGCCAGGTCTTCACCAACTCCTTTCCCATCGCGGAACACCTGTTGAAGCATTCGAAGAACACCGTGATGCTTTCAGGGGGCGTAATCTACCGCGAGCAGAACATCATCCTGTCGCCCTTCGACAACGACGTGACCCGCAATTTTTACGCGCGTCGCATGTTCATGGGGGCGCAGGGCCTGGGACCCATCGGCCTGATGGAGGCCGACCCGCTGCTGATACAAGCTGAACAGAAACTCATCGGTCAGGCCGACGAACTGGTGGTCCTGGTCGACAGCTCGAAGTTCGCAAACCGGTCCAGCTTGGTGCTCTGTCCGCTGAACCGCATCGACACAGTGATCACCGACGAGGGGATCTCCGACAAGGCAGCAGCCATGCTCGAAGCGGCGGACGTAACGCTGATCGTCGCGCAATCCGGTGCGTCGCAGCAAGAACAGGCGGGCTGAACCCGTTCGAACGCACATCGTGATCTCAGGGAGGAAACCATGATCCGCAGGAACTTTACCAAACTTCTCGCAGGCGTCAGCCTTGCCGCAAGCCTTATGGGCAACACTGCCATGGCCGAAGAACTTGTGCGCATCGCACTGGTCGTCAAGGCGTTGGGGATCGGCTTCTTCGAGGCCGCCGCCAAGGGTGCGGAGGAAGCCGCGGCCGAATTGGGCAATGTCTAGATCATCTACACCGGCCCGACCGACACCACCGCCGAAGGCCAGATCGAGGTCATAAACGCATTGATTGCGCAGGGCGTTGACGCCATCGCTATTTCCGCCAACGACCCGGACGCGCTGGTCCCGGCGCTGCAAAAGGCGCAGAGCCGCGGCATCACCGTAATCTCGTCGGATTCCGGCGTTGCGCCCGAAGGCCGCTCGATGCACCTCAACCCCTCTTCCAACGCACTGATTGGCAACATGATCATCAAGCTCGCCGCCGATCACCTGCCCGAAGGCGGAAAGGTCGCGGTGCTGTCGGCCTCGGCCACGGCGACAAACCAGAACATCTGGATCGACGAGATGAACAAGGTCATGGGCGATTACCCGGGCATCGAGGTTGTGGGTACTGTCTACGGCGACGACCTCGCCGACAAATCCTACCGCGAGGCGCAGGGTCTCATGCAGTCCTACCCCGACCTCAGCGCGATTATCGCGCCGACCTCGGTGGGCATCGTGGCTGCCGCGCAGGCGGTGCAGGATGCGGGCAAGGCGGGCGAGATCAACTTGACCGGCCTCGGCCTGCCATCGAGAGCGGCGCGTCAAAGTCCTTTGCCATCTGGAACCCCATCGACCTGGGCTATGCCGCGACCATGATCGCCTACGAGCTGTCGAAGGGTGGAGCCAAGGCCGAGCCGGGCGCATCGATCCCCATGGGCCGCATGGGCGAAGTCACGCTGGACGACACGAACTCGGGCGCCATGGCGGATCCCTTCGTTTACGACAGCTCGAACATCGACGATTTCAAGTCGATCTTCTGAACAATTTCGCCTCGGCTCCGCCGGGGCGATCCGCGCGCGACCTGGCGGGCCGCGCGCATTTCGGGGGTCGTGAGACCCCCGCCCCCCAGCAGTGTTTCTACCAAGACGAAACAGGGGCACCGGAGCGCCTTCTGACGGAGCAGCCATGTTCATGCAAAGCCAGAGCGAGACGACTGTGGAATCGATAATGACCCCGGTGCTGGCCCTTGAGGGCATCACCAAGGCCTTTCCCGGTGTGAAGGCGCTGGATGAGGTCTCTTTGCGTCTGTATCCCGGGCAGGTGACAGCTCTGGTGGGCGAGAACGGTGCGGGCAAGTCCACCGTGGTGACGACCCTGACGGGCATCTATCAGCCCGACGCCGGCGCGATCCTGGTGGATGGAGTCGAGACACGCTTCGGCACGGCGCAGGACGCGGCCCACGCCGGGGTTACAGCGATCCATCAGGAAACCTTGCTGTTCGACGAGTTGACCGTGGCAGAGAACATTTTTCTCGGCCATGCGCCGCGCGGACGCTTCGGATTGATCGACTGGGCCACAATGCGGATGAAGGCGCGGGACATTCTCGAGGATATCGGCGCCGATCTGGACCCCGACGCCCGGCTCCGTGACCTGGGCATTGCCTCCAAGCACCTTGTGGCCGTTGCCCGCGCGCTTTCCGTTGATGCGCGTGTGGTCATCATGGATGAACCTACCGCCGCCCTGTCCCACAAGGAGATCGAAGAGCTTTATGCGTTGGTCGACCAGCTGAAGGCGCAGGGCAAGGCAATCCTGTTTATCAGCCACAAGTTCGACGAGATCTTTCGTATCGCCGACCGCTACACCGTTTTCCGGGACGGTCAGTTCATCGCCGACGGCCTGATCTCGGAGATCGACGAGGCAGCGCTGGTTCGGATGATGGTGGGACGCGATGTCTCGCAGGTTTTCCCGAAACGCGATAGCCGACCCGGTGACGAGGTCTTGCAGGTGGCGGGCTACGACCACCCGACCGAATTCGCCGACATAGGTTTTACCCTCCGGCGCGGCGAGATCCTTGGCTTCTACGGGCTGGTCGGCGCCGGACGATCCGAGTTCATGCAGGCGCTGTTCGGCATCACAACACCCTCAAAAGGCGCGACGAAGGTTGATGGCAACGTCTGCGTGATCCGCTCTCCGGCAGAGGCCATAGCGCGCGGCATCGTCTATGTCCCCGAGGATCGGGGCAGGCAGGGCGCCATCACCGCCTTGCCGATATTCCAGAACGTCACCCTGCCCTCGCTCAGGCGGACATCGCGCAACGGGTTCCTGCGGATGTCCAAGGAATTCGCGCTGGCGCGGGAGTATGTCGAGCGGCTCGACCTGCGCGCTGCTTCGCTTGACACCGCCGTGGGCGGCCTCTCCGGCGGCAACCAGCAGAAGGTTGTCATAGCAAAGTGGCTGGCGATCCAACCCAAGGTCATCGTCCTAGACGAACCGACCAAGGGCATCGACATCGCTTCTAAGGCCGCCGTCCATAGTTTCATGGCTGAACTCGCCGCGCAGGGCTTGGCGGTCATCATGGTCAGCTCGGAAATACCCGAGGTGCTGGGTATGTCCGACCGCGTCATCGTCATGCGCGAGGGGCGGATCGCCGCCGAACTGTCGGGCCCGGACATGACTCCCGAAACCCTTGTCCGCCACGCCGCCGGCATCTGAGGTAAGCCCATGTTTCACCGCCTTACCTCCTCTCGCGAGGTCCTCTTGTCGGGGGCAATCGCCGTGCTGCTGGCGCTGGTCGCCACGCGTTTTCCCAGCTTCGTCGCCCCCTCGAACCTCGCAGACGTATTCAACGACACCTCGCCCCTGATCCTGCTGGCCATTGGCCAGATGATCGTGATCCTGACCAAGTGCATCGACCTTTCGGTCGCTGCGAACCTCGCGCTGACTGGCATGGTCACCGCGATGATCAACGTGGCTTACCCCGGCGTCCCGGTCGCCGTGATCCTGCTCGTGGCCATTTCCCTCGGCACGCTGATGGGGATGCTCAATGGCCTGCTGGTTTGGAAGCGGACCATTCCGCCTATCGTGGTGACACTGGGCACCATGACCATCTTTCGGGGTATCATCTTCCTGATCTCGGACGGCAAGTGGGTGAACAGCCACGAGATGAGCAACGCTTTCAAGGCCTTTCCGCGCGCCGAAATCCTCGGCCTGCCGACCCTTAGTTGGGTGGCCATCCTGACGGTCATCGCCTTTTCCGTCGTATTGACCCGGACGACGCTGGGCCGAGCCTTCTACGCGGTGGGAGGCAACCCGCACGCGGCGACCTACACTGGCCTGGAAGTTGGGCGCACGCAATTCTGGGCCTTCACCATCTCGGGGGCGCTTGCCGGGCTTACGGGTTACCTCTGGGTCTCGCGCTATGCCGTGGCCTATGTGGACATCGCCGGCGGGTTCGAACTGGACGTGGTCGCGGCCTGCGTGATCGGCGGCATCTCCATCGCGGGCGGCATCGGCACCGTCGGCGGGGCCGTGTTGGGCGCACTGTTCCTCGGTGTCATCAAGAACGCCCTGCCGGTGGTCAACATCTCGCCCTTCTGGCAGCTCGCAATCTCCGGTGCTGCGATCATCATCGCAGTAGCCGTCAACGCCCGTGCCTCGCGCACCAAGGGCCGGATCATCCTCAAATCGGCGGAGCACGCGGCATGACCGACATCACAAGGACCATCCCCGACCGCCTGCGGTCCCCGATGGAGGCGCGGCTGAAAAGCTGGGAAAGCCTGCTGCCTCTGGTCGCCGTGGCGATCTTCATCGCCAGCAGCTTTGCCTCGCCTTACTTCCTGAATGCCTGGAATCTGTCGGACGCGACCTTCAATTTTACCGAGAAAGCGATGATCGCCTTCGCCATGGCACTGCTCATCATCGCCGGCGAAATCGACCTGAGCGTCGCCGCGATCATCGCCTTGGCCTCTACCGCCATGGGTGCCGCCGTTCAACTGGGCGCGGGCACCACTACTCTGGTGCTGATCGGGCTGGCCACGGGGCTGGCCTGCGGAGCGTTCAACGCGGTGCTGGTCACTGTCATGGGCTTGCCATCCATCGTCGTGACCATCGGCACCATGAGCCTTTTTCGCGGAATCAGCTACATCATCCTCGGTGACCAAGTCTGCAAGGGCTACCCTTCGGACTTCGCGTTCTTCGGGCAGGGCTACGTGTTCTGGGTGATCTCCTTCGAACTCGTGCTTTTTGCGACGATGTGGGTGATCTACGGCGTTCTCCTGCACAAGACCAACTTTGGCCGGGCGGTCTATGCTATCGGAAACAATCCAACCGCCGCACTGTTCTCGGGTATCCGGGTAGCGCGTATGAAGTTCATCCTGTTTCTTCTGACCGGGCTCATGGCCGGCGTAGCTGCGATCTGCCTGACCTCGCGTCTGGGCTCGACCCGCCCCTCCGTCGCAGTAGGTTGGGAGCTGGAAGTCGTCACCATGGTGGTGCTGGGCGGCGTAAACATCCTCGGCGGATCGGGATCCATCCCCGGCGTGGTGATCGCCGCCTTCGTGATGGGACTGGTGACCTTTGGTCTGGGCCTTCTGAACGTCCCGGGGATCGTCATGTCCATCGTCATCGGCGCACTGCTGATCGGGGTCATCGCCCTGCCCCGCCTCTGGTCCCTGTGGAGACATTGATGCAAAAACATGCCTTCAGGATGCGGCTCAACCCCGGCTGCGAAGCCGAATACCGCAAACGCCACGACGAAATCTGGCCCGAATTGGAGGCGCTGCTGAAAGGCGTTGGGATCTCGGACTACTCCATCCACCTCGACCGCGAGACGGGCATCCTGTTCGGCGTGCTCTGGCGTACCGACGATCAAAGCATGGACACCCTGCCTGCGACAGAGATCATGCAACGCTGGTGGGCGCATATGGCGGACATCATGGACACCCACCCCGACAACGAACCTGTGGCTGTTCCTCTGGAAGCGGTGTTTCACCTGCCATGACAAACACCACCGGGCACGTGGCTGTCATCGACATCGGCAAGACCGACGCTAAACTGGCGCTGGTCGCGCTGTCCGACCTGTCCGAGATCGCGGTCAGGATAAGGCCCAACCACGTCCTGACCGCGCCACCCTATCCTCATTTCGACACCGAGCAGATCTGGGAATTCTTGCTGGATGCTCTGACAAAGTTCCACGCGGCATACGGAATCGACGGGATTTCGGTGACCGCGCACGGAGCCTGCGCGGCACTTCTGGGAACCGACGGCGGCCTGGCAACCCCTATCCTGGACTATGAACACGACGGCCCGGACGGGGTTGCGCAGGACTACGACGCCCTGCGTCCCACGTTTGACCAGACCCGCTCGCCCCGACTTGCCATGGGCCTGAACCTCGGGGCGCAGTTGTACTGGCTATTCCGCAATGATCCGACGCTTCTGGACCGCACCGCGACCATCGTCACCTATCCGCAATACTGGGGGCATCGCCTGACCGGGGTGGCCGCGACGGACATGACCTCTCTGGGGTGCCACACAGACCTGTGGAACCCGCACGAAGGCCGGTTCTCTGCGCTGGTCGAGCGGCTGGGGATCACTGATCGCATCGCACCCGCGCGCAGGCCCGGTGAGGTGATCGGCCCGATCCTGCCGGCCATCGCCGCGCGCACCGGCTTGCGTCCCGAGACACCCGTTCTGTGTGGCATCCACCATTCCAACGCCTCGCTGTTGCCGCATGTCCTTGGCAACAGGCCACCCTACTCCTTGGTGTCGACCGGGACATGGGTCATCGCCATGGCAATCGGCGGCCAGCCCGTGGCGCCCGACCCCGCGCGCGACATGCTGATCAACGTCAATGCCCTTGGCCAGCCTGTGTCCTCCGCACGCTTCTTGGGAGGCCGAGAACACGACCTGATCGCGGGTGATCGCTCCACCGAGGTGTCAGAAGAAATCCTGCGCGCGGTGTTGGTGGATGGCCCAATGCTGCTCCCAGCCGTTGAACCGGGCTCCGGCCCGTTTCGCGGGCGGCAGGCGCGCTGGATCGGTACGGAACCGGCTGCAGGCAGCCCCGAGCGCTACGCTGCGCTCGCCCTGTACCTCGCGCTTGTGACCGAGGTCTGCCTGAGCGGCATCGGCCACCAAGGCCGGATTATTGTCGAAGGTCCCTTTGCCGCGAACCGCCCCTATTTGCGGATGCGTGTCGCGGCTACTGGATGTGCGGTCTCGACCTCGCGGAGCGCGACGGGCACCAGCCAAGGCGCGGCCCAGCTCTGGCGCGGCGCAGCGCTGAAGAGCCCCGAGGCAGAGCTGCCCTTTGACCCCATGAAAGACGCGTTTATCGCATACGGTGTCCGATGGACGCAGCACGTGAACGAGAAGGCCACGGCATAGCGCAGTCCCTGCACTGCGGACCCTGTGCTCTCAGCCACGCGCTACCCGGTCGAACACGCCACACTGGCGGTCGGTGTCGATCAGCCAGCCCTCCGGCCCGCATATATCATCGGGCAGCAACGCGCCAGACAGGCGCACGCCCCAGCAGACCAGCCGCTCAACGAGCAGCAGCAGCGTCATAAAAGCGGCCAACCCGGCCAGTGCGTAAAGAAGTCCCAGCATGGCGTCCCCCCGGACGTTGCGAAACCCGCCGATGCTCCGGCGCGGCAGTTCCTCCGCTTTATCAAACAGATTCGTACAACAATTCCGTGACAAAGCTGGCCCTCAGCCGGTCAGGGCAAACCGCTCCAGCAGTTCGAACCGCCCGTCCGCACGTTCCCCGCACAGGCAAATGTCCTCGACCAAGAAGGGCGTGGGAAGGTCCGGCAGATGCGCACGGATCGCCGCCTCAATCGCGCCGGCCCGAGCCCTGGCAGCGCTGCCGGTCAACGTCAGGTGAAAACGGAACTGGTCCAGCACGTAAGGATAGCCCCAGCGTTGCAGATGGGCCTCCTGCGCGGCGTTCAACACGCCCTTAC
Organism: Sagittula sp. S175; assembly: GCF_049800975.1. NCBI lineage: Bacteria > Pseudomonadati > Pseudomonadota > Alphaproteobacteria > Rhodobacterales > Roseobacteraceae > Sagittula > Sagittula sp. S175. The sequence continues at coordinate 62,307 of NZ_JBNAGB010000014.1, forward strand.
GTCTCTTTGCCATCTCGGCCTCGGTAGGAAGGGCGCGGAATCCGTCCAACGCGGTTACGCAGGTCGCGGCGACCCGCGCAATATCGTCCCCCTCCCCGGTGGGCGTCAACGCAAACCACCGCCCCAACTGCGTCAGGGTCAGCCCCTCGCTTCTGGCCCCCGCCGTGCAGGCCGCTAGTGACGCCACCGCCTCTCGCAACCCCTCGACAGAACAACCGGCCGCAAGCCGGAACGGCGCTTTCAGTGTGCCGTGAAAGCCGTATTTTTGCGGACCACGCGTTAAGTCCGCCATCCCTTCGATTTCGGGCTGGACGCACTCGCGGGCCGCTTGCGCATCCCAACCCAGCCATTGGGCGCCGAAGGTTGCCAGCGCACTGGGGCGCGGCATGTAGTAGACGGCATAGCGGGAGTGCTGTGACATGACCTCTCCGATTTCTTCAATCGTCCTTCTTCACGCGCCCCAATTCACCCCTGCCACCTGCGCATCGAGACGTTGCTTGGCAGCGCGGAACTCCGCTTCCAGCTGCGCGACACGTCGTTCCACGCTGGTGATCTCGCGCACCGCGCCGATGCCCTGCCCTGCTCCCCAGATCTCGGACCATTTCTTCGGGCGGTGCTTCTCGCGGTCCTCCGAAAAGCTCATCCTCGACGGATCGGAAACGTCGAGGTTCATTGGATCGAGGCCAGCCGCGACGATGGACGGCTTCAGATAGTTGCCATGCACACCGGTGAAGGCGTTGGAATACAGGATGTCCTCTGCGCTGCATTCCGTCACCATTTGCTTGTATCGGGCGACAGCATTGGCCTCCTCGGTGGCGATGAAGGCCGATCCGGCATAGCCGCCATCGGCGCCCATGGCGAGAGCGGCAAGCAGCGAGTCCCCCTCCGAGATGGCACCGGACAGCAACAGCGGCCCGTCGAACCAATTGCGGATCTCGCGGATCAGGGCCAGCGGTGACTGGGCGCCCGCGTGGCCACCAGCCCCGGCGGCCACGGCGATCAGGCCGTCGGCACCCTTTTCGATGGCCTTCTTGGCAAAGGTATTGTGGATCACGTCGTGGAACACCACACCACCGCAGGAATGCGCGGCCTCGTTCACGTCCGGTCGGGCGCCGAGCGACGTGATCCAGATCGGCACCTTGTGTTGCATGCAGATCTCGATGTGCTTTTCCAGCTGTTGGTTCGACTTGTGCACAATATGGTTCACGGCATAGGGCGCGGCAGGCTGGTCGGGGTTCGCCTGATTGTGGCGATCCAGTTCATCGCCGATCCGCGTCAGCCACATATCCAACGACTGGCCGTCCTTCTCGCGCGCATTGAGCGCAGGAAACGACCCAACGATGCCGGCCTTGCACTGGGCAATCACCAGTTCGGGTGTCGAGACAATGAACATGGGGCTGCCGACCAGCGGCAGACGCATGCGCTTCATGACATCGGGGAGACCCATTGTGGTCCTTTCCTTGCGTATAGCGCCGTCAAACCGTCACGCCCTTGGTAGAAATGTCATCATGAGCCGCGCAGCGACGCAAGAGAGCGGCTCAATCATGGGCCTTTCGCAAGCATCGCAATCCCCGAACCGGTGGTGTGCAAGAACCCAAGTTTGCGCACGCCAATGTGCAAAGACCAATTTCCGGTAGCGCACACGTGCAGAGTCCGGCGCAAGGCGGGCCAGGGCATTGGGGTACATCATGTCCAGCACGATGGATCGGCGCCCCTTCTCAAAGAAAATCTGTCGGTGCAGACAGCTTCCCGAAGTTAGCGGCCGAGCCATAATGCTTCCTTTTTTGCGGCGGGAAATGTCGTCTCGTCTGTAGACTGGCCCTACGTGATGCTACGTTTAAGGTTCGCGCGCATCTGGTTCAGCACCTTCAGTGCGACTTCCAGTTCTGCCGGATCGACGCCCGCGTTGGCAATCGTATCAACCCGGCTCTGAGTGCTGGCGATGGTTTTGAACAGGGCGCAGGCCTTTTCCGTGGGGAAAAGGCGTTTGCTGCGACGGTCGTCAGGGTCTGCCTGACGAGTGACGAAACCTCGCGCCTCCAGGCGGTCGATCAACTTCGATGTGGTCACGGTAGCAATGTCCAAGCGCTCCGCGAGATCGGCCTGCCTCAATCCGTTCTCGGCGATGAGATGCATGATGGCCAATCCTTGCGACATGGTGATGTCATGCGGGCGCAAAAGGCTGTCAAATACGATGCCGCGAAACCGGGCGATATCCTGAAAGATGGGACCACTTCGGTCGGCGGCGTCCTGCGATCCGTTCTTGACCATCTCTCCCCCCTCACTGTTTACCGCAGCAGCAATCAAGTTTCCGCCTCCGGCGGCAATCCTAGGCGTCAGATTTTATTTATCTTGCTTACTATAAGCAAGATAAATACATCTTCTGTAATTTTGAAATTCAACACGCGCGGCCCCCAAGGCGAAAGGCGCGGCGAGATGGGGAGAACCGCCTTGACCGAGAGAACCGAGGCTCTGCGCCTGACCCGAGACGGCGGCATAGCCCTTATCGAGATGACCAGGCCGCAACAGCGCAACCCGCTGAATGCCGAGCTGAAGCTCGCCTTGGACGAAACCCTGCGCGGTCTCGAGGGTGACCGAAACTTGACGGCAGTGATCCTGACTGGATCGGGAGGCGTCTTCAGCGGTGGTGGCGACCTCAAGGCAATGGCGCGTGAACATGCCACTGGCGAATATGACGGCGCCGAGGATTACCTCGACCGGATGCGGCATACCCACGGCTGGCTACGCGTGCTACGCAACCTGCCGGTGCCGGTCATCGCGGCAGTGGATGGCCCCGCAGCAGGGGCTGGTCTGGCCATGGCGCTGGCTTGCGACCTCGTCCTGATCACCGAGCGGGCCAAGTTTTCCTGCGCCTTCTGCAAGGTGGGACTAGTTCCGGATGTGGGCTTGTTCCACGCCCTGCCCCGCGCGGTCGGACTGCAACGGGCCCGCGAATTGATGTACACTGGACGTACTGTCGAGGCCGAAGAAGCCTTGCGCATAGGTCTCGCACTGGAGATCGTGCCTCATGAACAGCTATTGACGCGCGCACAGGATATGGCGCGTCAGATGGAACAGGGCTCTCGCTCTGCATTTTCCCTTACAAAGGACATCCTGAGCCGGTCCTTGGACACCGATGCGGAAACGCTTCTCTCGCTGGAAATGCAGGCTCAGGCAATTCTTCTGGCCAGCCGCTACAACCAGGACGCTGTCACCCGGTTCGCCAATAAGGAACCTTTGCGCTTCAACTTTATCTGAGTGCTGTCCGCCAGTTTCCTCCTGTTGGCCTGTGTTGGCGCGGTCGGCGAAATCTTCGCCGATGCGGTCCCCCTTCGCATCATGGAAGCCATCGGGCTGGTGGGCTTTATCGTCCTCGAAGCGCGTGGCATGTCCAAGGTTGCACTGATCTTGGCGACGCTTTGTATCGCACTGCCAATGTGGGAATTGTCTCAGGGCAATTTCGATCTTGCGCTGGCGGGGCGAGCGGTAGACCGGGCCGCCTTCTTCGCCTTCTTCCTCACCTCTCTGGCGTTCCTGCAATTCGCAGCTGCTCGGTCGCCCTTGATTATGCGTTCGGGTGCAATCCTCGTTTATCAGCCCCCTGGGCGTCGTTACCTGGTGCTGACATTCGGGGCGTCGTTCTTCGGCATACTCTTGAACTTTTCGACGCTTGGCCTGCTTGGAACGATGATCGCCAAAGGCACTGAAGGTGGTGCTGATGCCGAGGCGCGGCGCATTGCAGGAATACGGCGGCGCCGCATGACGCTGGCAATGCTGCGAGGGTTCTCATCGCTGCCCATGTGGTCGCCGATCACCGTGACCATGGCGCTCATCACCGCGGCTATTCCAGCCGTGAACTATCTGCAAATCGCCATACATTCAGCACCGCTGGCCGCCATGATCCTTCTACTGGGCTGGGGGATCGACCGATTCAGCTTTCCCCGTCGCGCGCTGCCAGGCTTGCCGGAAACGCCGTCGTTACTGGGCCTGCTGCCACTTCTGGGCATCGTTGCGTTGGTGCCCTCTCTGGCGTTTTTGGTGTCCCGTTTGGTCGGAGTCAGCCTGATACAGTCACTTTTGCTGATCATACCCTGGATCTCACTGGGCTGGCTCGTCATCCAGAAGCCCGATCATGGCGTCGCCTTCGCCTTTCGCAAAAGCCTTATGGAGCTTTCAGGCGAGATGCTGCCGAACCTTCCGTCAATGCGATCAGAGATTGGTTTGTTCGCGTGCTCCGCCTTTCTTGGCGTATTGGTCCTGCCGCTCATCGACACCGACGCTTTGGGGCAAATCGTTACATTGGCAGGGTTGTCGGGCGGGATGGTCCTGGTACTCGCCATGTGGCTGGCCTTTGCCCTGTCCATCGTTGGGGTCAGTCCGATCATCTCGGTTACGATCCTTGCAGGCACCCTGCCCCAGTTGTCCGGACTGGCGATCAACCCGGTCTCTGTTGCCGTTGCCATGGTGGCCACATGGTCCATTGTGGTCAATGTAACGCCCTTCTCCGCCTCTGTTCGACTTTCAGCGCGGATGATCGACGAGGACCCAGCAAAAGTGGGTCTGCGGTGGAACATGCCCTATGGTCTGGCAGCCTTGGCTGTGGTGTCGGTTTTCCTGCTCTGGACGACTTGATCTTGAGTGAAGTGGACGCAGCGCCGTTCGACGGGTTCCGGTGGTGAGCATATTCACCTATTGGCTTCATGGCTCTGCAGACTGGTAAGCGCTGCCGTCGTCTGCACGGTTTTTTCTTTCTCAGATGAGTTTAACAGCTGTTAAGTCTGATTTCTGCCCGCATTGAGTGCCTACCGACAAGCGCTGCCGTTCAAAGATCTTATGACCTCAACAGCGCGGCGATCATGGGGCCGCTGGTGAACTGCCCAAGCACAGCCTTGCGTACCAAGACGCGAAGGTAAGCGCCTGGCGAGCGGATCACATCAAACCTTTCAAGCATGGCGGCCAAAACGATAGCCGCTTGTTCCCGACCCAATGCGCGTTGGGCATTGGCCCAAACCTCCGAAGACAAACCAAGTGCCGGTGCCAGGTGTGAGGCTACATCTACCAGATCCCGATAGCACCTTATCTCGTCATTGCTGAATGACTTGATTTGGGGGCAGGCGGCCAAAATCACATGTAACGGGTAAACAAGCGCTTCCGGTTTCTCCGGGACACTGTCTCCATTGAATTTCTCTCTGGTGATTGAAGGCGCCGCTACTGCTTCTTCAGAGCAATTTAGGTCTTTGTCTGAATTCTGAAGGTGCTGCTCATTTCGGGACTCACTGGTGCTCATATCAGCCATCTCCAACAACAAGCGCCGCGCCAGTTCCATGGCGGAGACGACTTGCTCACGGATTGCGTTAAGAGCTGCCAGATCGTTGCGGCGCTTCAACGCACGCGCGGTCAACATCAGGACGTCTGAGACTTCCCCCCAATCCGTCACATCCTCCTCAATGTTTTCAGCGCAGGTCAGCGCGGCCAACAGATCGCGTCGCATCAACGAAATCGCTTCTCGTAGATCCCGTGCCTCTGCCTCCTCACGGCGCACAGCCTGAGCGGCGTCGGTGATTTCGCTCCATCTCGCCAACAAAGGCGACAGGTCGAATCCGAAAGCCACGGTCTCCCCGACAGTGGGTCGGGCGTAGCGCTTTCCGTTCGGGCTGTCCTGTCGCCGTAGGAAACCGCTTCGGATCAATGCCGCCAGATGCCGCCGCATAGTGGAGCACGCCATCCCGTGCAGCCGCTCGCATATGGCCTTGTTGGACGGAAAAACGATCAACGCCTTGCCGGGGATCAGGTCGTCCTCGGGGTGAAAGCTCAGAAGCGCCTGCAACACGGACAAGGCGCGTTCGCCGAGGTCAAAGACTTGCCGAGACTTGCTCAGTTCCCGCAGGATAAGCCACTTGCTGACAGGCACCAGCGGGGCAGGGGAGGGAACCTCCTGCGACAGCGCGCAAAAATCCGACAGGCGCATGGCGCCCGCAAAGGTCGAAACAGGTCTGTAATGCATGATACCGGTCACGCAGGCGCAAATGAACAGGCCCCACAAGCAGATTAAGCTTGTGAGGAAAGCAGGTGCTCGCTATAACCGGAGGTGCAAAAACAGGTTGGCGAGCGTCAGCTTTCTAACAGAAGGGTCTCGGAGGGTAACTTCCGGGACCTTTTCTTTTGGCCGTGGTCTTTCGTGCCCTTCAGTGCTCCCTTTCTGTCGTGGTTTCTTCCAAAGAGCGCGTCCAGCGCCCGTGCAGTTCACTCAGCAGGGCAGGGGCATTGGCCTCCAACCAACCGATGAAGTTCTTGTCTTCGGCGCGTAGGTCCAGCGTCAATCGCTTGGCGGAGGTCTTTACCTGCGCGGTGCCGACGCCTTTAATGACCTGTCGTGCGTCAGGCCTCTTTTCGCGCGGTGGGGCAGGGGAGGCAGTATCGCCGCCGCTGCGTTCCTGCGCCACGCCCAATACGGCCAGGAAAACTGTGTCCGAAGCTTCGGAGCCGGACAATCCTAGGGTATCCACTTGCGCGGCCGCATCCAACAGATCGTCCGCCTGACCATTCGCCACGGCCCGTTTCAACTCTTCCCAGCGTGGCCGCCCGATGCCGGGCGCTGCGCCGATTGCCTGGATCAGCGGCTGCCCGACCACGCGGACGACGCTCAACATCTGGGAAACGCCCGCTTCCGTAAGGTTCAGAATGTCGGCCACGCCCCTGTTGGTGCGTTCGTTACCGGCCAAATGATCGCCGTCGAGCAGGGCTGCCGCCACCAAGGCACGCTCGATGAAGGACAAATCGCGCCGTGCCTGGTTCTCTATCAACTGATCCCGCAGGGATTGGCCGTCGTCCAAGTCGGTTACGATGGCCCGGACCTTCAGACCCAGTTGTCGACATGCCTCCAGACGCCGCCGCCCATAAATCAGGGCATATCGCTCCCCGACAGGCCGCAACAGGATCGGCACCCGCTGGCCGTTCTTCTCGATCGACTGTTTCAGATCCTCGACTTCGAGTGCAAGCCGGTCCTCCAGCCGCCCATCAGTGTCTATCTCCGAAGGGTCGACCTCTGCAATGCCACCGCGCAAGCGCCTGTTTTCGCGTACATCCGGCGCGTTGTACAAAGTGCTCAGGGCCGGGTTCAGTTTCGCCTTGCGTGCCATCAACGCCCCCAAGTGGTCTGGATCAGTTGGGATATTTCGTCGTTGACCGCGTTCATCGCCTCGACAGCGCGGTCATATGTGGTGCGGGTGAAATCCTTGCGGTCCACTTCATAAAGGGTCTGCTTCGTCAGACCGGCATCTGCAATGGCAGTAGATTCCACCATTTGATTGGTCAGCACCGACCGCCCGAACAGGGAGCGGATAAAGGTAATCATCTCCGTTTGGGGCGCATCACCGACCTTGTAACGTGTAGGCAGAAACTTCAGCCACTCATAGCGCAGGTTGGCGCCCGCATCGCGGATTACCCCCAGCAGGTCCGAGGTCATGCGCAGGAACTGCGACATGGACATGAGATCCAGCATTTGCGGATGAACCGTCACCAGCACCCCGGTCGAGGCCGACAGCGCCGACATTGTCAGGAATCCCAGCTGCGGCGGGCAGTCGATCACCACGACGTCGTAGTCGCCGTCAACCTCATCCAGCGCATCGCGCACCCGGCTGAAGAACGACCGCGCGCCGCCGTTCTGGATGGCTGCCGGGGTCTCGTGCTCGAATTCCATCAATTCGAGGTTTCCCGGGATCAGGTCCAGCCCCCGAATATAGGTTTTTCGGATGACATCTTTGATCGACGCCGGCTCGTCATAGCGCACCACGTCATACAGCGTGCCGCCTTCCATCAGGTCAATCTCGGGCTGGATGCCGTGCAAGGCCGACATCGACGCCTGCGGGTCGAGGTCGATGGCCAGCACCCGGTAACCCTTGAGCGCCAGCCTCTGCGCCAGATGAGCCGACGTTGTCGTCTTGCCCGAGCCACCTTTGAAGTTCACCACGGAGACGACCTGAAGAGCGTCGCCATCGCGCCGCCCTGGCACATAGCTCGTACCCCGATTTGTGCGCGATTGCAGGGCCTCGCGGATTTCCCAGATGTCGTCCAGCGTATAGCGTCTGTGGTTTCCCGCCGTGGTGTCGACCTCGGGGATCTTGCCTTCGCGGTGCAGTTTCCGAAGATAGGTGTCGTCGATGCCGAGCAGGTCCGCCGCTTCGCCCGATGACAAGCTGCGCATCACTTTCTGGGCATTGGGCGGAAAATGTGCTGCTCTTTGCGCGTGCAGGTTGGCCGCGAGCAGTTCCGCAAAATGCCCGATCGCAAGATCAAGGTCCTGTTCCATATGTACCATGTGCCCGCCGTCACTGCCGCTTTATACGTGGTCGCGGTTTTTATGATCTACCGCGCTATTTTTCGAGACTATTGCCCGCCCTCCCGGATTCGTGCAAGTGTTTTCCACAGGCCAATTCAAGGTTTGTTCATCACACTTCCGTCTCGAAATCAGCTGAAAGGCGAGGGTCCAAGGCCGGATCACCCGATCAAACCACCCCCGCGTCCCGATCCAGGCACTTCAACCAACGGTGGAGAATTACGGCATAACCCGCTGAATTTAAATGCCTTACGTTTGAGAAATGGACCCAACCTCCACTGTTTTCAGAATACTTGTACTGCCGACGCGTCTAGCGAGCGGTATAACCGCCATCAACGTCGACGACGCTGCCGGTCATGAACAGCGCCGCGTCGCTGAGAAGGAAAAGCACGGCCTCCGCCACTTCATGAGCCAAGCCAAGGCGATTCACAGGGTGTCGCTGCGCAAGCGCGGCCAGCTGCTCGGGCGTGCGTTCCGACAACAAGGGCGTCTCGACATAGCCCGGTGCTACGGCGTTTACGCGGATGCGTTGTTCGGCGTAGTCCAGTGCAGCCGCTTTGGTCAGTCCGATGACACCGTGTTTCGCCGCGACATAGCCCGCGCGTTGCCCGGACCCCACGCGGCCGAAAATCGACGACACATTCACCACGCTTCCCCCGCCGCGTTCCAGCATCGCCGGAATCTCGGCCTTCATGCAGTTGAACACCCCGGTCAGGTTCACGCCGATCTGCCTGTGCCATTCCCCGTGCGGCAGGTCGGCGAGTGCGAAATGCGGTGTGGCCACGCCCGCGTTGTTCACCGCCAGATCCAGCCCGCCGAACAGCGCGCGCGCCCGCGCGACCGTTGCCGCCACGGCGTCGAAATCCGTCACATCCAGCACACAGGCCTCGGCCCGGCATCCGGCGTTGGCAATCGCCGCTGCCACATTGCCCGCCGCCTGTCCGTCGATGTCGGTGACCATGACACGGGCCCCCCGGGCGCCCAGCAGGCGCGCTGTCTCGGCCCCGATGCCAGAGCCCGCGCCGGTCACCAGTGCGACCTTCCCGTCAAAGGGCAGGGGCATCGCCTCACGCTCCGACATGTGCGCGGTCCTGAGCGGCGTCGATACCGAAATAGGCCTCGTCCAGAAGGATGCGGTTGCGCAGCAGCGTCTCCGCGCGGCCCGAATACCGCATCCGCCCGCCGCGCAGCACGACCGCGTCGTCGGCCACCCCCAGCGCCATGTCGGTGAACTGCTCGATCAGCAGGATGCCGGTGCCACGCGCCTTCAGCGCCTCGACAAAGCGCATCAGCCGTTTGACCACCAGCGGCGCGAGGCCCAGCGACATCTCGTCGATCAACACAAAGCGCGGTCGGCTCATCAATGCGTGGGCCAGCGCGACCATCTGCTGTTGCCCACCGGACATGGTGCCCGCCAGTTGCCCTTTGCGCTCGGCCAGTTCTGGGAACAGTGCGTAGGTATCGGCGAGGGTGTCCTCCAGCCGGTCGCGCAGCAGCGACCCGGCGGCGCGCAGGTTGTCGTCCACGCTGAGGCGGGTCAGCACGCGATGGCCCTCCGGCACCGCCGCGACGCCCGCCGCGCGGATCACGTTCGGCGCCAGCCCGGTCAGCGCCTTGCCGTCCAGCGTCATCGCGCCACCGGCCACCGGCATCATGCCCGCCATCGCCAGCACCAGTTCCGACTTGCCCGCGCCATTCGCGCCCAGCACCGCCGTCACCGTGCCGGGGTGCAGCGTCAGCGACACGTCGGACACCACCGCGCGCGAGCCGTCGCGCACCGTCAATCCCTTGAGTTCCAAAGCCATTCAGACCTCCTCCGTGCCAAGGTAGGCGGCCTTGACCTTTGGGTCGGACAGCACCGCGTCGGTCGGGCCAAAGGCGATGCGCCGCCCGAAATCCAGCACCAGCGTGTCTGTGCAGACGCGCCGGATCAGCTCGACGTCATGGTCGATCACCAGCACCTGCGCGCCGGTCTCGGCGTGGATGGCCAGCAGCAGGTCGCCAAGCAGGGCAGTTTCCTCCATCGGCAGGCCGCCGCCGGGCTCGTCGAACATGATGAGCTTTGGCTGCCCGACAAGGCACTTAGCAATATCCGCCAGCCGCCGTTCAAAGGTGTTCAGCCGCGCGGCAGACTCGTCGGCGCGCCCGGCCAGCCCGACGAGGTCGAGCATCCGCAACGCCTCGGGCCGGCCCTGGCCCCGGGCGTGATCCAGCTGCACCAGAACGTTGTCACAGACGGTCAGGTCCTCGGCGATCTCTTCCTTCTGGAACGACCGGCGCAGGCCCCAGCGGGCGCGGCGGTGCGGCGCGAGGCGCAGCAGGTCCTGCCCCTCCATCGCGACGCGCCCCGCCACAGGCCGCACAAACCCCGAGATCACGTTCATAAGTGTCGTCTTGCCCGCGCCGTTCGGCCCGATGATGCCGCTCACCGGGGCAGTGAACTGCGCCGACACGGAGTCCAGCGCGACCACGCCGCCAAAGCGGACCGTCACGTCAGATACGTCGAACATCGCCCACCTCCTGTTCCGCAGTCGCAGCGGGTTTGCGGCGCAGGCTGCCGAACAACCCCATCACCTGCCCGGCGATCCCGTCCGGCGCGGTGATGACCGCATGCAGCAGCCCCGCGCCGAAGATGACAAAGGACAGGTCGGCATCGACGCCCCAGTTGTTCAGCAAGGCAGGGAGGATACGGTAGAGCGCGGCTCCGATCACGGCGCCCAGCCAGTACCGCGACCCGCCCACCACGGCGAGCGCAAAGAGCATAACGCTTTCGCCCGCCCGGAACGTGCCATCGTCCAGCAGCCCAAGGCTGCCGGCCAGAAGCGCCCCGGCGGCCCCCGCCAGCAGGCCCGAGATCCCGAAGGCCCATGTCTTGTAGAGGGTCACGTTCACGCCCGCCGCCATGGCCGCCGCCTCGGACCGGCGGATCAGCGCCCAGGCACGGCCGGGTGCCAAGCGGCGATGCGCCTCGATCAGCAGGAAGCCCAGCACGGCGCAAAGGATGACGTAGCGCAGGTAGGCCTCCTGGCTGACGGCCAGCACCGGGCGCGGCATGGGTGTGGTCGACCCGATCGCCACGCCCCAGAAACCTTCTCCGCCGTTGGGGAACTGGTAGGTGGCAAAGACGATCTCGATCCCCGCCGCGGCCATCAGCGTCACCAAGGCGAGGTACAGCCCGCGCATCCGCAGCGCGGGCAGGGTCAGCAGCCAGCCGAACGCCATGGTCACCAGCGCCGCAAGGATCAGGTTCACCTCGAAGGGCAACCCGAACGCGTAATGCAGCCGCAGCATCACCCAGCCGCCCACGCCCATCAGGCCGACCTGCGTCAGGCTCACCATGCCAAGGCGCGCGTACATGAAGGACACCCCCGCCAGCGCCAGCACGAAGCACCCCGTCGAGATGAAGACCGACAGCCACAGTTGCCCCGCCAGCATCGGCAGAAAGACAAAGGCCAGCGCCGCCAACCCCAGCCCCGCAGCGCCCGAGGGCGTCACCCGGAACAGCCCCGTCATTCCCGGCCTCCAAACGTCAGTTGCGTGCCGCGCTGGTTCCACAGCAGCACCAGCACCGCGATGACAAAGGGTGCGATGGGCCGCACACCCTTGAGCAGCGGCGAGAAGGTCAGCATGGACTCGATCACCCCGATGGCCAGCCCGCCCAGCAACACGAGGCCGCGGCTCTCCAGCCTGCCACAGATCGCGGCGGCGGCGGAGGGGATGACCATGAAGGTGATGACAGAGGCGTCGAGCCGGATCAGGTCCGCGAACATCAGCCCGGTAAAGCCCGCGATGACACCGGCGATGCCCCAAGCGATAGTCTCGACCCGCAGGATCGGAATGCCGATCAGGGCGGACAGCTCGCGGTCATTGGCAAGGCTGCGCATCTGCAAGCCGACCGTGGTCCGCGCGAGGTACAGCCAGATGCCCACCACCAGCCCGACCGAGGTCAGCAGCACCAGCGCCCGCGTCGCGGTAACCTTCATGCCCAGCACCTCGAACCGCATGGCGTCCGTGGGTAGCGACAGCGTGCGCGGCGTGTCGATCCAGGCCCAGGCCACCAGCCCCAGCACGATCAGCGCGTAACCCAGCGTGGCCACGGCCTTGACCACGGGATCGCGCCAGGCCAGCCCCGGAGCGATAAAGCGCCCGTAGAACAGGGTGATCGCGGTGGCGAGGGCGATGCAGACCAGCCAGGTCAGCGGCGGCCAGACGCCCCATTCGCCCAGTTGCCAGGCCGTCATGGCCCCCGCTGCGCCAGCCGCCCCCGCCGACAGGTTCAGCACCCCCGTCGCACGGTAAAGCACCACCATGCCGATGCCCCCCAAGGCGTAAAGCGAGCCGACCGCCAAGCCGGCCACAAGGAACCGCCCCACCATGGAAAACTTCATGCCCCAGCCCAGCCAGACCACGAGGCCCACCACCAGCGCGGCGACCATCAGCCCGTTCAACAGCTTGCCCCAGGGGATACCCGCGCGGGCGACACCTGCCTCTGCCACGATCTCAATCCTTTGTCTTGAAACGGAAAGGCGCGGCAAGGTCACCCCCGCCGGGCACAGCCTTGCGCCTCAGCGCAGGCCCATTTCCGCTTCCAGCGCCTTGTGCTTGTCGAAATACGGCGCGTCGTATTCGAAACACTCGCGCACGATCTCGTAGCCCTCGGCCACGATCTTCAAGATGTAGCCCGCGTGGTTCGGCATGTGGAAATCCGCGTCGCCCACGTAGTACGGCCCGCACATCAGGTCGCTTTCCTTGCCCTTGATGGCACGGATCGCGTCGGCGACCTTGGCGCGGTCATCCACGTCGGCGGGGTCCATCTCCAGCAGGGTCTCGGTAAAGAACTTGGCGGACAGGTAGCCCGCTTGGCTGAAGGTGTCGCGCGGGTCTTCGTCGCGGGCGTAGCCGTCCATGACCTTGATCCAGTTCTGCGCATCCGGGCCGTTCACGCTGAAGGGCGCGAGTTCCGCCGAAACATAGACATGACCGTCCCAGTAGTCGGACAGCTGGTCGGGGATCGCCAGATCATAGAGCGGGGTCGGCGCGATCCAGTTGAAATCGTCGCGCAGGTCCTGCTCCTCGGCGGCCTTCAGGATCGCCAGCGCCAGACCGGCGGGCTGGTTGATGAGGATGGTGTCCGCACCGCTGGACATCGCCTCCAGCAGGACCGAATTCACGTCCGGCGCGGCCGGGTTCAGCAGCGCCATGGACCCGTCGCCGCCATTGGCCTTCATGTAGTCGATGGAGGCCTGGCAGGACCAGATGCCGTTGTTGGGGATGTTCAGGCCGATGCAGGCGACATTCGTCGCGCCCAGCTCCTCGCGGGCATAGATCACCGCGCCAAGGTTGGAGGGCAGGGGGCCTTGGTTGGTCGACACTATGTTCGGCGTCTCGAAGCATTCCGAGATTGCGCAGGCCGAGGCCATGACCATGATGCCCGCGTCCTCGTAGGTCTTGGCGTTCACGCCCATCTCGATGAAGGACCCGTTGCCGACCAGCGCCACCGATGCCGTGTCGTTGACCAGCTTGGCGGCGGCCTGCGCGGCGGCCTCGGGGTTCCACTGGTCGTTCTCGACGCGGTAGTCGATGGGCCGCCCGTGGATGCCGCCATTGGCGTTCACGCGGGCGAAATAGGCCGCCGCCGAATCCGTCGCCGCCGAGAAATCGCCCGGTGCGGCGTTGCCGTGGATGCCGCCCACGATGATCGGCTCGCCCGAGGCGGCCTGACCGGTGTTCGCACCACATTCCTGCGCCATGGCAGGGGCGGCCAGCGTTAGCCCGGCAAGGGCCGAGACGATGGCAAAAGTCTTGTTGGTCATGTGTATCCTCCCGGTTTTATTGGTATGTCCCGCGACCACGGCCCTGCCGGGATCACGTTTCGTCCGATGCGTCGTGGCGACGGTCCAAGGGTCGGGTCCCACCATTGGCTCCCCGGTAAAGCTGTCGGCTGACGTTCGCGCGAATTCCTCCACCAGCGCTCCTCCAAGCGCAGAATCAGCGTAGGTCGCCGTTCTTTGGTTTTTATTTGGCTTATTGCTCATGCGGTCCCTCGCGCGTCCTCTCGGATCATGTCGGCCGCCTTTTCACCGATCATGATGGCGGGGGCGTTGGTGTTGCCGCTGACGAGCGTCGGCATGATCGAGGCATCGACCACGCGCAGCCCCTGCACCCCGTGGACCCGCAGTCGCGCATCGACGACGCGGCCCATCGCGCAGGTGCCCACGGGGTGATAGACCGTGCGGGCCTGCGCGCGGATATGGGCGCGCAGGCCGTCGTCATCGGTGACCGCCGCCCCGGGCAGGATCTCGGACAGGCCATGGCGGGCCAGCGGCGGCTGGCGCAGGATCTCACGCGCCAGTTTCACCCCGCGCAGCAGGCGCTCCATATCGGTGTCCGCCGTCAGCAGGCCAAGGTCGATCTCCGGCGCGCCATCCGGGCGCCTCCGCGTCACCGATCCTCGGCTGTCGGGGCGCAGAACGCAGGTGTGCAGCGACACGCCATGCCCGTATTCAACGATCCTGCCCAGGTGGCTTTTGCGCGCCGGTATGAAGTGGAATTGCAGGTCGGGGCGCGGCTCCGACGGCTGGCTGCGGACGAATCCACCCGCCTCCACCATGTTGGACGAGAACATGCCCTTGCGCTCCACGAGGTATTTCAGCGTGTCCAGCGCACGGGCGGGCAGGGCGCTGACCGACACCCCCCACGGCGTGCGCGAGGTGCTGCGACAGATCACCATGACGTCCACGTGATCCTGAAGGTTTGCACCGACTCCGGGCAGGTCGTTATGCAGGTCGGTGAAGGCGCTGACCTGCGCCCCTGGCCCGATGCCCGAGCGCAGCAGCAGGTCGGGCGACCCGAATGCCCCGGCGCTAAGAATAACCTCGCCCCGCGCGCGCACCTCCTGCGGCTGACTGTCCTGCGTGTAGGCCACACCCACAGCCCGCTTGCCGTCCAGGATGACACGGGACACCTCGGCCCCGGTGACGACCCTCAGGTTGGCGCGCTCGCGGATCGGCGTGAGAAAGGCCGCCCCCGTGGCATGGCGCCGCCCGTCCTTCTGGGTCACCTGGTAGATGCCCACACCCTCGGGTTCGGGCGTGTTGAAGTCCGGACAGGGGCGCAACTGCATCTGTCCCGCAGCGTCGAGAAAGTCGTGATCCGCCGCGTTGGGTGATCCAAGGTCCGAGACCCACAACGGCCCATCGGTGCCATGAACCGCTGTATCGATGCCGGGGCGCTGGTTTGCCTCGGAGCGTCGAAAGTAGGGCAGCACATCGTCGTACCCCCATCCGGTGCAGCCGGCCTGCGCCCAGGCGTCGTAATCGGCGCGGTGGCCGCGAATGTAGATCATGCCGTTGATCGCCGAGGACCCGCCCAGCACGCGCCCGCGCGGGATGCTGACCACCCGCCCGTCCAGCGCCGTCTGGGGTGTCGAGGTGAGCCCCCATGTGTGGCGCGGGTCCTTGGACAGGAAGGCGACGCCAAGGGGCACATGCACCAGCGGACTGCTGTCGCGGCCCCCGGCTTCGAGCAGGCAGACGCGGGTCTTCAGTTCTTCGGTCAGGCGATGCGCCAGGACCGCACCGGACGATCCCGCGCCCACGATCACATAATCGAACTCTGCCGTCATGCCACAGCTATCCCATTCGCCCGACAGGCGTTTTTGCATTTCAGATTGCCGGATATCCCCCCGCCTCGCGTGGCGCGGTCTCAGGGGTCTGGCTCCTTCCACGGCCCTCTGCGGGGCCATGCGACTCAGGCTAGACTTGTGCGTTTGGTTTTTGTTTGGCAGGGTTCCGCGCCAACAGAGCAAGGGGACATCAGCGGATGGAGACGGTCCTGAACGGCGCGCTGTTTCATGCGCGGACCGACCCGGCGTTCACCACGCAGGCGCTGGCCGCATGGTCGCGGCCGCTGCTGATGACCGCCGATCCGGCGCTGTTGCCGGGCATCGCCGACCGCTTGCCGCATGTCGCCACGCTTCCGCTGACGCCGGAGGCCGCGACGGACCGGATCCTTGCCGAGCTTGCCCAGACCCTTTCTGCACAGCCGCAGGCCGACTGCCTGATCGTCGACATGGGCTGGGCGATGAACGCGCTTTGGGGCGGGGCGACCATCGAGCGTTGGGGCGCGATCGCCGACACGGCGGCCGAGCGGCACGGCCTGCCGGTCCTGTCGCTGTACGACCGCGAACTGCTGGTCGAGGACCAGCTGGCTGCCGTGTTCCGCGCGCACCGCGTGTTCGTCGCGCCGTCCGGTGTGCATGACAATCCGCACTGGCTGCCGCCCCGGCTGCTGGCCAAAGCGCCGCTGGACGAACAGCTGTCCTTCCTGCTGGGGCGCGTCGTGCCGGAGTTCGCGGACCAGCCTTTTCAACAGTCTCGCCGCCCCGATCTGGCGCGTGGGGCCAGCCCCGCCTGGGTTCCGTCGCAGCACCGCGCCGTCGCCGCCGAGGCCAGCGCGGACCGTTGGCACATCCACTGTCTCGGGCCGCTTAAGGTCTACGTGGCGGGCGGGCGCGAGATCGACTGGACCCTTCCCGGTGCCGCGCCACGGAAATCGCGCGCCCTCTTTGCCTATCTCCTGTCGCGGGGCGACACGGGGTGCCACGCGGACCAGCTGTGCGAATTCCTCTGGCCTGACAATCTGTCCGAGGATGTGAAGCGCGCCCGACTGCGTCACGCCGTGTCGATGCTGCGCAAGACGCTGGGGGGCGGGAATACGGTGCTGCGCGACCGAGACTCCTACCGCCTGAATGTCCCGCGCGGCAGCTGGATCGACATCCGCGCCTTCGAGCAGCTGTGCCGTCGCGGGTTGTCCCTGTTCAAGTCCGGCGATCTGGAGGCCGCGATCCGCGTCTACGAAGGGGCCGAGCGGCTCTATCGCGGCGACCTGTTCGAGGACGTGGGGCTGGACTACGTCACCTCGGAATACGACGACTGGTGCCTGCCAAAGCGCGTTTGGCTGCATGACATGGCGGTGAAGCTGCATCACGACATGGCGCGCGTCCTGCGTGAACTCGGGCGGCTGCGCCCCGCGCTGGATCACGCGCAGGCGGCGCTGCGTCTGGACCCTTCGAGCGAGAGCGCGACCATCGAGGCCATGACCATCTTCGCCGCGCAGGGCCGGTTCGAAGCCATCGAGAGGCAGGTACAGCAGTACCACAAGGCCAATAGCGAACATGGCGACTGCGATACCGAGGGCAGGGTCGAGGCCAAGGCCCGCGCGCTGCTGCGCGACCAGACATGAAACTCGGCTTACTTGAACAGCCCGCGATGATCTCGGTCCAATTTTCAGTGTTGTGGAATCCGCTGTCACTCGACCGACTTACGCAAGCAATCCAAACATGCAGTAGGCAGGAAATTGCATGACGCTTGCCGAAAAGCATTCGGGGTCCGCCTGTCCGGCGGGACAGACGGCGGACGCACGGCGCCATGATCGAAGCGGTCCGGTTCGGCCGGTAATTTGCATATTCGCATTGCGTGGCGGGTTTTTACCCCTGATAGTTTCTCCATTCCACAAGGAGATTTTTCATGACCGATACCTCGCAGGATGCAGCAACCCCAGAGATCGACCCGGCCGTTCTGGCCAAGCTGAATGAGCTGCGCAGCCACGTACGCCAGACCTACGGTCACGTTGTCATGGCAATGATGGCGCTGCCGCGTTACCGTCACCAGACCTTGGCGGATCTGCAGCATCTGGTCCTTGATCCGCTGGTCCATGACCGCATCGCAATCGCCTACTCCAGAAAGGCCGAGGGCGATGTCCAGCCCGACGTTGCCGGAATGGCGATCTGGGCAAGCGTGTCCGAGGAGGTCGATGCCAAGATCCGAGAGCAGATAAAGGGAGGCGCGTTTCCAATCCGCCTCAAGCAGAACGAATGGAACTCCGGTGACATCAACTGGTTGCTCGACATCCTGTCGACGGATCGCAAGACGACCGGGTCGGTGCTTGCCAACTTCAAGCAAGTGGTAAAGGACGGTGAGCTGCGCCTGCACCCCTTGGTCGGAAAGTTGATCGAACCCGAGATGTTGGAAAAGATCAGCCGCAAGCCGGAGCCGGTCGAAGACTGACAGATGAGCGATGTGATACAGGTTGCAAGCCCCTGTGCGTGGGAGGTCGACGGTCTGACCTATCGCGGTCTCGCATGGGGCCCAAGGGACGGACGTCCGGTGCTGGCATTGCACGGCTGGATGGATCACGCCGACAGCTTTGGCGTGATCGCACCCTTGCTGACGGGTTGCCATGTCGTCGCCCTCGACCTGAGCGGGCAGGGCATGAGCGATCATCGGGTCGCGCATGCCAGTTACAATCTTTGGGACGACCTCCCGCAGATTGCCAGCATACTGGAGCTGCTTGGCTGGGACCGTTGCGTTATGATGGGGCATTCGCGCGGGGCCAATATCGCGACATTGTTTGCGGCGGCACAGCCCGATCGGGTGAACGCACTGGTGGCGCTTGATTCTCTGGTGCCTGAACCGAGCGACCTCACCATCGTCGAAACCCTGTCCGCCTTTGTTACGCAGACAAAGCGCCAGATGGCACGACCGCCACGATCATTTGCCAGCCGCGAGGAATATCTGGAACGCAGAGCGGCGCAGGGAAATGCGACTGCGGTTTCCGAACGTCTGGCGGACAGAGCACTGATGGAAACATCCGATGGCTTCATCCTGCGCGGAGATCCGCGGCTGTTCGCCAGTTCGGCAGTGAAACTCGATCAAAAGGACGTCGAGGACGTTCTGGCAGCCTTAAGCTGTCCGGTCCTGAATGTCTGGGCGCGCCACGGGATCAAGAGCACTCGCGCGAAAATTCTGGCCACCGCCCGGCTGGCCGAGGAGCGGGTGGCTGACTACCGCAGCCTGGACATCGACGGCGACCATCACTTCCACATGGCGCCTGACGCAGCGGCACATATTGCCGACACCATCCTCGAGTTTTTGGGTCACAATAGTACGGCATAGAATGCGGATTCTAACGCGTTTCGACATGTTTCCGCGACCTGATTCACATTTTGCGATTGACGTCGGGATCGACCAGAGCAACCTGTGAGCGAGCAATCAGGACAGTAGATATGGCCCTCCACCTTTACGGACACCCCGACTCCGGCCACGCGTGCAAGGTCGCGCTGGCGCTGTCATTGGCGGAACTGGATCACCGGGTGACCCGGATCGACATTTGGGCCGCCCCGGAGACGCGCCCCGCGGAATTCCTTGCCATCAGCCCATTTGCGGAAGTGCCGGTTCTGGTTCTTGACGGCGCTCCGATATTTCAGAGTGGCGCAATCCTCATGGAGATCGCCCAAAAGTTCGGAGTTCTGGGCGGAGACACCTTCGAAGGCCGGCGTCGCGGGCGCGAAATCCTCATGTGGGAAGCCAACCGGATCGGCATGTGTCTCCCGCAATTGAAGGAAGCCCGCCGACCGGGAAGCGATGGCCTGCCAGTGGACGTTGTGACGTGGCTGACCAACCGATACAATACGGATTGCGCGAACTTCGCCCGACTGAAGCGAGACGCGCCATTCCTGCACGGCGACACGCCCGGCATCGGTGACTGTGCCGTATGGGGCTACTGCCAATGGTTGGCCGAGGCAGGTGTCGACGCGACGCCAGCCCTTGCGGACTGGCTGGCAAACATGCGCGCCCTGCCTGCGATGAAGTCACCGACCGCGTTTTTCCCGGACTGACCCGCCAAGCGCGACGGCGTTCATTCCTGCCGGCTGCCCGACAGCCCGCCACCAATGAGCGATGCCCCGCCACGTCAGGTGACTGCCAACGTTCCTTTCTCTCCCGTAGCGCGCTAGGCTGGAACTGAGGCAGACGACAGGAGAAAACAATGCGCAAGGCTAGAACTCCGGCGCTTATGGCAACTTGTTTGGGAATCATCCTTGCAGGTCCGGCAGCCGCCTGGATGGACAAGTACGAAGTGTTCGGCGTCGAAGAGGACGACATGCTGAAGATGCGGTCGGGTCCGGGCACCGGGTTTACGGTCATCGTGGGGTTGCCCAACAAGGCGGTGGTGCGGGTGATGAACTGCGAACGCACAGGGGCGACGAAGTGGTGCAAGGTGGCGCTGGATGTGGCACCCGGCCTCAAAGGGTATGTTTCCGAGGCATATATCCGAAAATATTGAGCGCCAACGCCGCGTTGTGCGCCGCTGCGGTGCAGCATGTGCGGAGATGCGCGACGGAAGCGGGCAAGGGGCGCGTTATGTATCAAATACATGCCGCGCCCTAGCCAAGAGATTTCCATGCCGCTTCCCGCCGTTCGCCTGATGACGATTGTCCAGATTTTACTGGTTTCCCTCTGCACTTCGCCCGTCGCAACGGGGGCCCTGGCCCAGCCGATGCCGGGGCAGGCGGGTCCGACCGAGGTCGGCGTGGTGACCTTGGAAGAGGCCAGCGTGCCATTTTCGGTGACCCTGCCGGGTCGCGCGGTCGCCAGTGCGCAGACAGATATCCGGCCACGCGTCGGCGGCATGATAGAAGAGATCGCCTACGAGCCGGGCAGCCGCGTCGAGGCGGGCGACGTCTTGTTCCGGCTCGAGGCCGCCACCTACGAGGCAGCCCTTGCGGCAGCCCAGGCTCAGAAAACCGGCGCCGAAGTGGCCGTCAGTACAGCCGAAGCCACCGTCAGCCGTTATGCGCGACTGGAGGGCACCGGCGTGACAACCGGTGATCTGCAAACGGCGCAGGCAAGTCTGGCGCAGGCGCAGGCAACGCTCAGCGCAGCCGAGGCAGACCTTCAGACGGCACAGTTGAATCTTGACAGGGTGACGATCCGCAGCCCGATTGCCGGCATCGTCGGCGTCAGCGCGGTCTCCATCGGGGCCATTGTCACGGCCAACCAAGCCGATGCGCTGACCACTGTCACTGCGACGGACCCGATCTACGTCGATGTGGCCGAAAGCTCGGCCCGGATCATGCGCGTGCGGGCTCAGTTGAGCAGCGGGGCCCTGCAGCCGGGTGATCGCCTCGAGGCGGTTCTGACGCTGGAGAACGGGGCGACGTATTCCGATACGGGCGCCTTGGTGACCCCGGGTCTGGAGGTGTCAACCACCACCGGCGCGGTGGACATGCGCTTTCAGTTCGACAACCCTGACCGGATGATCCTGCCCGGCCAATTTCTGCGGGTGCAGATCACCATCGGCCAGCGGCGGGCCGTATTGGTCCCCCAGCGCGCTACGGAACGGCAGTCGGACGGATTGTTGACAGTCTATGTCGCCGAGGATGGTGTCGCCCGTCAGGTGACCCTGAGCACGTCGGGGACCTATCAGAATGCCTGGATCGTCACCGATGGCGTGGTGGCCGGTCAGGCCGTCATCGTCGACGGGCTGACGAACCTGCGTGGCGGTGCAGAAGTCCGTCCCGTTCCGGTGACGATCAACGCGCAGGGCGTTGTCGAGGACCTCTCCGAGACTCCGGCAGTAGGTCAGTAAGCCATGGCACAGTTCTTCATTCACCGCCCGGTTTTCGCCTGGGTGCTGGCCATCGTGACCATGCTCGCCGGGCTCTTCGCTTTCACTCAGTTGCCCGTGTCACAATACCCGGACATTGCGCCGACGACGGTGCGGGTCTCGGCCAGCTACTCGGGTGCCACTGCGACAGCGGTCGAGAATTCCGTGACCTCGGTCATCGAAGACGCCATGACCGGCATCGACGGTGTGCTTTACATGGAAAGCACCTCGCGCGAGGGACGCTCGTCGATTTCACTGACCTTTGACGAAAGCATCGACCCGATTGACGCTCAGAACAACGTGCAGTCACAGGTCAGCCAGGTCGAGGGTCGCCTGCCGGACGCGGTGCAATCCTCCGGCGTGTCCGTTTCGCGGTCGACCTCTTCGATCCTGATGGTGGGCGCTATCGTATCACCGGACGGGCGCTACTCCACGATCGAGTTGGGTGACATCCTCGACAACCAGATCTCCGGTCCGGTGCAGCGCACGGATGGGGTCGGGGGCATCAACGTCTTTGGCTCAGGCTATGCCTTGCGTGTCTGGCTCGATCCCCTCAGCCTGTATGAATACCAGCTGACGCCAGCAGACGTGACAAGCGCCATCGCGGCCCAGAACACTACGATCTCCGTCGGGTCCCTGGGCGACTTGCCGGTGATCGAAGGCCAACAGTTCACCGCGACGATCACGGCACAAAGCCAGCTGACCTCGGTCGAAGAGTTCGAAGGCATCCTTCTGAAGTCCGCCGAAGATGGCGCGCAGGTGACATTGGGCGATGTGGCACGGATCGAGATCGGGCAGGAAAGCTATGGCACGAACTCGCGCTTCAACGGGGTGAATGCTGCGGGCTTTGGCGTGAACCTCGCCACGGGGGCCAATGCCGTGGACACGGCTGCAGCGGTGCGGGCCACGCTGGACGGGCTGACCGCCTCGCTCCGCGATGGGGTCGAGATCGAATACGCCTACGACACCTCGCCCTTTGTCAAGCTGTCCATCGAGAAGGTCTATCACACATTGGCCGAGGCGGTGGTGCTGGTCTTCCTCGTGATCCTGATCTTCCTGCAAAAATGGCGCGCAACACTGATACCGATCATCGCCGTGCCCGTGGTGCTGGCGGGCACCTTCGCGACGTTGGCGCTGCTGGGCTACAGCATAAACACGTTGACCATGTTCGCCATGGTGCTGGCCATCGGCCTGCTGGTGGACGACGCCATCGTGGTTGTGGAAAATGTCGAACGGGTGATGCAGGAAGACGGCCTTGGCGCGATGGAGGCGACGGAAAAGGGGATGCGCCAGATCACCGGGGCGGTGGTTGGCATCGCGCTGGTCCTGTCGGCGGTGTTCCTGCCCATGGCGTTTTTTGGCGGGTCTACCGGCGTGATCTACCGACAGTTTTCGGTGACGATCATCTCGGCCATGGTCCTGTCGGCGCTTGTCGCGCTGATCCTGACGCCCGCGCTGACCGCGTCGATGTTGCGGCCCGGTCACGGCGAGGGAATCGCGCCCGCGCGGTGGTTCAATGCAGGGTTTGAACGGGTGACAAATGGGTATGCCCGGACGGTCGGTGCGCTGGGGAAGGTCTCGCTGCTGGCGCTGGCGATCATTGCGGCACTGGGTGTCTGCGCCGGACTGATGGTGCAACGCCTTCCGTCCTCCTTCCTGCCGCAAGAAGATCAGGGCGTTCTGATGGCCATGGTGAACCTGTCAGAAGGCACGACGACGGCGCAGACCGCTCAGGTGGTCGAGCAGATCGAAACCTATTTGCGCACCGAGGAAAGCGAGGCCGTGGAAAGCAGTTTTGCCACCTTGGGCTTCGGCTTTGGCGGGTCCGGGCAGAACATGGCGATGATCTTCGTCAAGCTGCGGGATTTCGAGGACCGGGACTCGCAGGACGCCGCCGCATCGGCGGTGGTCGGGCGGGCAACGGCAAGGTTCGGCAACCTGCGTGCTGGCCGCGTGATGTTCTCGCAGCCGCCGTCGATCCCCGGGCTGGGCAACACCTCCGGGTTCTCCATGTACCTCGTGGACTATGGCAACACCGGCGGCGAGGCGCTGCGTGCAGCGGCGAGCGCACTGGAACAGACTGCCACGGCGGACGGGCGTTTTTCCAACATTCGCGCGTCGGGTATCGACAGCGAGGCCGTGCTGCGCATCGACATCGACCAGCAGAAAGCCGAGAGCTTCGGCGTGTCGGTTTCTGCGGTCAATTCCGCGCTCTCGACGATCTTTGCGGGCTCCAACGTGAACGACTTCGACATGAACGGTTCCCTGCGGCCGGTGATCGTACAGGGCGAGGCCGCAAACCGAATGCAGCCGGAGGATATCGAGCAGTGGTACGCTGTAAACAGTTCGGGCGAGATGGTGAGTTACGCCAGCTTCATGACGACGCACTGGGTGTCCACGACGCCGTCGCTGGCGCGGATCGACGGGGTCTCGGCGATCTCCATCAGCGGAAGCCCGGCAGCGGGCGTGTCTTCAGGAGCCGCCATGGATGCCATCGCCGAGCTGGCCGCTGACCTGCCGGGGGGATACGGCGTGGCATGGACGGGCCTCAGCTATCAAGAGCAGCAGTCTGGAAATCAGGCCCCCTTCCTCTATGCCCTGTCGGCGTTGGTGGTCTTTCTGTCCCTGGCTGCGCTTTATGAAAGCTGGACGATCCCAGTTGCGGTCATGCTGTCCGTACCGGTCGGTATCGCAGGTGCCTTGGCCTTTGCCCTGATCTTCGGGCAATCGAACGACGTCTATTTCAAGGTGGGCATCCTCACCACAATCGGTCTGGCAGCCAAGAACGCCATCCTGATCGTCGAATTCGCCCGCGATCTGGAAGTTGCAGGACGCAGCGCCTTCGATGCTGCGGTCGAGGCCGCCCGGATGCGCCTGAGGCCGATCCTGATGACGTCGCTGGCCTTCATGTTCGGGGTCCTGCCCCTTGCCATCGCCAGCGGGGCAGGGGCAAAGGCTCAGAATGCCATCGGCATCGCGGTTCTGGGCGGCATGACCTCGGCAACGCTCATCGGGATTTTCATTGTGCCGGCCTGTTATGTGCTGGTGCGCCGGATTTCTGGCGGGAAACTAAGCTGACAGGCCCGAACCTCGGCAATCGACGCCCGTCGGGTGGGAACCTTTCCCATACGACAGGCGTTTTCCTTTGAAAAATCAAAGGATTTGCCATGACTTTATCCCGCTCTCCGGGTTTGGTGGCGTTCACGGCGGCCGCCGCCCTGGCTCTGTGTATCGCCATATATAACTTCGTCGCCGACGTCGGCATCGCTGGCACGCCCGGCGCAGGGCTTGCGGTCTTCGGCACTTTTGCGCTTGCGGGCGCCGGTCTGCTACTGATCGCAAGGAATCTGCCCGCCTGGGCGCAGAAAGTCTTCTACGTCCTCATCGGTCTTGGGCTGTTGGGCACGATGCTCGCTGCATGGTTCCTGCATGCCTGGCTCGTGCTGGCCCTCCTCGTGGTGGCCGCCTTTGCCTTTGTCATTTCCTTCTTCCTGTGAGGTTTCCCGTGACTTTCATCCGCACACTCGCCCTGACGACGGTTCTGCCGCTGTCTGCCATGGCACAGGACGCCGACTGGACAGGCTTTCACGGCAATCTCGCCAGCCAGAAGTTTTCGCCCCTGACCCAGATCACGCCGGATAACGTCGACCAGTTGGAGCGCGCGTGGGAAATCCACACCGGCGACCTGTCCCTTGGTGATGGCGACCTGCCAAAGACCATCTGGTCTGCGACACCCATCTACGCAAACGACACGCTGTACCTCGGGACGCCCTTCTACCGTATCCTCGCGCTCGATCCCGCGACGGGAGAGCAGAAATGGACGTTCGATACGAAGTCGACCCTTGAGGCCCTGACACAGCCGGGCCTGAAGAACCGTGGCGTGACCTATTGGGAAGCCGAAGAACCGACAGGTCAGGCCTGTGACAAGGCGGTTTACATCGGCACCATGGATGCGCGCCTGTTCGCGGTGGATGCGGAGAGCGGCGAACCCTGCGCCGCCTTCGCCGACAACGGCCAGCTGGACGTCAACCAATGGAACACCACCAACGATCGCTGGCCCCTGTCGCTGCTGCAACCGCCCACCGCCTACAAGGACAAGCTGTTCATCGGTTGGGCTGGCAAGGACTGGGAATTTGCCGAAGCGCCTCCCGGCACGGTCTTCGCCGTCGACGCCCGCACGGGCGAGCTTGACTGGACAGTGGAGTTCATCCCCGAAGAGATCCGGGCAAGGACCGGCACCTCCAACGTCTGGACCGCGATGACCGTCGACGAAGAACGCGGCATCCTCTACCTGCCGGTGTCCTCGCCTTCGCCGAACTACTGGGGTGGCAATCGGACCGAGGACATTCCCATGGCAACTTCGGTCACGGCGGTTGATACCGAGACCGGCAATATCCTCTGGTCGCGCCAACTGGTTCACCACGACATCTGGGACTACGATACCAATGCGGCACCGACGCTTGTCGATCTGACGGTGAACGGCGAACAGGTGCCCGCACTGGTGCAGACCTCGAAGCAAGGGATGCTCTACGTCCTGAATCGCGAAACCGGCGAGCCGATCTTTGATTGGGAAGAGCGCCCGGTCCCCGCCTCCACAGCCCAGGGCGAGCAGGCTGCGCCGACCCAACCCTTCGTCACCACGCCGGAGCCGCCGAACAGTTCGACCGAATGGCCCGGCGTCTGGCCGCTGGCGGACATCCTGTCCTTTGGGTATTGCTCGCGCAAAGCGGCGCAGCTTGAATACAAGGGCCTCTATACCCCGCCCTCGGAATCCGGGGCGCTGATCTATCCCGGCACGGCGGGCGGCATGCAGTGGGGCGGCGGGGCGGTGAACCCGGAAACCGGGCTCTATTACGTAAACACCTCGCGCGTTGTGCAGATCCTCGAACTTCTGCCGCGCGAGGAATACGAACAGGTCGCAGGCGGGGCCGGGAACGAAAGCGGCTTCTACCCGCAACAGGGTGCGCCCTACGGGTTCGAGCTGACCAACTTCGTGACACCCACGCTGGGCATTCCCTGCTGGAAACCGCCTTTCGGGACGCTGAACGCCTACGATTTGAACACCGGTGAAAAGATGTGGGAAACCCCCTTTGGCGCGGTGCAGCAATGGGGCTTCTACATGCCCGAAGGCTGGGGCACGCCGAACATCGGTGGACCAGCGCTGACGGCATCCGGCCTTCTGTTCATCGGCGCGTCGATGGACGACCGCGTGCGCGCCATTGACGCCGCCAGCGGCAAGGTCTTGTGGTCCGACCTGCTTGAGGCTCCCGTTGTGGCCAACCCGGCAGTGTTCGAACACGAGGGCGCGCAATACGTGGTTTTCGTCTCGGGCGGGAATACGATCCTGAAACCCGAGGTCTCGGATCAGGTCGTCGCCTACAGGCTGCCGCGCTGACGGGCGGTCTTTTGCGCTGAGACCGTGCGCTGTACCAGATCCTTGTACAGCGCGCGGATGCGGGCGGTCACGGGACTGTCTCCGCTGCCGATGGTCTTGCCGTCGATGCTTGCCACGCGTGTCTGCGCGCCGAAGGTGCCGGTCAGAAAGGCCTCGTCGGCGCTGTAAGCCTCGTAAAGCGAGAAGTTCTTCTGAAAGATGGGGATGCCCTCTTCGCGGCACAGCGCAATGACATTGGCCCGCGTGACGCCGTTCATGCAGTAATCTCCGGTCGAGGTCCAAACCTCGCCCCGACGCACGATGAAGAAGTTGCAGGCATTCGTCGTGTTCACAAAGCCATTCGGGTCCAGCATCAATCCTTCGTCCGCACCCGCTGCCTCCGCCTGAAGGCAGGCAATCACGCAGTTGAGTTTTGAGTGGCTGTTGAACTTCGGGTCCTGTGCATGGGGCAGCCCGCGCACCTGCGGCACGCTGGCAAGATGGATGCCCCGCGACAGGCCCGTCGCGGGGACAGAGTGCTCCACGATGGCGACGATGGTTGGCCCCCAGCGCGACAGCGAGGGGTGCTGGAAAGGCTTCGCCTTGCGTCCGCGCGTGACCATCAGGCGGCAGTGCGCATCACCGGTCATGCCGTTTGCCGCTGCGGTTTCGTCCAGAAGGGCGCGGATCTCTTCGCGTGTCTTCCCGATGTCGAGGTCGACCGCCTTGCATGAGCCAAACAGCCGATCCATGTGGGCATCGAAGAACGCCCATTCGCCGTTGTACAGCCGCATGCCCTCCCACATACCGTCCCCCAGCAGAAAGCCGGAGTCGTAGACCGATACGACGGCCTGATCCTTTGGCACCAACCGCCCGTTGACGTGGATCAGGATGTGATCGTTGCGCGGGTCGTGTTCGCTGTCATGCGTTGTTTGGCCCGAAGTCAGGTCGATCATGCGGTCAGCGCCTCCGCGCGCATCTCTTTGTAGCAGGGCAGGGCGGCATCGTGGATCGCCTGCAAGGCCGGGGGCAGGTCGGGCAATGGCCCCTCAGCTCCGGCAAACCCGGTGGACCGGTGCACGGCATCGTACCAGTGGGCAGCCCAGACCCCGTCACCGGGATGGCCTCCGGCAGGCCAGGACAGCATGGCCGGGTCAAAATCAATCCCCAGCCGCGCGCACAGGGCCCGCAGCATCACCTCAGGCGCACGGCGGATATCGGCACTGTCCACCACCGTCACTGGCAACCCCATGGCCTTGACCTGCGCAAAGATCTCGACCTGCTGGACAAAACCGATGTCCTCCAGCGTCGCCCGTTCGCGTTTCTGGTCGTAACTCGCCAGCACACGTGAGGGGTGACGGATCAGGAAGACGTGACGCACCTGCGTAAACCAGTCCCGCGGCACGCCGGGGATCATGTGGTGGGTCATGTGCTTCTGGTAGAACAAAGGCTTGTCCGCCGCCCCGCCACACAGCCGCGCGACGCGGGCCGGGTCGGTTTCACCTGCGGCGATGATCTCCTCGCGCATGGGATGGTCGAGGCCCGTCATTCTCAGGTAGGCCGCGTAGAACGGTTCGTCCCACACTGCGCAATCGGCCCGCGCGCCAAAGCTGTACATCATGGCTGTGGACAGGTTGCGCGGACCCGACCACATCGCAATGTTTCCGATCTGCATGCTGGCTCCCACGAGGTTCACGCGGATGGTGACCCTGAAACCGTCCGTGCGCAAGACGCCGGAAATAGGGCAGCCAAAGGGGCGGAATTTCCAATTATTAGCACACGATAAAGCATGTTTTGTCACGGGAGCGCCAGATTTGCCACGCACCCTTTGGGCGAAATGCACTCTGACAGACAGACCCGGAGGAACTCATGCCGGTAGACTTCACCATTATCCTGATCGCTTTCGCGGGATGTTCGGCACTGCTTTTGCGCTACGTCCTTGCTCTTGTCCTTCCCGAGGACAGCCGCCTGAACCGCCTGCTGGACGGGTACGGCCAGGACCGCCGCCCAGCGGCATCCGCCTGGCGCAGCGCCCTCGAAGCGCAACGGATGGCAGGCGCCGACTGATCCCGAACCTTGCCGATTTGCCATGCTCCCGGAACGTCTTTCTGTGGCGGCATGGCAAGGATTGAAACCGCCCGACGCTTGCGGTTCTGATGGGCCTCCGAGGCAGAATCAGAGCGGAGCTTGAACCGTGGAGCATCAGATCATCACGGGCGGAACCCGTGTCGGCAGCACGGCCGAATTGCGTGTGATCGCGGCAACCAGCACGCGGCTTCCGATGGGCCCGCGCCCGTCCGACCGTGAGGACAGTCGCCGCCGTAGCCGTTACCTCCTGATTGCACATCCGCGGAAGGGCCTTGTGCTTGTGGACAGCGGTGTTGGTCCCTCGATGATCCCGACAAGGGGACGCGGTCTCACGCCGATCGGCTTGCTCAGCCCTTGGGATCTGTTGGCCTCCATCGAGGTTTCGCCGATCCATCTGACCGCTGCTGTCGTGACCGGACCAGAAGAAGACCGGCTGTGCAACCTTGCACGGTTGCCCGCCGGAGTTCCGGTGTTTTGCGATGATCGCCTGCGCCGCAAGGCGACGTCGGGCGGCGTGGTCTCTCGCGTGTCGCGCAATCCTGCGGCCTTGCTGGGACGGGCCGAGGCAAGCTTGCAATCGCTGCATGTCCTGCCGCGCGTGTCGTGGCTTGGGGTCGAGGGGCATGACCTCTTCGGAGACGGATCCTGCCTGTTGATACCTCTTGATGACCGGCCCACCGGCAGCCTCGCCTTGCTGATGCCGCAGGTCGAGCGTATCGCGCACCCTCTGGTTTATCTGACCCGTCCCGATCTGCAGATAACAGCGGAGAACGGACGCCGCGCTCTGGAGACCATGCCGCCGACGATCCGCCGTCTCATGAAGCTGGATTGCCGTGTTCTGCATTCCGCTGATCCGGCTCCAACGGAAATAGATGTCATCGAGATCTGACGCAAAACTCTTCACAGGTAAATACTTTACGAGGAAACTGTTTCTGCCTATCGTCGGCCTGACCATGGCCTTGGGAGGGGCGCGTGAGCGAAGCATTGGCTGAAACAGACGAAGTGTTGTCGTTGGGAGAGTTGGAGAAATCCATCGGTTTCCTCCTGCGCATCTCGCAGCTGCGCAGCTACGAACGGTTCTACGCGGCCTTCGCGGAAAGCGATCTCAGACCCGGAGAGTTCTCGGTTCTCTGGGTGATCCGGCGCAATCCCGGTGTGCGGCAGGGGCTGGTGGCCGAAACGCTCGGGATCAAGCCTGCCCAAATGACGAAGATGATCCGCCGGATCGAGGATCAGGGCCGTATTCGCAGGGTCATTCCTGACGATGACCGGCGCTCCGTACGGTTGTTCCTGACCGAGGACGGCGAGGCCTTTACCTCCGCTCACCGCGAAAAGTTCTTCGGTCAGGATGATTACCATCGTCACGGGATGACCGAGAAAGATGCGCGCGAATTGGCGCGTTTGCTGCAAAACTACAGTGGATTTCGACGGCCGGCACCTGAGTAAGGCGGCCGGACAGACAAGGACCGCGCCCACGCAAAGCCAGGGAGGGCAGGGTGCGGACAAGGGGAGAGAAACAACATGCCTTTGGCACCGGTAGACACAGACATCACGATCGACCAGCTGACCTGGGATCCATACCCGATCTACAAGCGCCTGCGCGCCGAGGCCCCCGTCACGCGGGTGGAGTCGGTGAAGCGCACGCTTCTGACAAAGGCCGACGACTGCCGCGCCGCAAAGGACAATCCGGTTCTGTTCAGTTCTAACGACCCGTCGACGCCGATGGAGAAGGCCTTCGAGGCGCATACCCTGATGCGCAAGGACGGCGAGGAACACATGCGCGAGCGCATGGCCATGATGCCGACCTTTTCCGCGCGGAACCTGAAAACCATCTGGGCACCGTCATACGAGGCGCATGCAAAGGCTTATCTCGATCGCCTGCCTCGCGACGAGGTGGTGGACCTCTTCCCGCTTCTGGCCGGGCCGCTGGCCTCGCGTATCCTGGCCGAGGTGCTGGGGATTCCCGACGCCACCGATGACGAGATGCAACACTGGTCGCAGGCATTGATTGATGGCGCGGGCAACTTCGGGTGGTTCGACGAACCCTTTGAACGGGTGGCTCAGGCCAACGTCGTGATGAACCGCTGCATCGAGGGTAACGTGGCGCGGCTGAAGGCCGAGCCGGACCAATCCGCGCTGTCGGTCATGATAAACGCCGAGGACCCGATCGCCTGGAGCCAGATCGTCGCCAACATCAAGATCGCCATTGGCGGCGGCATCAACGAACCACGGGACGCACTGCTGACGATCATCTACGGGTTGCTCACCAACCCCGACCAGTTCGAGGAGGTCAAGCGCACCGGCGATTGGTCCGCCGCCTTCGAGGAGGGCGTGCGTTGGGTCGCGCCGATCCAAGCCTCGTCCCGGCTGGCAACCGAAGACACGGAGATTCGCGGCATCACCATCCCCAAGGGCGAAGTGGTCATGACCATTCAGGCCTCGGCCAACCACGATGAGGACAGGTTCGACCGGGGTGACCTTTTCAACGTCTTCCGGGAAAAGAACGTCCATCAGAGCTTTGGCAGCGGGCCACATCACTGCATGGGCACTCACCTGTCCCGGCTGATGGTGGGCAAAATCCTTTTGCCGATGCTGTTCGAACGCTTCCCGAACATGGAACTGCCCGATCCCTCAGCGGTGAAGTTCAAGGGCTTCGGGTTCCGCGGCCCGCTCAGCCTTCCCGTCCGCCTGAACTGAGGCTATTCTCCGGATCTTCCTGAAAATCCGAAAGCGCCTTCTTGGAATTGCCTTGGAATGGCAGGGCAATTCCGCATGCCTGTTGCGGCTGCATTCTGATATGGAGGGTCAAACGGAATTGTGCACATCGGCATACCGGGCCTGACCCAGCCATGTGACCGGACAGGAGAGACCCATGCCCCAGACGCCCTTTGACAATACCCGTGAGGATCGTGCCGGACTTCAGGTGGCGGCGGGTCTTGCACATTTCATCGAGGCGGAGGTGCTTCCGGGGACCGGGATCGCGGCAGATGACCTCTGGCAAGGTCTGTCGGCGCTGGTCCATGACTTTGGCCCAAAGAACCGCGCCCTGCTGGACAAGCGCGCCACCATTCAGGGTCAGATCGACGACTGGCACCGCGCGCATCGCGACGCGCCGCATGACCGCGAGGCCTACAAGGCATTTCTGGAAGAGATCGGCTACATCGTTGCCGAGGGCGGGGATTTCACCATCCAGACCACCAATGTCGACCCCGAGATCGCCAGCGTCCCCGGCCCGCAGCTGGTGGTTCCCGTGACCAACGCGCGTTTCGTGCTGAACGCCGCCAACGCCCGCTGGGGCAGCTTCTACGACTGCCTTTATGGCACCGACGCCATGGGGCCGGTGCCGTCCGGTGCCTTTGACGACGGGCGCGGCGCGCGCGTCGTGGCCCGCGCGGCGGTCTTCCTCGACGAGGTGTTCCCGCTGGTCCAGACCAGCCATGCCACCGCGCGGCGCTACCGCGTGGTGGACGGCGTGCTGGAGGTCGACGGCGCGGGCCTGCGCGACCCGCGCGCCTTTGTCGGCTACCGGGGTAGGGCGGACGTGCCTGACGCGATCCTCTTGCGCAACAACGGCTTGCACGTGGAACTGGTGTTCGACGGCAACCACCCGATCGGGCGCGTCTCGGCCTCCGGCCTTGCGGACGTGGTGCTGGAATCGGCGGTGTCGGCGATCATCGATTGCGAGGATTCCGTTGCCTGCGTCGATGCTGAGGACAAGACCCACGCCTATCGCAACTGGCTGGGCCTGATGAAGGGCGACCTGACCGACACCTTCGAAAAGGGCGGCCGTCAGATGACCCGCCGCCTGAACGCTGACCGCAATTTCGTCGCGCCCAATGGCAAACCGCTGGCGCTGAAGGGCCGCGCGCTGCTGCTGGTGCGCAATGTCGGCCACCTCATGACCAACCCGGCGATCCTCGACCGCGACGGGGCCGAAATTTTCGAAGGGCTGATGGACGCCATGTTCACCGTCCTGATCGCCCTGCACGACCTGAAAAAGACGGACGGCAACCGCAACTCGGTCAAGGGTTCGGTCTACGTGGTCAAACCCAAGATGCACGGCCCGGAGGAAGTGGCGTTCTCCGACGCGATCTTTACCCACGTCGAAAAAGTGCTGGGCCTGCCCCAATACACCGTGAAACTCGGCATCATGGACGAGGAGCGCCGAACCTCGGTCAACCTCAAGGAATGCATCCGCGCTGCGCAGCATCGCGTGTGCTTCATCAACACCGGCTTCCTCGACCGCACGGGCGATGAAATCCACACCTCGATGGAGGCGGGGCCGTTCTCGCGCAAGGACTTCATCAAGCGCAAGTCGTGGATCACGGCTTACGAAAACCAGAACGTCGATATCGGCCTCGAATGCGGCCTGTCGGGCAAGGCGC
Organism: Sagittula sp. S175; assembly: GCF_049800975.1. NCBI lineage: Bacteria > Pseudomonadati > Pseudomonadota > Alphaproteobacteria > Rhodobacterales > Roseobacteraceae > Sagittula > Sagittula sp. S175. The sequence continues at coordinate 95,935 of NZ_JBNAGB010000014.1, forward strand.
AGATCGGCAAGGGCATGTGGGCGATCCCCGACAAGATGGCCGCCATGCTGGAGCAGAAGATCGAACATCCGCGCGCCGGGGCCACCTGTGCATGGGTGCCGTCGCCCACCGCCGCGACCCTGCACGCCACGCATTACCACAAGGTCGACGTGCTGGCGGTGCAGGCCGCCTTGGCCAAGGGCGGACGCCGCGCTTATGTCGACGCGCTGCTGGACATCCCGCTGGCGGCCTACCGCAAGTGGACCCCTGCGCAAATCCGCCGCGAGGTCGAGAACAACGCGCAGGGCATCCTCGGCTATGTGGTGCGCTGGATCGATCAGGGGGTGGGATGTTCCAAGGTGCCGGACATCAACGATGTCGGCCTGATGGAGGACCGCGCCACCTGCCGGATTTCCGCGCAGCACATCGCCAACTGGCTGCATCACGGCGTCGTGGACCGGCAGGAGGTCAGCCAGATCATGCAGCAGATGGCCGAGGTGGTGGACCGTCAGAACAAGTCCGATCCGGCCTATCGTCCCATGGCTCCGGATTTCGACGGCATCGCCTACAAGGCCGCCTGCGACCTCGTGTTCGAGGGCCGCGAGCAGCCGTCGGGCTATACCGAGCCGGTGCTGCACGCGCGACGGCTGGAATTGAAGGCACGCTGACCGCCGGGTCGCGATTTCTTTGAAAGAAATCGCCCCGGACTCTTTTCAAGAGTCCGGCCCGCACCCGATTGTCAAATGCAGCCTTGAACTGCTCACCGTTTCCCGGGGGTTTCCCAAACAATCCCTCGGCGCCATAGTCGCGGCACATGCCTGCACAGGAGGCCTCATGTCACCGACCTACTACGCCCCCCACGGCGGTCATCCCGGCCAGGACCAGCTGCTGACTGGCCGTGCGATCTTTACCGAGGCCTACGCCGTCATCCCGCGCGGCGTGATGCGTGACATCGTCACCAGCTTCCTGCCGGGGTGGGAAGGGACACGCCTCTGGGTCATCGCGCGCCCGCTGTCCGGCTTTGCGGAGACCTTCAGCCAGTACATCATGGAGGTGCAGCCGGGCGGCGGTTCTGATGCGCCCGAAAGCGACCCCGAAGCGCAGGGCGTGCTGTTCCTCACGGAAGGCACCGCCGGACTGACCGTCAATGGTCAGACCCATACCCTGACACCCGGCGGCTACGCCTACCTGCCGCCCTCCAGCGGCTGGACCCTGCGAAACCCCGGCCCCGATACCTTGCGCTTTCACTGGATCCGAAAGGCCTACCAGCCCGCCCTGGGCCTCGACGCGCCGGAGGTGCTGATCCTGAATGAACAGGACATCGCGCCGAACGTCATGCCCGACACCAACGGCGCATGGGCCACGACACGCTTTGTCGACCCGAATGACCTGCGGCATGACATGCATGTGACCATCGTGACCTTCCAGCCGGGCGGGGTGATCCCTTTCCTCGAAACCCACGTCATGGAACACGGGCTGTACGTTCTTGAGGGCAAGGCGGTCTACAAGCTGAACGATGACTGGGTCGAGGTCGAGGCGGGCGATTTCATGTGGCTGCGCGCGTTCTGCCCGCAAGCCTGCTATGCAGGCGGACCGGGGCCGTTCCGCTACCTTCTGTACAAGGACGTGAACCGCCACATGCCGCTGCGGCCGTTCGGTCGGTAAAGCCCTCAGACACTACGTTCAAAGGCGGCCCTCGCAGGCCGCCTTTTCCTTTGTCCTCGCAATAGCAAAGGGCGGCGTGCCGGAACACGCCGCCCCTGTCGGTGTCGCAAGAAGCAGGATCACTCGCCCGGCAGGCTGCCCGCCCCGTGACCCGCCATGCCGCCCGAGACCTCCTCGGTGGCCTCATCCGCCAGTTCCTCCGGCAGGATCAGGTTCAACACGATGGCGATGACCGCGGCGGGCAGGATACCAGAGGTGGCCAGCACCTTCAGCGTCGAGGGCAGATATTGCAGCGCATCGGGTTCCAGCTGGAGGCCCAGACCCAATGACAGCGCGATGGCAAAGATCACCATGTTGCGACGGTTCCAGGCCACGTCCGACAGCATCGAGATGCCGGCCGCGACCACCATGCCGAACATGACGATGACGCCGCCGCCCAGAACTTCGATCGGCACGGACGAAATGATGGCCCCAACCTTGGGCATCAGCCCGCAAAGGATCAGGAAAATGCCGCCGATGGTCACCACATGACGGCTCATGACGCCGGTCATGGCGATCAGCCCGACGTTCTGGCTGAACGACGTGTTGGGCAGCGCGCCGAACAGGCCGGAAATCGCGGTCCCCAGACCATCGGCGAAAGTTGCTCCCTGGATCTCCTTGTCGGTGGCTTCACGGCCTGCGCCGCCCTTGGTGATGCCCGACACGTCACCCACGGTTTCCACCGCAGACACCACACCCATCAGGCAGAAACCAATGATGGCAGCGGTCGAGAACTCCAGCCCGAAGTGCAGCGGGTTCGGCAGGGCAAAGGGTGCGGCGCGCCCGACGTTGGCAAGGTTCACTTCGCCCAGGGCAAAGGCCAGGGCATAGCCTGCAAGCAGCCCGACCAGCACCGCCGAGACCGACAGCATGCCGCGTGCGTAGAACTTCAGGCCCAGCGTCACGACGATCACCGTCCCCGCCATCAGCCAGTTGACACCCGAGCCGTAGGCCGGGGTCCCGATGGCCGGAACACCGCCCGCCGCGTATTGGATGCCGACCTTGACCAGCGCGAGGCCGATCATCGTCACCACAAGGCCGGTGACCAGCGGCGGCAGCGCAAAACGCAGCTTGCCGATGAACAGGCCCAGCGTCGCATGGAACAGGCCACCGACGAGGATACCGCCCATCAGAACCGCAACCGCATCGACGCCCTTACCAGCGACGAGAGGGATCATGATCGGGATGAAGGCAAAAGACGTCCCCTGCACGATCGGCAGACGCGCGCCCACCGGACCGAAGCCGATGGTCTGAAACAGCGTCGCGATGCCTGCAAAGAACATCGACATCTGGATCATGTAGATCATCTGCGGAAAATCGGGCGAATTGGACCCGAACCCGAAACCCGCCGCGCCGCAGACGATGATGGCGGGCGTGACGTTCGAGACGAACATCGCCAGCACGTGCTGGATCCCCAAGGGGACCGCCTTGATCAGCGGCGGGGTATAATTCGGATCGCGGAGTTGCTCCGGTGTTCCGATGGATGCATCAGCCATTGTTGTTTCCCTCCCTGTGATGCGTTGCGCGCCGCCTCCTCCTGCGGTGCATTTATCTCAGCGTCCGAGCTTTTCGATCAGGCGCAGTTCCGCGATGCGTTCGACCTGTCGGCAGGCCTCGGCAAATTCCGTGATACGGTCATTGCGCAGCCGCCGTTCAAAGGCCGCGAGGATCGTGGCCTTCGTATTGTCCCGCACCGCGATGATGAACGGAAAGCCAAAGCGCTCCGTGTATTCGGTATTCAAGCGTGTGAAAGTCTCGCGCTCGTCGTCGGTCAGCATGTCCAGACCGGCCCCGGCCTGTTCGGCGGTGCTCTCGGCGGTCAACCGGCCCGCGGCGGCCAGCTTTCCGGCCAGGTCGGGGTGCGCGGTCAGAACGCCCAGACGCTGCTGTTCGCTGGCGGACCGGAACACGCGCGCCAAGGCATTGTGCAGCCCGATGGCGTCGTCGTGATGCGTCCCCAATTCCCGGTCATACGCGCCTTCCGCGATCCAGGGGCTGTGTTCAAAGATGCCGCCGAATTCCGCCACGAAAGTCTCGCGATCCATCTGCGAGGGACGAAGACCCGTCGCGGGTGGATTTTCGCGTGTCCAATGGTCGGCAATCTGCGCGCGGGTGGCAAACCAGACTCCGTCATGAGCGCGCATGTGGTCCAACGCCCGTTTCAGCGCCATCGCGCGACCGGGGCGGCCCACCAACCGGCAGTGCAGGCCAATAGACAGCATCTTGGGCGCGCCTGCCGCACCCTCGGCATAGAGCATGTCAAAGCTGTCTTTCAGATATCCTTCGAACTGCGCGCCATCGGTGAACCCGGCCTGAATGGCAAAGCGCATGTCGTTGCAATCCATCGTGTAGGGCACGATCAGTTGGTCCTTGCCGCCCGCCTGAACCCAATACGGCAGATCATCGGCATAGCTGTCGGCAATATAGGCGAAATCGCCCTCGGTGGCCGCCAGTTCGACCGTGTTCATGGAACACCGGCCCGTGTACCAGCCGCGCGGCGGTTCCCCCACGACCTCGGTGTGCAACCGGATCGCCTCGCGGATCTGGGCGCGCTCTTTCTCGGGCGGCATGTCCTTGTGCTCCACCCACTTCAGGCCATGCGACGCGATCTCCCACCCGGCTTCCTTCATCGCCTTCACCTGGCGCGGTGCGCGGGCGAGGGCGGTTGCCACGCCGTAAACCGTAACGGGCGTGTCCTTCAGCAGCGCATGGACACGCCAGAAACCGGCACGGCTGCCGTATTCATAGATCGTCTCCATGTTCCAATGCCGTTGCCCCGGCCAAGGCTGCGCTCCGGTTATCTCGGACAGGAAGGCCTCCGACGCCGCATCGCCATGCAGCACGTTGTTCTCTCCGCCTTCTTCGTAGTTCAGCACGATCTGCACGGCGATCTTTGCCCCACCCGGCCAGTTTGCCTGCGGCAGGTCAGGTCCATATCCGGCCATGTCTCGTGGGTATCGCTGCATTTATCGGCACTCCGTTTTGGCAGCTTGGTAAACCAGAAAATGCGCGAGTATTTTCAAAAAAAGCAATAAGCACCTGTACCAACTGTGGCTTTGTCAACAAAGCCGGGGCACAGCTAAATGACATGACCCAGCATCGGAGAGCGCAAATGACCGGATACCTCACGACCCATGTTCTGGACACCGCGCGCGGCTGCCCGGCCCAGGGCCTGAAGATCGAGCTGTTCCGCATCGACGGCGAAACACGCACACATCTCAAGACCCTGACGACCAATGACGATGGTCGCACCGATGAACAAATCCTGCCGGCAACCGAGTTCGCGACTGGCGACTACGAACTGGTGTTCCACGCCGGTGCCTATCTTGACGCCACAGGCACTCCGCCGGAAACTCCGCGCTTTCTGAGTGTGATCCCGATCCGCTTCGGCATGTCCGAGGCGTCGCACTACCATGTGCCGCTGCTGCTGTCGCCCTTCGGCTATTCTACCTATCGCGGCAGCTGAACCGGCGCGTCCGGCCGGAACGTGCCCGCGATCCGGTCTATGACGAACTCCATGAAAATGCGTGACTTCGGGTCTTGCCTGCGGCGATGCGTGAACAGGCAGGCCATCTGGATCGGCTCGGGCGGCGTCGCCTCGGCCACCGGAACCAAGGCACCGGAGCGCAGGTGTTCCGACACCTCGAACACCGGCTTCAGCACCACGCCCTGGCCCGCCAAGGCCCAGTCCGTCAGAACATCGCCGTCATCGCACTCGAACCGTCCCTTCACGGCAAAACGGCGCGGGCCGTCCTCCGTCATCAAACGCCACTGGAACTCTGCCGCGCCGGGAAAGCGCAGGTTCAGGCAGTCGTGCTTTTCAGAGATCAGCGCATCGCCGTCCGCAGGCTTGCCACGCCGCGCTATGTAATCGGGTGATGCACACAAGACGCGATCGACGTCCGCAATCTTGCGCATCCGCAAATTGCTGTCTTCCGGTTGGCCAAGGAAAAAGGCCAGGTCCAGCCCCTCGGTCGTCAAGTCGACCTTGCGGTCGGACAGACGCAGACGGACGCTGACGTCCGGATACTCTGCCAGAAATGGCGGCACCTGTGGCGCGATCAGTCGCCGCCCGACGCCAAGAGGCGCGGCGACATACAGGGACCCCTTCAGGTTCTCGGTGACATTGATGATCTGCGCCTCGGCACTGTCCACCGCCTCGAGGATCTCCGTCGCGCCCCGGTAAAACGACTTGCCATGCTCTGTGGGCGTCAGGCTGCGCGTCGTGCGCTGGAACAACCGAACACCGAGATGGTCCTCCAGCTGCGAAATCCGCGAGGAGGTGACCGCCGACGAGATGCGCAGATCCCGCCCTGCTGCGGACATGCTGCCCAATTCGTAGACACGAACAAAGGTGCGGATGTTGTCGAAGTAGGACATTGTTCGGAAATTTTTGAAGCTGCTTGGTCTTCCCTGCAAATAGCAGGCAAAATCGCTCTCGGCTACTGTCGCTGAGACAGCGGAAAAGCGAGGGACACATGTTCGAACTGGCCATCATCTGGGAATGGATCGCCTTCAGCGTGCGGTGGCTGCACGTCATCACCGCCATGGCCTGGATCGGGGCGTCCTTCTATTTCATCGCGCTCGACCTGATGCTGAAGCCCAACGCCGCCCTTCCCGAAGGAGCCTATGGCGAGGAATGGGAGGTCCACGGCGGCGGTTTCTACCACACGGTGAAATACCTCGTCGCCCCGGCGCGGATGCCCGAGCACCTGACCTGGCACAAGTGGCAGAGCTACACGACCTGGCTGTCCGGCGCGGCGCTGTTGATGATCGTCTACTGGGTGGGTGGAGAGTTGTTCCTGCTCGACCCGACCAAGGCCGAGCTGGCGCTCTGGCAGGGCATCCTGATTTCCGGGGCGTCGCTGACGATCGGCTGGCTGCTTTATGACCAGCTGTGCAAATCTCCGCTGGGCGAGAACCCGACGCTGCTGATGCTGATCCTATTTGCGATCCTCGTGGCAATGAGCTGGGGGTACAATCAGGTCTTCACCGGGCGCGCCGCGCTGCTGCACCTGGGCGCCTTCACCGCCACCATCATGACGGCGAACGTGTTCTTCCAGATCATGCCGAACCAGCGCATCGTCGTGGCCGACCTCAAGGCCGGGCGGAAACCGGATGCCAAGTATGGCAAGATCGCCAAGCTGCGCTCGACCCACAACAACTACCTGACGCTGCCCGTCGTCTTCCTGATGTTGTCGAACCACTACCCGCTGGCCTTTGCCACGCCCTATTCTTGGGTGATCGCCTGCCTTGTCTTCCTGACCGGCGTGACGATCCGGCACTACTTCAACACCATGCACAAGACCGGGAAGGGCCCGCACTGGACCTGGGCCGCGACGGTGCTCATCATGCTGGTCATCGCCTGGCTCTCCTCCGTTCAAGGTGGCGAGACATACGAGGAAAGCGAGGCCCGCGCGCTTTCGCCCTACGAACAACGTTTTGTCAGCGCCGAAAGCTTTGAAGATGCCTATTACGCCGTCGTCGGCAATTGCTCCATGTGCCACGCGCGGGAACCGGGCTGGGACGGCGTACCCCGCGCGCCCAAAGGCGTGCTGCTGGAGACTGTGGCCGATGTCGCCCGCCATGCGGACCAGATCTACATGCAGGCAGGGCGCACCCACGCCATGCCGCCCCCCAATGCCATCCAGATGGACCCCGACGCCCGCCGCCAGATCGTTGCCTGGTATCGTCAGGTCACCCTCGAAGAGCAGCCGGACGAAGGCTGACCGCGCTTGCACCGGCATCGGCAGCGATGGTGCCGGGCGAAAGATGGTGCCGGGACCTGCGCGAAACCACGGACATCGATGTGGTCTCGCACGATGCTATCTGGTGCCTGACAGCCTGACCCGTGCGTAGCCCGCCATCGTGGCATAGCCACCCACAATCGCCTTGCGGTCCTCGTGGGACAGCACGCTGTCGATTGACCTGAACCCCGCCGGAGCCAGCCGCTCGACCTCGTCGATCACCCTTTCCGGGCCACCGATGCGGTTGGTGTGCACCACCTCCGCCGTCTTCGGAAGGCGTTCCTTTTCGTATTGCCACAGCGCGGCACGCGGGTGTTCCGCCATGGCCAGCTGATCCGCCAGATATCGCGCATCAAGAATCGCCTGTGACGCCCCGTTCGATCCCACCGGGTACATGGGGTGGGCCGCATCGCCCAGCAGCGTGACGCGTCCGAAGGTCCAGCGCGGCAGCGGATCGCGATCCGCCATCGGATATTCAAAGATCGTGTCGGTTGCCTTCACCAGCGCGCCGATGTCCATGCCCGGCACGCTGAACCGCAGCGCGTGGGGCAGAACCTCGGAAAGCGGCGCCTTGCGCGACCAGCTGTCCGGCGGCGGCGTCGAGACGGCGGGGTCTTTGATCCGCACGTTCACCACCCAGTTCATCAGCTGTTTGCCCTTGGCCGCCGGGGCAATGGGGTACAGCACCAGCTTGCCGCCGAGGCCGCCGCCGATGGCCATGCTCTCGCCGTCTTCCCAGACCGGCCAGTCGGTCGCGCCGCGCCACATGACCACGCCCTGCCAGGACGGCGCGCCCTCGTTGGGGTAGAAATGCCGGCGCCCCGCGGAATGGATGCCATCGGCGCAGATCAGCACCTCGGCACGGTGCGAGATGGCATCGCCTCCCAGCACACTGTCGGTGAAATGTGCCGTTACGCCGCCGTCGTCCTGGATGAATCCGGCCAGCCTGCGCCCGACATGAACGGCCTTGTGCCCAAGCCGGTCAACGACCGCATCATGGATGACCTTCTGCAGCCGCCCGCGGTGGATCGAGAACTGCGGTACGTCGTGACCTGCGTGCATCCCGCGCAATTCGGACCAGACTTCCTGCCCCCTCTTGGTGAGGTAGGTCAGCTTGCGCGTACGTACGCCGACCTTGTCCAATGCGTCCAGCAGCCCCAACGCCGCCAGTTCACGGATCGCATGGGGCAGCACATTGATGCCGACGCCCACTTCGCGCACCTCTCGGGCCGCTTCGTAAATTTCGACCGGGATGCCGCGGGCATGCAGCATCAACGCCGTCGTCAACCCGCCAATGCCTGCTCCGGCAATCAGGACCGTCATGGACTTACGCCTCCTCGGGGGGCAGGAAATCGACCTCGTGCTTGGCCGAGACGGCGACCACGTCCGCCGGGTTGGCATCGGGGCCGAGGTTGTGCAGCGCCCAGAACAGGTCGAACAGCTTTCGCGTGGGCGCCACCCAGAAGAGGCATTTGATGGTGTGCTGCGTCTTGTTGTAGATGCCGTGCGGGATGCCCTTGGGCAGGCGGATCAGGTCGCCCGGCTCGGCATAGGTCTCCACCCCGTTGAGCAACACGTCAAAGCGCCCTTCGAGCACGTAGATGAATTCATCCTGAGTCGGGTGGATATGCGGCGGCACAAAGGTGCCCTTTGGCAGGGTCGCGTGCCAGGCCATCGACGCGTCAGAGCGCTGCTTTGGCACATAGGTCTGGCCAAGGATGTTCCAGGTGATCTCTTCGATGCCGCTGTTGGATTTCGTTACGCCAGGTATCATAGGGTATCCTCCGTGGAAGGGATTCAGACGTGAAGGAAACGGTCCTTCACCTCGGGGGTGGCGAGAATTTCCGGGGTTGTTCCGGTCCATGCGACGCGGCCCTTTTCGATGACGACGTGACGGTCGGCAAATCGCGCCAGCGCGTCCACGTTCTTGTCGATCACGAGGATCGCCTCACCTTCGGCCTTCAGCCGCTCGAGGCACCGCCAGATGTCGGCGCGCACCAGCGGGGCAAGACCCTCGGTCGCTTCGTCCAGCACGACCAGACGCGGGTTGGTCATCAAGGCGCGTCCGATGGCAAGCATCTGTTGCTCGCCGCCGGACAGCTGGTTGCCCATGTTGCGGCGGCGTTCCTTCAGACGCGGAAAAAGATCGTATATGCCGTTCAGGGTCCACTTGCCGGGACGGGCCGTCGCGCGCAGGTTTTCCTCGACCGTCAGGGTCGGGAAGATCTGCCGCCCCTCGGGGACGTAGCCCAGTCCTGCCTGCGCGATGCGATGCGGACCAGCCCCGGTCAGGTCCTCGCCGCCAATGGATACCCGCCCGCCGCGCGGTTTCAGCAGGCCAAAGATGGTCTTGACCGTGGTCGTCTTACCCATGCCATTGCGTCCCAGCAGCGTGACCACCTCGCCGGGATTCACGCTCAGGGAAATGCCGAACAGCACCTGGCTTTCGCCGTAGCCGCCTTCGAGGTCCGTGACATCCAGCATCAGGCGATCTCCTCTCTTTCACCGAGGTAGGCCGCGCGCACCTGTGGGTCAGAACGGATTTCGTCCGGGGTTCCGGTGGCGATGATACGACCGTAGACCAGCACCGAAACACGATCCGCCAGGGCAAAGACCGCATCCATGTCGTGTTCGATCAGCACCATGGTGATGCGCCCCTTCAGACGAGCAATGTTCTCCACGAAGCCCTCGGCGTCCTCGCCACCGACACCCGCGAGCGGTTCGTCCAGCAACAGGACCTTCGGCTCTGTCGCCAGCGCGATGGCCAGCTCCAGTCGCCGATGCTCGCCGTGTGACAGTGATTTCGCCTGAACCAAGGCGCGGTGATCCAGCCCCGCCTCGCGCAGCGCGGTCATGGCGGTCGCGTTCAGGGTCTCTTCGCCGGACACCGCGCCAAAAAAGCGGAAGGATGACCCGTGTCGCGCCTGAACCGCCAGTGCAACGTTCTCCAGTGCCGTAAAGCTCGGCAGGACAGAGGTGATCTGGAACGACCGCGCCAGTCCCAGTCGCACGCGCTCGGGCATGGGGACATGCGTTATATCGCGATCTCCCAGCCGGACGCTGCCACTGTCCGACCCAAGCTGGCCGGAAAGTTGCGCAATGAGGGTGGTCTTGCCCGCTCCATTCGGGCCGATGATGGCATGGATCTCGCCGGGGGCGACGTCGAGCGAGACGTGGTCCGTGACCTTCAGCGCCCCGTAATGCTTGCACAGATCGGTGACGGTGAGTCCGGTCATTCCTTGCCCCTCCCGATGCCAAGGCGGCGCAGCATCCCGGTGATGCCGTCCGACGAGAACAGCACCATCAGCACGAGGAACAGGCCGAAGAACAGCTTCCAGTGTTCCGACAGGATGCCGAGCCATTCCTCCAGCAACAGCGCCGCGACGGCCCCGGCGATCGGCCCAGCCAGTGTGCCGGTGCCGCCAAGGACAACCATGACGATCAACTCGCCTGACTTGTGCCAAGACATGAAGGCCGGAGACACGAACTGCGCCTGGTTGGCCAGAAGCACGCCCGCGATGGCGGTGATGCAGCCGGAAATGACAAAGGCCGTCAATTGGTAGCGGAACGGCGTGAAACCGATGGCTTCCATCCGGGTCGGGTTTTCGCGGATGCCGGTCAGAACGCGGCCGAACCGGGAGCCGACGATGCGGTGGCACAGGATGAAAAGGCCGATCAGCAGCGCAAGGGTCGTGTAGTAAAGCCCGATGTCAGAGCCGAGCAGATCCATGCCCAGCACGGTAGACCGCTGGACCAATGCAACGCCATCGTCTCCGCCATAGGCTGACAGCGAGATAAAGAAGAAAAAGGCCATCTGCCCGAAGGCAAGCGTGATCATGATGAAATAGACCCCGCGCGTGCGCAGCGAAATCGCCCCGGTAACAAAGGCAAAGACCGCAGCCATCGCGATGGCCGCCAGCATCTGCAACACCAGGTCATGCACACCGAAACTGGCAAGGATTGCCACGGCATAGGTGCCAAGCCCGAGGTAAGCCGCATGACCAAAGCTGACCATCGCGCCAAAGCCAAGCACGAGGTCCAGCGCCATCGCGGCAATGGCGTAGGCCAGGATACGGGTGCCGATCAGCAGGTAAAAGGGATCGTCCAGCGCAAGCGCCAGCGGTGGCATCATCGCGAAGAGTGCGAACAGCAGCAGCGCGGCCTTCACGCGACCGGACAGGGACGGGCGCGCCTTGGGCAGGGAAAGGGTCGTATCGCTCATGCGGGATTTCTTCCAAACAGGCCGGCTGGCCGGGCGAACAGGATCACGGCCATCAGGATGTAGATCAGCATGGGTGCCAGCACGCGGCCCACTTGTCCCGCCACCGACGGGTCGAGCACCGAGCGCAGCAGGATCGGCCCAAAGACACCGCCCAGCGTGTCGACCACGGCGACCAGCAGCGCACCGAGGAACGCCCCCTTGATCGAGCCGATTCCGCCGATCACGACGACGACGAAGGTCAGGATCAGAACGCTTTCACCCATGCCGGTGTCCACCGACAGGATCGGTGCCACGAGCGCCCCGGCCAGACACGCCAGCGTCGCGCCCAGAGTGAAGACAATCGCGAACAGCCGGTTGATATCGACCCCCAGCGCCGACACCGTGTCGCGATGCGTGGCCCCGGCCCGCAGCAACATGCCGACGCGGGTATAGTTCACCATGATGAACAGCCCCAGCGCCACAGCCAGACCGGCCACGATGATCGCGATCCGGTAGACCGGGTATTTCAGTGGCCCCATCAGAGGCACGGCGCCGGACAGAAGCTCGGGCATCGGCACCGACAGCGGCGAGACGCCCCAGATCATCTTGACCGCCTCACTGGCGATCATGACCAGACCGAAGGTCGCCAGCACCTGATCCAGATGGGACCGCGCGTAAAGTCTTCGCATCACCACCCGTTCAAGGACCAGCCCCACGACCACCGCCGCGGGTAGCGTCAGAGCCAGCCCCCACCAGAAACTCCCGGTGGCGGCGGCAAAGGTGGCGACCAGATAGGCCCCCACCATGTAAAGCACCCCGTGGGCGAGGTTGATTACGTCCATGATGCCGAAGACCAGCGTCAAGCCCGCAGCGATCAGGAACAGCAGGACACCCAGCTGCACCCCGTTGAGGAGTTGCAGGACAAACAGGTTCATCATGGACGTGATCCTCCTTCAGGCCCTTGGGATCACATCTTGCACTGGGCGGCGTAGTTATCGACGTAGTCGTCAAAGATCTTCTCCTTGATCGACGTGCCGTACATGCCGTCTTCGCGCTTCACCGCCTCGACGAGGTAGAAGTCCTGAATCGGGAAGTTGTTTGACCCGAACGAGAAATCACCGCGCGGGCTGTCGAAATCCGCCTCATGAATCGCCGCGCGCAGGGCATCGCGGTCGGTCAGGTCGCCGCCAAGCTTGCGCACCGCGCTGTCGATCAGCTGTGCCGCGTCATAGGCCTGCATGGCATAGGTGCCGGGAACCGCGCCGTACTTGGCAATGTAGCCGTCGACGAATTCCTTGTTGGCGGCATTGTCCATGTCCGGCGCCCAGTTCGCACCGCCCAGCATGCCCACGGCGGCGTCCTGCGTCGCGGGCAAGGTGGTTTCATCGACGGTGAACGCCGACAGGAACGGGATACCGCTCAGGCCAGCTTGCGCATATTGCTTCACCAGGTTCACGCCCATGCCGCCGGGCATGAAGGTAAACACCGCATCGGGCTGGAACGCGGCGATCTGCGCCAGTTCCGACGAGAAATCCAGCTGGCCAAGCTCGGTGTAGATCTCACCTGCGGTGCCGCCGGTGTAGCTGTGCTTGAACCCCGCCTGGCTGTCCTTGCCGGCCTGGTAGTTGGGCGTCATCAGGAACACGTTCTGATAGCCCATCTTCTCGGCATAGGCGCCCATGACCTCGTGGTTCTGGTCGTTCTGGTAGGACGTGGTGAAGAAGTTTGGGTTGCAGGCCTCACCCGCGAGGGTGGAGGTGCCCGCGTTGGTCGAGATCAGCACGGTCCCGGTAGAGGTGACCGGCTGCACGATGGCCATCAGGATGTTGGAGAAGATCGGGCCGACGACGAAATCGACATTGTCACGCACGACCAGTTCGCGCGCCTTCTCGGCGGCGAGTTCGGGCTTGCCCTCATCGTCGATGACGATGATCTCGGTCTTCATGCCGCCGATGTCGCCGATCTTCTCGGCGGCCAGCAGAAAGCCGTCGCGGGCCTGCGTCCCAAGCGCGGCGGGCGGGCCGGACAGCGTGTAGACGAGGCCGATTTTCAGCACGTCGTCATTGGCGGAGGCCGGAACGTCCTGAGCCATTGCCGCAGAGGCGAGGCCGGAAGCCAGCAAAGTCGAAGCAAGCAGTCGGGTGGTCTGGTTCATGATGAACTCCCTGGTTGAGGTCAGCGGCTTTTGCCGTCTGGTTGGGCGCAGGGGCTGGTGACCCCTTGGCCGGTTCGTTTTGGTGCAAGGTCCATTGAGCCGGGCAATGCCCTGCATATGCAACCTGTTTTCGGATCATTTCCCGGTGGATTTTGCCTCCACCGCATCCAGCACGGTGCTCAACATCGCCCCATGCGTGTCCATTAGCCCATCAATCACGTTGAAGTGGTGGCGATCCGGCTCCACCACGTCCTCCGTCAGGCATCCAAGCCCATGCCAGATGTTCGACAACAGCGCGGATTGGCGGAGAAATTCATGCCGCTCGCCACCGCCGACCCAGGTCGTCAACGCCACGCCGGCCAGCGGCTCTTTCAGCGCCGGGCTGTTGGCGGCGGCACTCTCGGGAGTCATCCGCAACTGCTCATTGCGCGCGGTACGCAGCAAGGGTCGCAAGTCGTGCAGGCCCGAGATCGAAAGAACATGCCGAAGCCGCTGCCTCACTCCGGCGGGCAGGGGCGAGTCCACACACATCATTGACGTGACAAGGTGCCCTCCCGCCGAATGGCCCGAAAGCACGATGGGCCCCCCGACTTCTGCTGCGGCGGCAGTGATTGCTGTGCCGACCTGCGCGGTGATCTCCTCGATGCTGACATCGGGACACAGGTCATAAGACGGCATCGCCACCGCCCACCCCCGCGCAACGGGTCCGGCGGCCAGATGCGACCACCAGGATTTGTCCAGGGCAACCCAGTAACCACCGTGGACAAACACGAAAAGCCCGCGTGGCTCACCCTCTGGCAGGAACAGGTCGAACACGTGCCGCGCTCCTTTGCCGTAGGGCAGGTCAATCCTTGCACGCGCCGTGGCGCGAAACGCGGCCGAAGGGGCGCCCCAAGCGGCAGGATACCCGGATCCACCGGGAATGTTGCGCCCGTTTTCATAAGCGTCATCCCAGTCCGGCACGGTAAATCCTACCATCGGAATCCCCTTCACAGTCCTGATTTATATGGCGTTTTGGCGTTTCCGCCACAGCCAGAAAACCTGTTTCGCACCTTCACGTTACGAGCCTCTAAATTTATTTCAAGCTAAAAACTTTTTTGCTTGAAATAAAAATTGGCGCTGCATAGCCTTTCATCAACGCCCCCCGAAACCCGGCCCCGAACAGGCCGCTATCGCGCCGGAGAGACGTGTGACCCCAAGACTTCCAAACCCTGAAACGGCGTCCGACGTGGCAACGCTGCCCGCCTCCAAGGAACGGCTGCGCATGTGGCTGCGAATGCTGAAATCGACGCGGCAGGTCGAGGCGCAGCTGCGCGAAAGGCTGCGGGTCGAGTTCAACTCCACCCTGCCGCGCTTCGACGTGATGGCCGCGCTGGCACGTTACGCGGACGGCCTGCGCATGTCCGAACTGTCCGGCGTGCTGCGGGTGTCGAACGGCAATGTCACCGGCATCGTCGACCGCCTCGCCGAAGAGGGCGTCGTGGTCCGGGTGCAGGTGCCGGGGGACCGCCGCGCCTCGCTCGTCCGCATGACCAAGAAGGGGCAGGAAGTCTTTGCCGCTCAGGCTGCCGCGCACGAGGCCTGGATCGACGAACTGCTCGGCGCCTTCACCGCGGAAGAGGCGCGCGCCTTCTCGGATCATTTCGACACTCTGGAGAAAGCCCCGGACGAGGCAGATGCAAACGGGCCAGTTTCAAGCGCGCCAAAAATAAACGGGGAGGAACCCAAATGACTGAACCCACGCATTTCCGCTGCCGGGTTGAGAACGGCATCGCCGTGCTGCACCTGGACCGCCCCGACCGCAAGAACCCGCTGACCTTCGACAGCTACGCCGAACTGCGCGACTGGTTCCGGGCGCTGGCTTATGACGATGCGGTCAAGGCCGTTGTTTTTGCCTCCAACGGCGGGAATTTTTCCTCGGGCGGTGACGTGCACGACATCATCGGACCGCTGACCCGCATGAACATGAAGGAACTGCTGCAATTCACCCGCATGACCGGCGATCTGGTCAAGGCGATGCTGAACTGCGGCAAACCGATCATCGCCGCTGTCGATGGCGTCTGTGTCGGTGCCGGAGCCATCATCGCCATGGCCTCGGACCTTCGCATCGCGACGCCGGAGGCCAAATGCGCCTTCCTGTTTACCCGCGTAGGTCTGGCAGGCTGCGACATGGGCGCCTGCGCCATGCTGCCCCGGATCATCGGGCAAGGTCGGGCGAACGAACTGCTCTACACCGGGCGCAGCATGTCGGCGGACGAGGGCGAGCGGTGGGGCTTCTGGAACCGCCTCGTCGCGCCCGACGCGCTGGAATCCGAAGCGATCCAATGGGCGACCAAGATCGCCGAAGGCCCGAACTTTGGTCACATGATGACCAAGACCATGCTGCAACAGGAATGGTCCATGACCCTCGATCAGGCCATCGAGGCCGAGGCGCAGGCGCAGGCCATTTGCATGCAGACCGAGGATTTCAAACGCGCCTACCGGGCCTTCGTCGCGAAGGAACGCCCGGTGTTCGAGGGGAACTGACATGGCTGACCGCAGCTTTCTCGACTGGCCCTTTCTGGACCCGCATCACAAGGCCCACGCCCTCGCGCTGGACGACTGGGCGGGGCGGATGGACCCCATCGACCACCACGACACCGACGCCGCCTGCCGTGCGCTGGTGGCAAAACTGGGCGCGGATGGCTGGCTGAACCCCTCTGCCATCGACCCCGCGAACCCCGCGCCCCTCGACGTGCGCACCCTCTGCCTGACGCGCGAGACGCTGGCGCGCCACGATGGACTGGCAGATTTCGCCTTTGCCATGCAGGGGCTGGGGACGGGGGCAATCTCGCTGTTCGGCACACCCGCGCAACAGGCCGAATGGCTGCCCCTGACCCGCGCGGGCAAGGCGATCTCCGCCTTTGCCCTGACCGAACCGCAGTCCGGATCGGACGTGGCCAATTCCACAATGACCGCCCGCGACGACGGCGACGCATGGGTGCTGGACGGCGAGAAGACGTGGATTTCCAACGGCGGCATCGCCGATGTCTACACCCTGTTCGCCCGGACCGGAGAAGCGCCGGGCGCCAAGGGCCTGTCCGCCTTTGTCCTGCCCGCCGACACGCCGGGGCTGGAGATCGCCGAACGCCTCGACACCATCGCGCCGCACCCGCTGGCGACGCTGCGCTTTACCGGCGCGCGGCTGGCGAAATCGGCGCTGCTGGGGCAGCCGGGGCAGGGGTTCAAGATCGCCATGGCCGTGCTCGACGTCTTCCGCACCACCGTTGCCGCCGCCGCGCTGGGTTTCGCCCGCCGCGCGCTGGACGAGGCCGTGACTCGCGTCACCACCCGTCAGGTTCAGGGGGCGCCGCTGTCTGACCTTCAACTGGTTCAGGGGCATATCTCGGACATGGCCTTGCGGGTCGATGCCAGCGCGCTGCTGGTCTACCGCGCCGCCTGGGCCAAGGACCAAGGCGCCCCCCGCGTCAGCCGCGAGGCCGCCATGGCGAAACTCTTCTCCACCGACGAGGCGCAGAAGGTCATAGACGCCGCCGTCCAGTTGCATGGCGGCGACGGCGTCCGCTCCGGCGCGACGGTCGAACGCCTCTACCGCGAAATCCGCGCCCTGCGCATCTACGAAGGTGCGTCGGACGTCCAGAAGGTCATCATCGCCCGCCAGGTTCTGGCCGGGGCGTGACCTCTTGCGGCCCGCGCCACAGCAGGCCGCCAACCCAAAAGACGACCGCCGAAAACGTGCGGCATCCCTCCACCCCCAACAGGAGTAAACCCATGAAAGACCTCGAAAAAGGCATCACGGAAAACGGGTCCGGCTATGACGGAGTCGTCTGGAACATCCTCGGCCAGACCTATTACCCCAAGGCCGTCTGCGAGACGACCTTTGCGTTTGAAACCAACTCCGAGCCGGGCCAGTTCGTGCCCGTGCACATCCACCCGACGCAGGATGAATTCATCCTCGTGCAGGAGGGCGAGCTGGACCTGAAACTCGACGGCGTCTGGACCAAGGCCCGCGCCGGGGATCTGGTGCGTATGCCGCGCGGCATCCCGCATGGCTATTTCAACAAGTCGGACAAGCCCTGCCGCGCGCTGTTCTGGGTCTCTCCCATGGGCCAGCTGCGCGACCTCTTCGAGGCGCTGCACGATCAGACCGACATCGGCCGCATCGTGGAACTCTCCGCCCAGCACGAGGTCGACTTCCTGCCGGAGGAGGCCAACGCATGATCGCGCTCGGCCCTTCGGCCCATGTCGACACCTACACCCGCGACAACCTGCCTCCGCCCGATCAATGGCCGGAGCTGCTGCTGGACGGCTTCGACTACCCCGAGCATCTGAATGCCGGGGTGGAGCTGACCGACGCCATGGTCGAGAAGGGCTTTGGCGACCATACCGCTCTGATCGGCAACGGGCGGCGGCGCACCTACAAGGAGCTGGCCGATTGGACCAACCGGCTGGCGCATGTGATGGTCGAGGACCTGGGCGTCAAACCGGGCAACCGTGTCCTGATCCGCTCGGCCAACAACCCCGCCATGGTCGCCGTCTGGCTGGCCGCGACAAAGGCGGGCGCGGTGGTGGTCAACACGATGCCGCTGCTGCGCGCCGGAGAGCTGACCGCCATCGTCGACAAGGCCCGCATCCAGTTCGCCTTTTGTGACACGCGGCTGATGGACGAGATGACCGCCTGCGCGAAAACCTCCGAGTGGCTGGAAAAGGTCGTGGGCTTCGACGGCACCTCGAACCACGATGCCGAACTCGACCGGCTGGCGCTGGAGAAACCCGTGCAGTTCGACGCGGTCCGCACGGGCCGGGACGACGTGGCGCTGCTGGGGTTCACCTCCGGCACCACGGGCGCGCCCAAGGCGACGATGCACTTCCACCGCGACATTCTCATCATCGCGGACGGCTACGCGCGCGAAGTGCTGGGGGTCACGCCCGACGACATCTTTGTCGGCTCGCCACCCTTGGCGTTCACCTTTGGGCTCGGTGGCTTGGCGGTGTTCCCGCTGCGCTTTGGTGCGGCGGCGACGCTTCTGGAAAACGCAAGCCCGCCCAACATGATCGAGATCATCCAGAAGTACCGCGCCACGGTCTGTTTCACCGCCCCCACCGCCTACCGCGTCATGCTGCGCGCGATGGACGAGGGTGCGGACCTGTCGTCGCTGCGCGCCGCCGTGTCAGCCGGGGAAACCCTGCCCGCCCCCGTCTATGACGAATGGATGGCCAAGACCGGCAAACCCATGCTCGACGGCATCGGCGCGACCGAGATGCTGCATATCTTCATCACCAACCGTTTCGACGATCACCGCCCCGCCTGCACCGGGCGTCCCGTGCGCGGCTATCAGGCGAAGGTGATTGACGATGACGGCGCCGAAGTGCCGCGCGGCACCGTCGGGCGGCTTGCCGTGCGCGGCCCCATCGGCTGCCGCTACATGGCCGACGAGAGGCAGCGCAAATACGTGCTGGACGGGTGGAACATCACCGGCGACAGCTTCACCATGGACGAGGACGGCTACCTGCATTTCGCCGCGCGCAACGACGACATGATCGTGTCGGCTGGCTACAACATCGCCGGCCCCGAGGTCGAGGCGGCGCTGCTGTCCCACCCCGCCGTGGTGGAATGCGCCGTGGTGGGCAAGCCCGACCCGGATCGCGGTTGCGTGGTCGAGGCACACGTTGTGGTGGCCGAAGGGCACGAACCCGGCGACAAGCTGGTGAAGGCCCTGCAAGAGCACGTGAAGGCGACCATCGCGCCCTACAAATACCCGCGCAGCGTGGTCTTTACCAATGCGCTGCCCAAGACTGAATCCGGCAAGATCCAGCGCTTTCGCCTGAAACAGTGAGTCCTAAACCCCAGCGTCACGCGGCGCTGGGGCTGTGCCCGAACCGCGCGCGGTAATCCTGCGAAAACCGCCCCAGATGCGTGAACCCGCAGGCAAAAGCCGCATCCGTCACGCTCTCGCGCCCCTGCCGCCGCATCAGGCGGTAGCGCGCTGCATCCAGCCGCACATCGCGCAGGTAGCGCATGGGCGAGCAGCCAAACGCCGCCTTGAAGCCCAGTTGCAGCGACCGCGCATTGACCCCGGCGGCACGCGCAATGTCCTCGACCCGGATCGGGTCCGCCAAATGGTCGTGGATGAAGGCCAGGGCGCGACGCATCTCGCGCCCGGTCGGTGTGCGACGGGCTCGCCACAGCATGTGGCTGATGTTGCTCGGCTGGTTCTCCAACAGGGCGGCGGCCAGTTCCCGCTCGGCCCAGGCTTCGTTCAACCCACTGTCGCGCCAGAGAGACCCGTCAGACGCCGCCCGCGCCGCCGACAGAACCCGCGCCCGCAGCTGCTGGCCCCCGGCGCGCCCCATGTCGACGCGCGGATCGAACCGCACCGCTCCGGGCAAGGGGCCGCCCAGCATGTCTTCGGCCACGCGTTCCAGATGCGCCTTGTCGACCTGCAACAGAAGCTTGCGGCACCCCTCACCCCAAACCATCCGCGTGTCGCGGTCGGGATTGAGGATCGTCCCCATCGCGACCCCGGCCTCCACCGTCTCGCTCCGATGGACGATGCGCGCGGCCCCTGCCAAAGGTAGCTGCAACAGGTAGAACCGTTGCAGAAGGCCGGGATTGATATCGACCTCGGCGCCATAGCCCAGCACGTTCAGCGACAGCGCCGCGCCGCCCACGTGATCGTGCCGCACGTCCAGACGCCCGGCGCGGATGTCCAGCCGGTGATCGCAGAATGCGCGGCCCACCACGGCCCTTGCCTCGGACAGGTCATCCGTCCGCAGGATCGGGAATCCCGCCAGCAGGTCCGTGTCAGGGGGCATGGGTGCTTGGTCCATCGCACGATGCTGCGCCACGCCGCCCATCATTTCAAGCTTCAAGCACCCCGCCCGCACACAGATTCGCAAAATGGATAAAGCCCGCGCAGCTTTTGGCGCAGGCTGGCAGAACGGGACCATCCGAGTCCCGACCCAAACAGGAGAGGACACCATGGAACAAGGCATCATTCCCGCCGACGGATCGGTCGACGGCAAGCAGTGGAACGTCGTCGGCCACACCTACACGCCGAAACTGCACTCCGAGAACGCGATGATCTGGCACGCGGTCATCCCCGACGGCACCTTTGTCCCGCCGCACATCCACCCGACGCAGGATGAATGGATCGTCATGCTGACCGGCAACCTCGAGGTCGAATTCGGCGAGGCGGTGCACAAGGCCGGCCCCGGCGATACGATCCAGATGCCCATGGGCGTGGCACATGGCATCTTCAACCGCTCGGGCGCCGAGGCGACCTGCGTCTTTGGCGTCGCCCCCTCGCGCAAGCTGTTTGACCTGTTCATCGCGCTGGACGGCGTCACCGACCCGGCGGAACTGGTGCGCATCTCGGCCGAGCACGAGGTCGACTTCCTGCCTCCGAAAGCGTGAGGCGCAGATGGTCGACCGCAAGAAAGTGGCCATCATCGGTGGCGGGGTCTCGGGCCTCGCCGCTGCCAAGGCATTCGACGAGAAGGGGCACAGGGTCTGCGGCTTCGAGCGCAGCCACGACTTCGGCGGGGTGTGGGAACTGTCGCGCTCCTACCCGGACGTGCAGACCCAGTCGCCCAAGGACCTTTACCGTTTCACCGACATGGCGATGCCGGGGGATTACCCGGAATGGCCGAAGGGCCCGCAGGTGCATGCGTATCTGCATGCCTACGCCGACAAGCACCGGCTGAAACGGCTGTTCCGGCTGAACACCGACGTGCTGTCGATGGACCGCCGCGCCGATGGCCGCGCGGGCTGGACGCTGCGGCTCCGGTCCGGGTCAAACGAATGGACCGAGGATTTTGATTTCGTCGTCGTCGGCACCGGGCAGTTTTCCGAGAAGAACATCATCAGCCATCCGGGGCAGGAGGCATTCTGCGCCGCCGGGGGACAGGTGATGCACTCCTCCGAATACACCGATCCGGGACGGGTGAAGGGCAAGCACGTCGTCGTGCTGGGCGCATCGAAATCCGGCACCGACATTGCGGTGAACGCAGCCCGCAATGGCGCGGCGTCGGTGCATCTGGTCTACCGCGAAAACGTCTGGCGCGTGCCCTATTTCATCGGCGGCATCAACTTCAAGAAGCTGCTCTACATGCGTGCGCAGGAAATGCAGTTCAACGGCTGGCAACGGGCGCCGCTGGCCCGCGTCATCGCCGCCGTGACCAAACCGCTGGTCTGGGCCAACTTTCGCGGGCTGGAGACGCTGCTGAAACTGCAACTGGGGCTGAAAAAGCACAACATGGTGCCGAAGGTCCCGATCGAGAAAGAGGCGTCCTGCTCTTTGCCCATCGTAACCCCGGGCCTGTTCGAAGAGATGAACGCCGGGCGCATCACGCCCGTCATCGGCAGCATCGACCACTATGGTAAAGGCACCGTAACCCTGACCACCGGGGTGGAAATCCCCTGTGACCTGTCGATCCTCGCCGTCGGCTGGAAGCTGGGCATTCCCTACCTGCCGCAGGCGTACCGCGACAAGCTGATCGAACACGACGGCCAGTACCGGACCTATCGCCTCGCGGTGAACCCGGACGTGCCGGACATGGGCTTTGTAGGCTTCAACTCCTCCTTCTGCACCGTCCTGTCGGCCGAGATGATCGCCAACTGGCTGGTGCGCTACATGGACGGACAACTGGCGCGGCAGCCCTCGCGGGCGGCGATGGAGGAAAACATCGAGGCCATGCTGCACTGGCGTCGCCACGAACGGCCCGCCGCGCAGGTCTATGGCGGGCTGTGCTCCGCGCCCTTCCACTTCCGTCACTTCGACGAGTTGCTGCAGGACATGGGCGCGACCCGTTGGAAACGTGCCAACCCGCTGGCCGAGACCTTCGGCCCGCCGGACGCCGATGCCTATGGCCAGTTCCTGGCCACGACACCGGCCTACCGGGCCGGGTAAGCGCCCGAATTTTCGTAAAAATTCGAAGGCCCCGTGGCAGACGCGGGGCCTTTCGGCATGGCCGGGGACACGCTGAAACAGAAATCTTAGGTATAAAAATTTTAGACTTGAAATAAATGTCAGGGGCGATACCCTCGAACCATCAAACAGGGAAACAGGTCATGAAAATCGCAGTCCTCGGCGGCGGCCCTTCCGGCCTCTACTTTGCCATCTCGATGAAACTCCGCGATGCCTCCCACGACATCACCGTGTACGAGCGCAACCGCCCCGACGACACATTCGGCTGGGGCGTCGTGTTGTCTGATGAAACCATGTCGAACTTCGATGCGAATGATCCGGTGTCCGAACGCATGATCCGCGAGAACTTCGCCTATTGGGACGATGTGAAGGTCATTCGTGGCGACGAGGAAATGACCTCTTCGGGCCATGGCTTCTGCGGCATCGGGCGCAAGAAGATGCTCCTGCTGCTGCAACAGCGCGCACGGGATCTCGGCGTCACGCTGGAGTTCCAGACAGACATGACGCCGGAACGCATCGAAACCCTGAAGATCGAGAACGATCTGCTGGTGGCCTCGGACGGGCTGAATTCGAAGACCCGCGCGCTCTATGCCGATCGCTTTCAGCCTGATATCGACATGCGCGCGAACCACTTCGTCTGGCTCGGCACGCACCAGAAATTCGACGACGCCTTTACCTTCATCTTCGAAAAGACCGAGCACGGCTGGATCTGGGCGCATGCCTACCAGTTCGACGACACCACCGCGACTTTCATCGTGGAGTGCGGACCGGAAACCTACGACGCCTTCGGCTTTGCCGAGATGACTCAGGCCGAAAGCATCGCCCTGTGTGAGAAGATCTTCGCCCGCCACCTCGGCGGCCACGCGCTGATGACCAATGCCAACCACATCCGCGGCTCGGCATGGATCCGGTTCCCGCGCGTCACCTGTGCACACTGGCATTTCGACAACGTGGTGCTGCTGGGAGACGCCTCGGCCACGGCGCATTTCTCCATCGGGTCCGGCTCGAAACTGGGCATGGAAAGCGCCATCGCGCTGGCCGACCAGATCAACAGTGACAAGCCCCTGTCGCAGGCGCTTGCCGACTATCAGGAAGACAGGCAACTGCAGGTCTTGCGCGTGACCTCCGCGGCCCGCAACTCGACGCAGTGGTTCGAGGAAATCGAACGCTACCTCGACTTCGAGATGATGCAGTTCAACTATGCGCTTCTGACCCGCTCGCAGCGCATCAGCCATGAAAACCTGCGCCTGCGCGATCCCGAATGGCTTGCCTCGGCGGAGGCATGGTTCCAGTCCCGCGCCGGCAGCAATGCCGGGCGCGCGCCGATGTTCGCACCGTTCCGCCTGCGCGGGATGGAGCTGGTCAACCGCATCGTCGTCTCTCCCATGGCGCAGTACAAGGCGCATGACGGGATGCCGAACGACTGGCATTTCGTGCATTACGCCGAACGGGCCAAAGGCGGGGCAGGGCTGGTGTTCACCGAAATGCTGTGCGTGTCGATGGACGGCAGGATCACGCCGGGGTGCCCCTGCATCGGCCCCGCACAGGTGCCTCAGTGGCAGCGTATGACGGACTTCGTGCATGCGGAAACGCCCGCGAAGATCTGCGCCCAGATCGGGCACGCAGGCCGCAAGGGTTCGACCCGCCTAGCCTGGGAGGGCATCGACAAGCCACTTCCGGAAACCGAGAACTGGCCGCTGCTGTCGGCCTCGGCCATCCCGCTGATGCCCGGCAACGTCGTGCCCAAGGAAATGGACCGCGCCGACATGGATCGGGTGAAAGCGGACTTCGTACAGGCGGTGCATGCCGCCGAAGCCGCCAATTTCGACATGATCGAGATGCACGCCGCCCACGGCTACCTGCTGGCCTCCTTCATCTCTCCTGTCACGAACCACAGGACCGACGCCTATGGCGGCAGCCTCGAAAATCGCCTGCGCTACCCGCTCGAGGTGTTCGAAGCGATGCGCGCCGCGTGGCCCGAGGACAAGCCGATGACGGTGCGTATCTCCGCCCATGACTGGATGGGGGACGACGGCGTGACCCCCGACGAGGCAGTGGAGATCGCGCGCGCCTTCAAGGCCGCCGGGGCCGATGCCATCAACGTCTCGTCGGGCCAGACCGACAAGGCCGAGCAGCCTGTCTATGGCCGCATGTTTCAGGTCCCCTTCGCCGACCGCGTCCGCAACGAAATCGCCCTGCCGACGCTGGTAGCGGGCAACATCTATGAACCAGACCACGTGAACTCGATCCTCATGGCCGGACGCGCCGACCTGCTGCTGCTGGCCCGACCGCACCTGGCCGATCCTTACTGGACGCTGCACGCTGCGGTCGAGCTGGGCGATACCGAACAGGCCTGGCCCGCGCCTTACGAGGGGGGCCGTCGGCAGGCGGTAACGCTTGCGGAACGGGCCAAGGCCATGGCGCAATGATGCTGGACGGGAAATCCGCGCTGGTGACGGGCGGCGGCACCGGTGCAGGGGCGGCGATTGCGCTGGCCCTGGCCGGGGCGGGCGCGCGGGTAACGATCTGTGGCCGTCGTCTGGACCCGTTGCAGGCCGTCGCCGCACGTCATGCGTCGATCCGGGCCGTGGCCTGCGACATCACCGATGAATCCGCCGTCACGCAAATGATGGCCGAGGCCTCGCCCGATATCGTCGTCGCCAATGCCGGGGCGTCTGAAAGCGCGCCCTTCGTGAAAACCGACCTCGACGCCTTTCGCCGCATGGTGGACGTCAACCTGACCGGCACCTTCCTGACCCTGCGCGAAGGCGCGCGGGCGCTGCATGGAAAGAGCTGGGGCCGTTTGATCGCCATCGCCTCCACAGCCGGACTGAAGGGCTACGCTTACGTCGCGCCTTACGCCGCCGCGAAACACGGCGTCGTCGGCATGGTGAAATCCGTGGCGCTGGAACTGGCGCAAAAGGGCGTGACGGTGAATGCGATCTGCCCCGGTTTCCTCGACACAGAAATGACACAGGCGTCCATCGCCCGCATCGTCGAAAAGACAGGCCGCACCGAAGCCGACGCCCGCGCCTCGCTCGAAGCGACAAACCCGATGCACCGCCTGGTCCCGCCCGAAGACGTCGCACAGACGGTCCTGTGGCTTTGTGGGCCGGGGACGTCCATGGTGACGGGTCAGGCGATTTCCGTTTCGGGAGGAGAGACATGATCCCCCAGCGCCCTTTTGCCCC
Organism: Sagittula sp. S175; assembly: GCF_049800975.1. Lineage (NCBI taxonomy): Bacteria > Pseudomonadati > Pseudomonadota > Alphaproteobacteria > Rhodobacterales > Roseobacteraceae > Sagittula > Sagittula sp. S175. The sequence continues at coordinate 121,842 of NZ_JBNAGB010000014.1, forward strand.
AGCCGAGAAGGTTCAGTACAGATGACAGCAAGCCCGCACCATTTTCTCCAGCCCGAAGGCTGGGCGCCCGCGAAAGGATATGCCAACGGTATGGCGGCCGAGGGCCGGATCGTGGTCACCGGCGGGCTGGTCGGCTGGAACGCCCGGCAGGAGTGGGAACACTTCGACATGCCGGGGCAGTTCCGCCAGACGCTTCACAACATCGTCGCGGTTCTGGACTGCGCCGGGGCGCGGCCCGAGCACATCGTCCGGCTGACATGGTACATCACGGACAAAGCCGCCTACACCGACAACCTGCGGGAACTTGGCGGCATCTACCGGGACATCATCGGCCGCCACTTCCCGGCCATGGCGGTCGTGCAGGTGGCGGGCCTGATGGAAGATGCGGCTCTGGTCGAGATCGAGGCGACGGCCATCATTCCCACGGAAACCTGAGCAGGCAGCGCGAAATCGCGCGCCCGCGGCGCGCGCGGTACGGCAGCGATCCGGGCAGCCCCGACCGGACTCCCGGATTACATAACGATGATTACACGCCTAGCCGGTCACGCCGATCGGCCAGGGCGCAAATTCCTCGGCACCGATGCCCATGGCTTCGCTCTTGGACCGCTTCCCCGACGCCACGGCGATGATCTCGTTCAGGATCGCCTGCCCCAGTTCGTCCAGGCTCGCCGTGCCGTCGATGACCGGGCCGCAGTTCACGTCCATGTCACCCTCCATCCGGGCGTACATCGGCGAATTCGACGCCAGCTTGACCGTCGGCGCCGGATAAGAGCCAAAGCACGACCCGCGCCCGGTGGTAAAGCAGATCAGGTTGGCGCCCCCGGCGATCTGGCCCGTCGCGGCCACCGGGTCGTAGCCGGGCGTATCCATGATGACGAGGCCCCGCGCCGTGACCGGTTCGGCATAGCGATAAACCGCCTCGATCCCGGTCGAGCCGCCCTTCTTCGCGCCGCCAAGCGCCTTTTCGATGACATTCGCCAGACCGCCGTCCTGATTGCCGGGACCGACCACGCCCTGCATCTGCACATCACGCCCGTCCGTGTAGTCCAGCCACCAGCGGATGCGCTCCAGAAAGGCGCGGCCCGTGGCCTCGTCCCTGGCCCGCGCGGTCAGCAAGTGTTCGATGCCATACAGTTCCGGCGTCTCCGACAGGATCGCCGTGCCGCCGTGGCACGCCAGCAGGTCCACCGCCCGCCCCAGCGCCGGATTGGCCGACAGGCCTGAGAACCCGTCCGACCCGCCGCATTGCAGACCGACCGTGATATGCTCCACCGACTGCGGCGTCCGTTGCAATGCATTCGCCGCCTCCACCATCTCTTCGACCAGCCGGATGCCCTCGGCGATGGCCGCTGCCGTGCCGCCGACCGACTGCATCCGCACCGTCCGCAGCGCCGCCCCGGTTTCCAAAGCCGTCGCGGCAAAGAACCTCTCGAGGCTGTTGCGCTCGCAACCCAGCGAACAGATCAGCGCGCCGCCGATATTGGCATGCGTGATGTAGCCCGCCAGCGTCCGGCGCAGCAGGTCCATCGGCTCGCCCGCCGCCTCCATCCCGCAGCCCTGCTGGTGGATGAACGGCACGACGCCGTCGACATTGGGCCATGCGCTCAGCCGCTCGGGCGTGAAATGCGCGGCGATGCGGCGGGCGACGGTTGCGGCGCAGTTCACCGTGATGAAGATGCCGATGTAGTTGCGCGTCCCGACCCGCCCGTCCGGGCGCGCATATCCCATGAACCGGGCGCGGTCCCCCGGCGGCAGGACTTCCGCCGCGCGATACGCCTCGCCAAAGCGATAGTCCTTCTGCACCTCGTCCATCAGCACGTTGTGGACATGCATGTAAGTTCCCGGCGCGCAATCCGCCCCGGCAAAGCCGATGGTCGTGGCGTATTTCAACACCGGCGCGCCCTGCGCGATCCGCGCCGTCGCGACCTTGTGCCCGGCCGGAATGTCCTGCGCCGCGGTCACCCTCTCGGCGGCGATGTATTCGCCCGCGCGGATGTCGCGGCGGGCAACGACCACGTTGTCCGCAAGGTCAAGCCGGATTGTCGCGGGCGCGTCGCTCACCGTCCGTTCGCCTTGCGCCATGCCGCGAACTTCTCGAGGTTCTCTTCCCGCGTCGCCGGATACAGCCCGATGATCGTCTCGCCCGCCTTCACCTGCTCCAGCGCGAAATCCTCGTAGGCGGTCATTTCGACAGCCTCGGTGGCGACCTCCTCGGCCAGGTGCGCGGGGATGATGATGACGCTGTCATCGTCCCCCACGACGATATCCCCCGGAAAGACCGGCGCATCGCCGCAGCCGATCGGGACATTGATGTCGATGGCCTCGTTGATCGTCAGGTTCGTCGGGCTGGAGGGCCGGGCATGATACGCGGGCATGTCCAGCGCGCCGATGTTCATGGCATCGCGAAAGCCCCCGTCGGTGACGACCCCGGCCCCGCCACGCACCATCAGCCGCGTGATGAGGATATCCCCCGCCGAGGCCGCCGTGGCGTCCTTGCGGCTGTCCATCACCAGGACATGACCCTCCGGGCAGGTCTCGATGGCGTGGCGCTGCGGGTGCTGCGGGTTGCGGAACTCGGCCAGCGTGTTGCGGTCTTCCCGCGCGGGCATGTAGCGCAGCGTGAAGGCCGGACCCACCATGTTGCGGCCCTTGGGCTGCACCGGACGCACGTTCTGGATCACCTGATGGCGCAGCCCGCGCTTGAACAACGCGGTCGCAAGGGTGGCGACGCTGACGCCGCGCAGCTTGTCCAGCGTGGCTTGGGAAACCTCGGTCATGTCAGCAATCCGTTCCGTGTCATGAAGTCCTTCAGGCGCGCCATCTGCCCCGCGTCCAGTGGCCATGCCGCCGGCGGCCTCGCCGCGCCGCAATCTTCGCCCATCAGCTGCAAGGCGGCCTTGACCCCCGGCACATTCGCGCCGCCCTGTTCCTCGGCGCGGATGTCCTCGAAGATCTGCATTTCGGCAATCAGCCCGCGCGCCTTTGCGTAGTCGCCCGCCTCCAGTGCGGCATTGATCGCCACCGACCGCTCCGGCCAGACGTTGATGAGGCCCGAGGTAAAGCCCCGCGCGCCGACGGCGTAGAAGGTGGGCGCCCAGACCTCTGCCAGCCCGCCGGTCCAGGTGATATGATCCGGGCAGGCCTCGATGGCGGCCTTCAGCTTCATCGGGTTGGGCGTCGCCCATTTCACGCCGGTCACTCCGGGAATGGCGCAGAGCTCGGCAATCGCTGCCATGCCGATGGCGTCATTGCGCAGGTACAGTATCAGCGGCAGGCCTCCGCCCGCCTCCTGCACCGCGCGGATGTAATCCCCCACGCCGCGCGGCGCGACGAAGGGATCAGGCGGCTGGTGGATCATCAGCGCCGTGGCCCCCGCCGCAGCAGAGGCCTCGGCCAGACGGCAGGCATCGCGAATGCCGCGCCCGACGCCCGCCACAAGCGGCACCCGGCCCGCGACGTGCTCCGCCGCCGCCTGCACCATGCGCACGGCCTCGTCGGTGGTCAGCCCGTAGAACTCGCCGGTGTTGCCATTGGCCGTCAGCACCTGCACCCCGGCGGCAATCGCGCGGTCCACCACGGGTTTCTGCAAGGCGGGCGCAATGTCTCCCGCCGCGTCGAACGGCGTGACGAGGATGCCAGAGACTCCGGCAAGAGATTTGGTCAGATCATGTGTCATCAGTAGATATCCGGTTCCGGCACCGCAGCACCAAAGTCAGTTTTCAGGAAGTCGAAGTCGCAGCCCTTGTCGGCCTGCTCCACGTGTTTCGAATACATCTGGCCGTAGCCCCGCTCGTAGCGCGGCTCGGGCGCGGTCCACTTGGCGCGGCGCTCGGCCAGCTCGGCGTCCGTCAGATCGACCCGCAGGGTCCGGTTCGGCACGTCCAGCTCGATCATGTCGCCGGTCTCGATCAGGGCCAGCGGCCCGCCGACAAAGGCCTCGGGCGCGACATGCAGCACGCAGGCGCCATAGGACGTCCCGGACATGCGCGCATCCGACAGCCGCACCATGTCGCGGTGCCCGTCCTTCAGCAGCGCCTGCGGCATCGGGATCATGCCCCATTCCGGCATCCCCGGCCCGCCCTGAGGCCCGGCGTTGCGCAGCACCAGAACGTGATCCGGCGTCATGGGATAGTCGGGATCGTTGATGATGGTCTTCAGCTCGGGATAGCTGTCCACAACGATCGCCGGCCCCCTGTGGCGATGGAATTTCGGGTCACAGGCGGCAGGCTTGATGACCGCCCCGTCCGGCGCAAGGTTCCCGCGCAGCACCGCCAGCGACCCTTCGTGATACACCGGGTTCGACAGCGGGCGGATCACGTCGTCGTTGTAATTCACCGCCTCGGAGATGTTCTCGCCCAGTGTGCGCCCGTTCACCGTCAGCGCCGACAGGTCCAGCTTGTCGCCCATCTCCTTCATCAAAGCAGGCAGCCCGCCCGCGTAAAAGAAGTCCTCCATCAGGTATTCCGACCCCGAAGGCCGGATGTTCGCCAGCACCGGCACCTCGTGCCCGATCCGGTCGAGGTCACCCAGCCCCCAGTCGATGCCCGCACGGCGCGCCATGGCGATCAGGTGGATGATGGCATTGGTCGAACAGCCCGTGGCCATGGCCACCGCCGTGGCATTCGCTGCCGCCGTGCGCGTGACGATCTTGTCGGGGGTCAGATCCTCCCAGACCATCTCGACGACCCGGCGCCCGCAGGCCTTGGCCATGCGCTTGTGCCCCGCATCCGGCGCGGGGATCGACGAGGCCCCCGGCAGCGTCAGTCCGAACCCTTCGGCGATCGACATCATGGTCGAGGCCGTTCCCATGGTCATGCAGGTGCCATAGCTGCGCGCGATGCCGCCCTGCACCCCGTCCCATTGCTCCTTGCCGATGGTGCCCGCGCGACGCTCGTCCCAGTATTTCCAGACATCCGTCCCGCTGCCCAGCTTCTGACCGGCGTAATTGCCGCGCAGCATCGCGCCCGCGGGCAGAAAGATGAACGGCACCCCGGCGCTCAGCGCGCCCATGACCAGTGCGGGCGTGGACTTGTCACAGCCCCCCAGCAGCACCGCCCCGTCGATGGGATGCGCGCGCAGGGTCTCTTCGACCTCCATCGCGCCGAAATTGCGGTACAGCATCGAGGTGGGCTTCAGGAACTGCTCCGAGAACGAATGCACCGGCATTTCCACCGGCATCCCTCCCGCCTGGTAGACGCCCTTCTTCACGAACTCCGCCCGGTCGCGCAGGTGGTGGTGACAGGGCGACAGGTCGGACCATGTGTTGATGACCGCGATCACCGGCCTGCCCTCCCAGTCATCGCCATCCAGGCCCATCTGCATGGCGCGGCTGCGGTGTCCCATCGACCGCAGGTCGTCGGGCGCAAACCAGCGGGCAGAGCGGAGGTCTTCGGGTCTTTTGGGCATTCAGTGGTCTCCGGTCAGGAAATCGGTTGGGCAAAGGCAAACATCACGGCGATCAGGGCGCAGGCCAGCACGGCCCCCAGCACCCATGGCCAGATGCCATAGCCGTTGATGTCGTCATGCGAGTCACGTCCGATCATGGCGCTCTCCTCAATTCAGCAGTTCGGGCAGGAACAGGGCGATCTGCGGGAACATCATCACCAGCACGAGGCCGAGGATCTGCAGCCCGATGAAGGGCAGCACCGCGATAAAGATCTCCTGCAAGGTCACGTCCTTCGGGGCCACCGACTTCAGCCAGAAACAGGCCGGGCCAAAGGGCGGCGACAGAAAATAGATCTGGATGTTCATCACGAACAGGATGCCGAACCAGATCTTTGCCTGATCCTCGGTCATGCCCAGATCGGGCGCCAGCGTCATCACCACCGGGGCAAAGACCGGCACGGTAATCAGCACGATGGCGATCCACTCCATGAAGGTGCCCAGCACCATCAGGATCAGCATCATCACGATCACCGTCCCCATGGCCGACAGCCCGAGGTTCAGGAACAGCGAGCGGATGAAATCGCCACCCCCCACCAGGTTGAAGATCCCGACAAAGGACACCGCCCCGAGGATCAGCCAGATGATCGTGCCGACCGTCGTCATGGTGCCCAGCAACGAGGCCGAGATGACCTCCCAGTTGAACCGGTGCCGCACGGCGGCGATGAACAGCGCGCCGATGCAGCCCACCGCGGCGCTTTCCGTGACCGAGGCGATGCCGCCATAGATCGAGCCCATCACCATGGCGATCAGGATGATGCACAGGACGACCGCCGTCATGCGCTCGCGCGACAGCTTTTGCGTGGTGCCGGTGATCTCGGCCACCTCGGCGGCGGTGGGCGCCATCGACGGGTTCAGGTTCACCCGGATCAGCACGTATCCGGCGTAAAACGTCGCCAGCATGATGCCCGGAATCGCCCCCGCCATGAACAGATCGCCGATGCCCACCTCGGCCGAGACACCATAGACGATGGTGATGATCGACGGCGGGATCAGCGTGGCCAGGGCGCCGGCGGCGCAGATCAGGCCGATGGACAGCTTGCGGTCATAGCCAAGGCGGAACATCTGCGGCAGCGCAACGAGACCCAGCATCACGATCTCGCCGCCCATGACGCCCGACATGGCCGCAAGGATCACCGCAACGATGGTGGTCTGCACCGCCACGCCGCCCCGCATGTTCCCGGCAAAGATCGACATGGCGTCGAACAGGTCCTCGGCGATGCCCGCCCGTTCAAGGATCGAGGCCATCAGCACGAAGAACGGCACCGCCACCAGCGAATAATGCTCCAGCAGCCCCACCGCGTTCGAGCTGACAAGGAACAGCCCGCGCGGCCCGAAAAAGCCCACCGCCATGATGACCGACACGAACAGCGTCACGATCCCCAGCGGCATCCCCGTCATCATCAGCGCCACCAGCAGCACCACCATGATGAGCGAGATCGTCCCCAGGTCCATGCTCCGCAGCTTCAGCGCCTTGGAGGGGTCCATGGCCTTGCCGATCTCCGAGATGAAATCCGACACGTAGGCCGCCGCCTGCACGTCCATCACATGGCTCAGGAAAGCCGCGACGAAGTAGACGACGAAATAGCCCCCGACCACCTTCACCAGCAGCCGCGCCCATCCCGCAGTCAGATGCCGGTGCAGGTTCATCATCAGCTGCGCGAGGTACAGGAAGGCACCCGCCACCATCAGCGACTTCATCATCATCGGCAACGGAGAGTTGAAGGCCGACCCCGACTTCTCGATCCGCGCGACGCTGTCATAGGCCCGGATCGGCGCGTCAGTCAGCAGCATGTAGAGCGCGATCACACCCACGATCATGGCGAAGAGGTCCAGCCACCAACGCTGTTTCGGGCTGGCGATATTGTGGATCACCGTGATGGCGATATGGCGCTTTTTCAGCGTGACATAGCCCGCCGACAGCATCCAGGACGCGGCCACCGTCACCATCACGGTTTCAAAAGCCCAGTAGGTCGGCGCATTCAGCACATAACGCGAGAACACCTCGTAAAGCGTCGCCAGCGCCGCGACCAGGTAGAAGGTCGACACCGCGATGCCGGTGACATGGCCGACATGCTCCACCGGCCCGTAGGCGCTGCGCGGCAGGTCGACATCGTCATGCTCGGGCACCTGCGCCGCGATCTCTATCTCGGTCCCGTCCAGCGCCTTGTCGTAGCTATTGCTCATCGCAGTCCTCTCCCGTCCCGGTGCCGTACCGGGGTGCGCCCCTTTATGCGGGCGTCGTTAGGCCATGTCCGTGGGGTGGGTCATAGGCACGCCCCGGCTCCTCCCTCCGGGGCGTGCGCAACCCGTGTCGGGCGTCAGAGCAGCCCGGCTTCCTTCATGAACGCGATGTGCGAGTCATAGACTTCCTTCGCCAGCTCCGATTGCGAGGCAAAGTCCGCCCAGGCCTCCTGCGCGATCACCCGGAAGGCATCGCGCTCGCCCTGCGGCCAGTCGATCACTTCCAGCTCTCCGGCGGCCTTGTCGCGCGCCACCAGCTGACGGTCGAGCCGGTCGAAATGCTGGCGCAGCCCGTTGTAGGCCGCCAGATACCAGGTCTCCAGCGCGACGCGCTCCTGCTCGCTCAGCTCGTCATAGACCTGCTGGCCGATGGTGAACTGCAGGATCGGAGTCGAGTGGATGCCCGGAAAGATCGGGAACTTCGCCACCTTGTGCATGCCGTTGGCATCGTTGTTGGCATAGGCCGAGTTGTCCGCCGCGTCGATCACGCCCTTTTCCAGCGCGCCATAGGTTTCCGACCCGGACATGGACACCGGCGCCGCGCCGACGCGCTTGAAGACATCCGCCGCCAGCCCCTCGGGGGAACGCACCTTCACGCCCTTGAAATCCGCCACGCCGCGGATCGGCACCTTCGACACAAAGGCCTCGCGGGCATAAGCGCCGCAGCCGACGACATGCACACCGGGGAAATGCGTGTCGAACAGCTTCTGCAACATCTCCTTGCCACCGCCCTGCGCGCAATAGGCCTGGATCTGGTCGGCGCTGTCATAGCCCGCGATCAGGTCGCCCATCAGCGCAAAGGCCGGGTCGATGCCCGCAAAGTAGTTGATCGACGTCAGGTCGCCGTCGAGGATGCCCACCGCGATGGCCTCGGCGGTCTCGCGGCGTGGCACGACCGCGTCGATCGGCAGCAGTTCCACCGTCAGCGACCCGCCGGTCATGGTCTCGAGCTTGGGGACCCACTCTTCGTTCAGGTAGGCCAGCGAGGCATGGCTCGCGTTCGAGGACGTCTGGATCTTCAGAACCCGGTCCGCAGCCTCTGCCGTGCCCGCGCTGATTCCCAGCGCGGTCGCAAGCGCCAGCGCAACTCCCAAAGCATTGTTTTTCATGAAACTCCTCCCAAAGTTTTGTCCCGGCCCGGCATGTCGCCTTGTTGTATTTCCGCGCCAAGTAGGCTAACTAATATATTAGTTGACGAAATCGGGCAACAGCCTCTATTCAGAGGCCTCAGGAACCGGAACCGATGCAGCACACACAGACAGACGCGCGCCTCGCAGGCGGCAAGACGGGCGCCACGACAGGCACCAAATCGGGCACCAAATCGGGCGGCGCGCCCGAACGGGTCTACCAGGACCTGCGCGCACGCATCCTGAACTTCGACCTGCCGCCGGGATCGGTGCTGAACCGCAACGACATCGCCGCGCAATACGGCGTCAGCCAGGCCCCCGTCCGCGAGGCGCTACAGGCGCTGGAAGAAGACGGGCTGGTCCTGATCGTGCCGCAGTCACGCACCACCGTCTCGCAGATCGACGTGGCGCAGCTGCACGAAAACCAGTTCCTGCGCGTGGGTCTGGAATGCGAACTGGTGCGCCGCCTTGCCATGGGCGGCCACGCGGACACCATCAGCCGCGCCCGCTCGATCCTCAGGATGCAATCCACCCTCGAAGGCCAGCTGGACCAGATGGACATGTTCAACGACCTCGACCGTTCCTTCCACGCCGCGCTGTACGACGGTGTGGGCATGGGCCGCATTAACGAGATGGTCCGCCGCAAGATGGGCCACCTCGCCCGCTGCCAGCGTCTTGAACTGCCCTTCGAGGGCAAGATGGCCACCATCCTCGCCCAGCACACGAAGATCATCGAGGGGCTGGAGGCCGGGGACCCCGATCGCGCCATGGACGCGATGCGCGAACACCTCTCCGGCACCATCAGCCGCGTCGAAAAGCTGCGCGACCAATACCCGGACTACTTCTCGAACGGCTGAGGGCCTCCCCACCACGCCCGCATGAAAAAACCGGCGACCCCTTCAGGCCGCCGGTCCGAAACCATCCCTCGCGATCAGATCACTCCGACGCGGGCGCCGGGTCCGTGCCGTCCAGCAGCGACTTCGGCTCCACCGCCTCGGGGCGCCAGATGCGCGCCGCGCGCTGCGCTTCCAGAACCTGCGCCGGTTCCAGCTGCTGTTCGACCACCTGCCGCGCCTGCAACGCGTCCGGATGCCCGTTGGCCGCCGCGAGGTTGAAGTACTTGTGCGCCTCGACCAGGTTCTTGTCGATCCCAAGCCCCACCACATAGGCCTGCCCCAGCGAGTACAGCCCCACCGGGTTGCCCATCGACGCGGTGCGCTGGATCAGGCGCAGGCCCTCGGCCTCGTCCTTCTCCGTCACTTCACCGGCAATCAGCGCCTGCGCCAGCACGTTCATCGCGCCGATATGCTCCTGACCGGCTGCGGCCTTCAGCATGTCGATGCCCGCCGCCGCGTCCGCCTCCATGCCCTGCCCTTGCATCTTCAGCAGGCCGCAGTTGAACTGGCCGTTGGCGTCACCCTGTTCGGCCGAGCCGCACAGCAGCTCGCCCGCCTGCTCGTAGTCCTGCAACACGAACTGCCCCTGAAGGTACAGCAGGCCAAGGCGGTTCATCGACTGCGCGCTCTTGCCCTCGGCGCCCAGCTTGTACAGCTCGATGGCCGTCGGCATGTCGGTCGCGCCGCCCATGCCCAGCTCCAGCATCCGGCCAAGGTAGAAATTCGCCTCCGGCTCGCCCGCGTCGGCCGCCTCTGCCAGCAGCTGCGCCGCTGCCTGGTAATCGCCACCTTCCAGCGCGGTCAGGCCTTCCTTCAGGTCGGCCATCGCCGCGCCTGCGGTCAGAAACGTCGCCACTGCGGCGATGATGAACTTCGAAGTCATGAGGTCTCTTTCATTGCAATCATGTCGTGTCAGAAGATCTTTGTTCCCAGCGTCAGGCGCAGGCCCGGCCCCTGCTTCTGCGCCAGCCCGCTGGCCGCGACCGGCAGCGCCAACCCGAGGTCCAGCGTCAACCGCCCGAAATCGCCGCGCAGCCCGCCGCCCAGCGACACCATGCCCGCATCGGTGCCGTGGATCTGGCGCACCTTGCCCGCGTCGGCAAAGACATACGGGCGCATCCCGGCAAAGTCCATCATCGCCGGGGCCTCGCTCCTGGGCGTGAACAGCTTGTCCCAGGTATATTCCGCGCTCAGCGTCATGCCGTGATCGCCGCCAAAGGACGCCGCCTCGAACCCGCGCACCTGCCCGGTGCCGCCAATGTAGATGCGATGCGTTCCCGGCAGCTCAGCCGTCGCCGCCTGCATCCCGGCGCTCAGGTAGAGCTGTCCGCCATTCTCGAACCCGCGGAAATGCCGCACCGAGGCCTCGACGATCCCGTAGCCGTCACCGCCAAGCGCCACCCCGCGCGAAAAGGTGACGCCCAGCCCGGTGAACTTGCCGTTGCCAAGGATGTCGCGCTCGAACCCCAGCCGGGTCAGCCGCACCTCCGCCGGGGTCAGCGACACGCCATTGGCATAGCGAAAGGTCTTCTCGCGCTGGTGGCCAAAGCTCAGCCGCGTCTTGCTGGTGGCGTTGCGCTCCAGCAGCCATGTGATCCCCAGCCCGACCGAGGGCGTCTGCTCCAGCAGCTCCACCGTGGGCGAGATCAGCGACAGCTGTTCGGAAAAGCCGAAATTCACGTCCACCGTGGCCCGGTGCAGCGGCAAGGCGATGCGGCCCGTCAGGGCGTTGCTCGCCTCTGTCCCGGAAAAGGAAATGTTCCAGATATCGTTGATCTGCAACACGTTGTCGGCGGCAAAGTTGAACGACAGGCGCGGCGTCGTCTCGCCGTCCTGCGCGCTGGTCAGCAAAGACAGGTCGCCCCGGCCAAGGTCGTCGTCCGCGATCCCCAGCACCAGCACCGACCCGCCGATCTGGGTGCCCGGCTGAATGTCCAGCGTCGTCTGCGCCGAAACCGGGTGGCTGATCTGGTCCAGCCCCTGCTCCAGCCTCCGTAGTTCCAGCGGATCGCCCGCCTTCAGCCCCAGCGCGTTGGCAATGCGGCTGGCGGGCACGGCGTCGCGCGGAGTGCCGTTGACCACATGGCTGATCGCCACCGCCTCGACAAAGCCCTCGACCACCACCAGCGTCAGCGTACCACTGCCCACGTCCTGCTCGGGGATATAGGCGCGCGAGGTGATGTAGCCGCTTTCGAGGTAGAGGTCGGTCAGCGCCTGCAACAACTGATCCACCCCCTGCGGCCCCATGCAGTCCTTGGCGTAATGCGCCAGCGTCGCGTTCACCGTCGCGTCCGGCAGCAGCGTGATGCCCTCGACGTTGATGTTCTTGATGGGCACGCAAAAGGCCTCGGCCTCTACAGGGTCCACGGGCGTGATGTCGATGGCGAGACCGGGCTTCGCCGTCTCGGCGGCCTGCCGCGCGGCGGCACGGTCGGCCTCGTCCTGCAAACGCCCCACGAGGCTCTGTTCCTCCTGCGCCAAAGCCGCATCGGCCAGGGCCGTGGCGGTCAGCGCCGCCAGCGTCAGGACAACCGCCGCCCGCATCTCAGTCCAACACCTTCGAGAACACGCCGAACCCCTGCGCGTTGGCCTCTGCCACGTCCGGCGGGACCGCCACGATCTCGGCCCCCTCCAGCGCCTCCAGCAACGCAAGCGGGTAAAGCTCGGTGCCGAAGAACCGCAACAGCCCCTCGCGCGCCACCATCGAAAACCCAAAGGTCGGGGCAAAGATCTTGCCCGTCTCGTAGGTCGTGAACCGCCGCGTCCGCTGGCCAAAGAACAGCGTCCCCGGCCCCTTCGGCAGCGTGTAGGCCCCGGAATAGCGCAGCGGTTGAAAATCGACCTTCGCCGCCTGCACCCGCAACCCCGAATTCGCCGTCACCGTGCCGCCGAAGTTGCGGAAATCGCCGCGCAGATCGACGTTCATCAGGCTGTCCGTCTCCAGCCCGCCGCCGCTAAAGCGGAACTCGCCGGTCACATGGCTGCGGCACAGGAACAGGAAACAGCTCTTGCGGGTCGTCAGCTCGCCCAGCCGCATCAGCTCGTTCGTCACCGTCCCGCCGCTCAGGATCAGCCCACCGCTGCCCCGGACCAACCCGCCCTCGTTGTGCAGATGCCCCGCGTCGATGGACAGCGCTCCATCCGCCTGCAAGGTCGCAAGGTTGAACCCCGCGACCGGCTCCCTCCGGCTGTCCAGCGCCAGCAGGTTGTGCAGCGTGCCGCCCACCGTGATGTCCAGATCACCGTAGGCCTGCACCAACCCGGTGCTGTTGAGGAAATCCCCCGCCACCGTCAGCCGCGCATCCTGCTGCGCGCGCAGGATCGCCATCTCGTCCTGGCTGTAGGACGCCAGCGCCAGCGTGCCCGCCATCAGGTCCAGGTCAGACAGCGCCTCGACCGAGCCGCCGCGCACCGCCATGCCGCCGCCCGCGCCCAGGGCAATCGCCCCGCCGCTGAGCGTCGTGCGCTCCAGCGTCAGCGCCCCGCCCGCCTGCACCGCCACATCGCCCAGATCGGAGGACACCGCCGACCGCTCCGCCACGATCTCTGCCCCGGTGATGCGCGCGCCGGTCAGCCCCTGCGCCGTGGCGCCGCGCATCGTGATACGCCCGTCCGCGCTCATGGTGAACTCGCCCGCCGAGGCCAGCCCCTGCCCCGCCATGACCACGCCCGCCCCGCGCGCATCCGCCGTCAGCGTCAGCTTGCCACCCGACACGATGGCACCTTCGGTCAGCGTCAGGGACACCGCATCGCCAGCGTGCTGGCCGCGCCCGCTCAGCGTCATGTAGCCGGCATCGTCGACACCGGACACGCCGGGATCCACCGTGGCTGTCCCAGTACCCGCCGTCGCGTTGAACCGCAGGTAGGGCGAGCCGCCGCTCTCCCCCACCGGTCCCTCCAGCCGGATCGTCCGGGCGATCAGGTCCAGCCGCCGCACATCGGCAACCACGCCACCCGGCCCCACCGTGATCCCGCCGCCGCCGGGCGTCACGTCATAGGCCAGCGTGCCCGGCTGCCGCTGCCCGGCGATCAGCGCCAGGCCGCGCATGTTCTGGAACCGCGCCCCGTTCAGCTCGAACCCGTTGGGATTGGCGACGATCACATCCGCCCGCTGCCCCAGCACCTCCAGCGTGCCTTCCATCCGGCTCACACCGGTGCCGGTCACATCGGCAACGATGGCGCTCGCGCCCTTGGAGGTATTGTCAAACGCGGCCCCCGTCGCGGGCACGTTGAACCGGTCGAAAGAATTGACCGAAACGCCACTGTCCGGCGTCGCGATCTCGATCTCGATCCGCCCCCCCGCCCCCGAGCGAACAGCGGTTGCAGTTCTCCCGTCCAGGGTTATGCTCTGCGCCGAAGCGGAACCGGCAACGAGCAGCAGAACGGAAATCGCGGGAAACAAACGGATTTCTTTTGGCGCTGTCACGTCTGTCACCCTTGAAAAGACCCCGCCTCGCGCGTTCTGTGACTGTCTAGAGGACCCCATTAACCATGGCAAGATTATTCAAGGTTGTACGAAGCGGCCTCGCACGCACTGTGGTCGCAACGCTGCTCCTCGCCGGTCAGCCCGTGCTGGCACAGGACACCGGCAGCACCGGCGACTGGCAGGCGATCTGTGACGATCAGGGCTGCCGCCTCGCCCAAAGCCTCGTCGCCTCACCCTCCGAGACCACCGTCCTGATGGCCCGTGTCTACGCAGGCGCGACGCCCACGCTGGTGCTGACCGTACCTCTGGGCACCTTCCTCAAGGCGGGCCTGCTGATGTCCATCGACAAGGGCGCGCCCCGTGCCATCGCCTTCGAGATCTGCGACGAATTCGGCTGCCACGCGGGCGTGCCCATGGACGACGGCCTGCTGCGCGACTTCCAGCGCGGGCTGAAGGCCGAGGTCTCCTTCGTCGATGGCCGGCAAGAGCAGGTCACGCTGGCCCTCTCGCTGACGGGCTTCACCAACGGCATGAAGAGCCTTGCCGAAGGGGCCGCGCAATGATCCCGCGCCGCCGCGTCCTCGCCGGTCTCGCCGCCTCCGCCCTGCCGTTCCAGGCCCGAGCCGAGGACATGCCCGCCGACCTCACCTCCGGCGAGATCCTCGAAACCGCCACGGGCGAGGCGCTGACCTTCACCGACCTGCTCGACCGGCTCGAACAGGCCGACACGATCCTGATCGGCGAACGCCACGGCTTTGCCCCGCACCAGGACCGCGTGGCGCTGATCCTCGAAGAACTCGCCCTGCGCGGCCGCTTCCCCACGCTGGCGCTGGAAATGCTCGAACCCGCCCAGATGCCCGCGCTGGACACCTACCGCAAGAACAACCCCGAATACGTAGGGGGCCTCGGCGCCGCCCTGAACTGGTCCGAGTCCGGCTGGCCCTCCTGGCACTTCTACGAACCCATCTTCCGCGCGGCCTTCCGCGCCAAGCTGGACATCTTGGCGGCGGATATGCCGAGAGAGGAACAGCGGCGCATTGACCGGATCGGGCGAACTGGATTTTTCCCGGAGCAATCACTTGCCGACTACTGGAAACCCATCGTCAGGGACACCCAGTGCAACGATACCGCTGAGGTATGGATAAGAAACGTGACGGTGCGGCAGGTCATCCGGGATATGCACATGGCGGATGTCATATCCGCTGCGCGGAGCGCGTCAATAATGGTTGTTGGATACCGTCACATGGCGCCAATATCTACGCTGGTCAGTGCAGCGGTTTCGCTTGGTCTAGGTACTTCGGAGGATGCAGACCCAACGTTTGTGTGGGACCTCGGAGCCGCCGAGGCACCTTCAGCTTGCTGATTGACTCTTACTCGCGATCTCCAGAGCGCGGTCGACATAATCCGTCGTGATGTAAGGCAAAAAGCCAGACTTATCCCCTTGTTCAAACCGCACACGGATGTCCTTTAAAACGCGCTCCTGACCCGAAACCGCCAGCGCAGCGAGGTGATGAAGCGGACCGGAGCCAAACTGAGAATATGTTTCGGTGAGTCCTGCGATTCTGGACCCCAAATCGACCTGCCCCCACCATTCCCGGAACTCTGCTTCCATAGCAGCAAAATCCTCGTCGATGTACTCGGCACGGCTCCTGACAATCCTGCACTGTTCAATTGGTTCCTGGGTGCCTGACGGGTCACCGCGAATCCATGCTGCCGCCTGATTGAACGCCAAGCGTGACAAGGAGCATATGAAAGTTACTTTAATATCGCCACGGACTGCCCGGGCCTGGATTATTATTTGGCCCTGTTCGTCGTCTTTGATGGCGCGTGCCACAACCTCGTCTTTGTCGCGAAAGATGGACCAACCTGCACGCTCCAGCACACTGGCGGCTTGATCGATAATTTCATTCACCATCAGTTACCCAATCCCGGGAAAGACTGTTCGTAGACGTTGATTCCGTTTGGATAACCTTGATCTCTCAGCGGAACGCCAGCTTCAAGTCCCAATGACCGCGCGACATCGCCGCTCGGGATCGAAGACCCGTCTCGGATTTGCGGATAGATCAGTGTCTGGTTCGTAGACAGGGTCGCATTGCCGGTCTTGACCTCGATGATCCCGACGATCCGACCTGTGCTTGGGTCGCGATACACGATGTCAGGCAAGCAGTATTCCGCGTTGCAGCTGGCATGGAAGCGTACATCATTAGCCACCTCATAGCCCATATCTTCCAGCTGTGCGCTCAGATCATCCACATATGCCTGGTGATGCGCACCATGCGCCTGCAGCGGGTTTTGCTGAAGATTGTTCGCAAGGTTCGGTCTATCGGCCGGGTTGGAGGCCCGAACTTTTACACCGTCCCTGAAAATCCAGTACCGGCCGCCGCTGTCGCGAAACACCTGTTCACCCAAAACAGGATCACCCACAGCATTGTAACGCCCGCCTTGGGGGCCGATCACGACCTCGTCCGATTGTCTGGTGTAGTTGTCCGGCAGCCTGTCGCGTCGGGCCGCTGCAAGCACTTCGTCAACTCCGACCCGGCGCAAACCCGTAACTGCCGCGGACGCAAGGTCGGTCAGTGCTTGGAACGCATCGCCGCCAAGAGGAATGAAACCAATGCCCGAAATGAAGACGCCTGCGATATCGCGGTTCTCCAAGGCCTCCAGCAAGTCGGCTGCGTCCATTGCATCGCCGACAACCGGAAGGAAACCGACGGCGAAGCCAAAGAACGCACTCATTGCGGCTTGACGTTCGGCCAACGTATGACCGTGCTCTTCCAGGAACGCATCCTGCGCAACGACCATCTGGTTGACCAGCTGCACCTGATCGCCCGTCTCGACATATGCCGCGATGGCGGTGAGGAGCAGGGCCGAGTCGAACCCCTGAGCCCACGGGACGTTGCCCTGAGACGAGGCCCGGAACTCCGCAAGATGCGCCACTGTCTCGGCACCGTAAGTCTGAACGAACTGGACGATCAGGTCCGGGTTTTCCTGAGAGCAAGCTATGAGGAAGGCCGTGAAGTTGTCGGACAATTGTTGACGGACAGTGATCGGCAGATAGATGGTTTCGCCGGTCAGGACGTAGTGTCGCCAAGTCTCGATCAGTTCTTCGAGATTTTCAGCCGCAATCTCGCATCGTCCAAGCAGATCGCACTCGACTCTCAGCACGATATTTCCGTCCGCATCGTAAAGAGCCTGCTCGGCAATCGCCATCAGGAACAACTCATCCTCCGGGACACCGCCTTCAGGATAGCGCTTCTCCAGTTCAATGACTCTGCGAATTGCATTCACGGACGCCTGGAACTCCGGCAGCTGCGTCCGGGCAATAGCTTCCTGGATCGGCATCCCGCTGGCGACCATACGGCGGTAAACCGTGACGGCCACATCACCACGCGCACGCACCTCATCCGGCACATCCGCCGTTGCCGCGCGGATGTAATTCCCTGCCGCCTCCAGGTCATGCGCCAGCTTCACTAGGTTCAGCGCCGGAAGCTGCAGGTTGACGTGGGTGTCCCGCGTGATCGTATCGACCTTGTTCAGGTTCTGGTTGATCTGGCTCATGTCGAAGTTGCGCTGGTTGCGCACCACCACATCGCCGCCCGAGATCGTCGCGCGGGTGAAGCCCTCCGTGACGTCCAGCGTGAACCCGCCCGTGCCGTCAAAGCTCAGCGTCTGACCCACACCGATGTTCAGCCCGACGTTCACCGAATAGCTGTTGTGCGAGTTGAACAGGTTGTCGTGGATCAGGTAGCCGGTATCCAGATGCAGACCGCCGTTGCGGCTCGCGATGACCGCGCCCATCAGGTAGGTCTTCTCGTCGACGTAAATGTCGAGGATGCGGTAGGCGTCAATCATCGACGGCGTGGCCACATAGCGCGCGTTGCCGTCCGCGATGTTGGCGTTGATCCCCACACCGGACAGCGTGCCACCGGTGAAGGTCAGGCTCAGGCCGAAGCCCCAGCTGTTCGAGGCCGAGGTGCTCTGCCGGGAGGCCACCACCAGGTCGCGGCCGATATCCATGTAGATGTCGCCGCCGGTGTCTCCGAGGATCTCGATATAATTCCCGCGTTCGTCGAGGATCGGATTGCCATTCGCGTCTTCGCGGATGCCTGTCACCGGACGCGCCTGCATGACGGCGCCCAGCAGCATCGCGTCGCGGCCCGTCACCAGCGTGATCGAGTTCATCGCGTTGATCGAGGCGTTGGTATAGAGCTTCGAATTGGCATTCGACCCGCTGCCATCCACCGAGACGGTAAATCCGCCGGCAAACAGGCTCACGCCAAAGCCGAACGAATGCGAGGAATTCTCCTGCGTGTTGGCCAGCGCCGTCGCCATGAAGTCGCGGCCCGCGGAAATCACCAGATCGCGGCCCGTGTTCACAATGGTCCCGCCCGCCAGCTGGATGTCACGGTCCGCCATCAGGAACATGTCGCGGCCCGCGCCGAGGCGGCTGACAAGGCTCTCGTCCCATTCCGAGCGCGAATGCCAGGCGTCGAAGCGGAAGCCGATGCCCGCCGCCTCCATCACGCAGCGCGTCACGTCATTGCCGCCGCAATTGCCGATGGCCTGGATCGCCTTGATGTCATTGGGGATGAAGCTTTCCGCCAGCTTCGACCCAAAGAGGTTGGTGCCAACCTCCTCGTCCCGCGCCGTGCTCAGCGTCCGTGCGCCCGACACCAGCAGCGCCAGCGACCCGTTCAGGCGGCCCCAGCCGTCCTTGGCCGTGGCCAGCTGATAGGCGGCCCCCAGCATCGGGTTGTCCGCGATGTACTGGTGGATCGGATCGTTGTTGGCGTTGTTCAGCACCGATTGCGTAATGGTGAAGCGCGACGAGGTCAGGCCAAAGCTCCAGCCGCTTTCCTCCAGGTACTTCCGGTTGGTCAGGGCGTCGTAGACCATGTCCTGGCCCGCGACGATCGACATGTCGTTCATCGCCAGCAGGATCACCCCGATCCCGGTCACGTTGCGGCCTGCCTCGATCGACACGTCGTAGCCTTCGACCTGCGCCATCGAGGTTTCGAAGTTGTTGTAGCGCGTCTTGGTCGAGGAATAGGTCAGGAAGCCCGAGAAGCCGGAGTTCTTGTAATAGTTGTCCAGCTCGACCGAGACCGCGTCCATGTAGACGTCGCGGCCCGCCACGAGGCGTGCGTTCGCGCCCGACGACACATAGCTGCCCGAGCTGTCGATATCGCGGCCCGCGATCAGGTCAATATTGCCGAACGAAGTCTGGAACACGCCCGACTGCATCGCCGCCGAATAACGCTTGTCGATGGTCTCGCCGGTCTTGATGCCGAACCAGCCGCGCTTGGTCTTCTTGTAGTAATAGCTCAGGAAGTGCGCGGTCTGGATGTTGTTGTAGATGTCGTTGCCTACGGTCGCATAGATGCTGCCCGCCGCCGCCACCTGGCTGGCGTCGTTGAGGATATCCATCCCGGCGGTCATGATCAGACCCTGCCCGGCGATGATCTCGCCGGGAGCGAACATATAGGCGTCGCTACCGCAGGCGTTGTAACCACAGTTATGCTCGGCGGTCAGCGTGTAGGTCACGCGGGTGGACTTGTTCACGATGTCCCGCGCGGCGTTCAGGATCAGGTTGCCGCCCGCCGAAATCGTACCCTGGTTGTAGATCACGCCGTTCCCGGCGGTGTGGGTGAACCCGGCATCCGAGTCCCATGCCGCATCCCGCGCGGCGACGACCGCAGCGGTGCCCGCGTCGGTCAGGTCCAGCCCGTTGCCAAGCGCGGTGATCGTCAGATCGCCGTCCGCAACGATCGACGCGCGACGGTGCCAGAACTTCTTCACCTGGGTCGTAATGTTGAAGATGCCGCCAAGCGAGGTGACCACGATATCCGGCGTGGACTCGCCAAACGCGCTCTGGACCAGCACGCCCTTGCCCGCCGTCAGGGACATGTTGCCCCGCGCGGACAGGATACCGCCGGGCAGCACGTTGATGTTGTCCCGCGTTTCGATGGTCAGATCGGATTCGACGTGGAACATGGCATTGCCCGAGGCCAGCAGGTCGGCTTCGAACTGGGCCTGTGTGACCTCCTGCGTCTCGCCGTCGACCACCTCGCTCACGGTGCCGACGATGTCGCCCATGCGCGAAACGAATTCGCCCAGACCGGTCTGGAAGGCGGTGCCGTCCGTGGTCTGCCATCCCTTGACGGTAAAGCTGCCGCGCCGTGCGTCGATGACCACGTTCTGCGCCAGAACCGAGCGCGTCGTGATGTCGTTTGCGAACAGGTCGATGGTTCCGGTTGCCATCATCGCGCCGGTGGCGCCGATATTGCCGTTCTGCGACCGGACGGTGAGGTTCGCCGCCTGCACGCGGCCCGGATCAATGCCGCGATCCGCCGTCAGGTACACGTTCCCTGTCGCCCACAGCAGCCCGTCGTTGCGCAGCGTCACGCCGCTGACCGTGCGGTTCGCCACGAAGGTGATGTCCATGTTCGACCGCAGCGTGCCGGTGTTCGCCAGCACCCCGTTCAGCGATGTCAGGGCAACGTCGCGGCGATGCGTGCTGCCGCCCAGCGTCAGGTTGTTCTTGGCCGTGATGTACAGGTTGTTGTGGGTGTACTGCCGCACGTTGCCCGTCAGGGTGACATTGGGCGTATTCGTCAGGTCATAGGTGCCGGCGTTGATCGTCCCGGCCTTCAGGTTCGCCGCAGAGGCCACGTCGATCGTCAGCGTTCCGCCGACAACGATATCCGTCAGGTCGCGGTAATTGGCCTGGGCGTTGGTGTTCCCCAGCGCTTCGATCCGCAGGTTGTGCGTCTGGATGCGGCCCCGGTCCATCGTGATGTTGCCGCTCAGCTGCGCGTATTGCGCCACGCTGCCCAGGCCGACGACCTCCGTATCCGCCAGGGTCAGGCCGGTGGCGTTCTGGATCACCTCCTGGCCACGCAGCAGGGTGCCGACCTTGGCGGTGCCGATGGTCGCCGCGCGGGTGGTGTACTGCCCGCCGCCGCCTGCGCCCGCAAAGGTATTGACCCGGCCCAGACCATAGATCTCGGCCCCGGTCAGCGAGATATGTCCGCCGTAGTTGACGATCATGTTGATCGCCGCGCCATTGGTCACGCGGTTCTCGACGCCCGACTTCAGGTCCGCCAGCGTCGTGGTGACCGACAGCGTGCCCAGCTCCTTCTGGCCGGCATACATGTCGATCTGACCGTTCGACGACACCAGCGCGTTGGTGATCGTCATGCTGCGGCCCGCGTTCATGTTCACGCTGCCCGCACCCCGGAAGGCCCCGCGCCGCGTCGCCACGGAGGCCTGCGCGATGATGTCCTTGTGCGCCTTGACGCTCAGCGCCTGGCTCGACGAGATGTTGTAGGTGTTGATGACCGACCCGGCGGTGGACTCGATGGTCACATTGCCCGCCGCCTGCGCATTGCCCAGCGTGATGTTGCCACCACCCGTGACCTGCAGCCAGTTGCCGTCAGAGCGCAGCAGATAGCCCGCCGAAATCGCCCCTCCACCCGAGCGCACGCGCACCCAGTTGTCGCCCCGCATGCCCTTCGTCAGGGTCACGCCGTCGCGGGCGTAAATGTCGATGGCACCGGTGGTGTCGGCCCCGAAGTAGCTGGTGAACGACCCCTGGGAGACATTGACGCCCAGGTGCAGATATTTCGCATTGTCATAGACCTGCGCGCCGAAACGCGGCGTCAGGCGGCTGTTGAACTTCAGCCAGCCACCGGCGTCGACCAGCCCCGCATCGGCATACAGCGTGTTGCCCGCCGTCACGGTCAGGCTGCCCGCAGCCGTCAGCCGGGTATCGCGCGTGGCAAGGCCGCGCGACAGGTACAGGTCATGCGCCGCCTGCAGCGTCATGTCCGCCCCGGAGGTCACGCTGGCCGAGTTGTTGGACAGCGTGCCGCCCGTGCTGCGCAGAACTGCGCTGCGCCCGGCAGTGATCGAGGCGCGGTAGTTCTCCAGATAGCCCGCCGCGAACATCGACACGTCCAGACCGGCGGTGGTCCGCGACTCGTCGGTGTCCTCGATGCGATGCTTCAGCTCGCCCCGCGCCGTCGCGCTGACGCTGCCGGTCTTCGCGGTGGTGTCGCTGTCGTAGAAATACACGTTGCGCGCATCGGTCAGCGTCACGTTCCGCCCGGCGGTGACAAAGCTGTCCCGCTCGAGGTAGTCGTAGAACGCCGTCATCGTCACGTCATACGCGCCGTTGCGCGCCGTCAGGCGATGGCCGCCCAGCAGGTACAGGTGATGGTCGCTGTCGATGGTCACGCCATTCGCCACCAGCGACCCGCCGGTCGCGCGGAATTCACCCTTGGACTTCAGCAGCGCCGAGGACGCCGCGGTGAGCACCGCATTGTGGTTGTGAACGCTCGACTGCGCGCTGCCGATGTACAGCGTCCCGCCCGAGGTCGCATCCGTGTTGCGCACCAGCAGGTTGGCCGTGCCCGCGCGCAGGTTCAGCGCCTGCCCGGCACCCGAGGTCAGCACCGAGCGCACCGAGCCGTGCTCGATCACCTGCAGGTAGTTGGAGGCCGTCATCTCGATCTTGCCACCGGCGGCCACGGTCGATCCGTCGTTGTAGATGTTGATGCCGTTGAAGGTCGTGTTGCCCTTCGACTCCACCTTGGCGGAATAACGGTTGTGCACGCTGCCATTGGTGGCGGTCAGCACCACCTGCCCGGCCCGCGACCGGATCAGCGCGCTGGTTTCATTGTGCAGGTTGGTCTTGGACGTGATGCGCACATCGCCGCCACCGTTGATATTGCCGTTGTTCACCACATGCGCGGCGGAACTGGACACCGTGATCGCGCCCGAAGCCCAGAGCCACGGGTTGCGCGAATAGGCGTCGTTGATCGCCACGTTGCTGGCCGAAGCGATGGTGATCGCGCCGCCATTGGCCGTCAGCCCCGACCCCATGATGTCGGCGCCGTTCGACGTGATCGAAATCCCGCCCGAGGCAACCAGATCCGTGTTGCGCTGGTAATACCGCCCCGCCGCGTTGATCGTGATGTCACCCGCCGTCGCCGTCAGGTTCGCAGGCTCCAGCAGCACATAGCCCGAGGTCGAGCTCAGCGCGATCGACGTCGCGGTGATCGGCGCGCCATACAGGCGCACGCCCCGGCCCTCCCAGTTCCCCGAGAAGGCGGTAAAGCTGCCGCCCTGGGTAAAGGTGCTGCCCGTGGTCACTTCGACCTGGCGGCCGGTGGACCCCACCCGCATGTTGTTGCCTGCGACCCAGTCCGAAGACACCGACCACAGGTGCGACAGGCCCGCCTGTGCGGACACGTTCCGGCCCGCCTTGATGAGGCCGCGCGTCGCGCTCCACTGGTGGTTCTCGATGGCATAGGCCGCCGTCAGCGTCGCGTCGGTGTCGATGCCGTGGATCGTGCCGCCGTGGTTGTAGATGCCGCCGCGCACCGCGTTGGCCACCACCGACTTCCGCGCGTGCAGCGACGACGCGTAGCGGTTGTAGATGTTGCCATAATTCGAGGTGACATGGACATTGCCCGCCCGTGACCGGATCAGCGCGCTGCTGTCGTTGTGCAGGTTGTTGCGCGACGTGATGCGCACATCGCCGCCACCGTTGATCTCGCCATTGTTGACGAAATGCGAGTCACTGCTGGAAATGGTGATCCCGCCCGAGGCCCAGAGCCGCGGGTTGCGCGAATAGGCGTCCGTGATGTCGACGCTCCCGCGCGACGTCACGCTGATCGCGCCACCCTGAGCGGTGGTCCAGGACCCGTCGTTCTCGTAGCCGTTCGCAGTGATCGCGATCCCGCCCGACGCCGTCATGGCAGAGTCGCGCTGGTAGAACCGCCCGGCGGAATTGATCGTGATGTCCCCTGCCGTCGCCGTCAGCGCCGCTGGTTCCAGCTGCACGTAACCGGTCGAAGAGCTCAGCGCGATCGAGGTCGCCGTGATCGGCACGCCGAACAGGCGCAGGCCATAGCCGTCGTAGCTGCCGGAGAAGCCGGTAAAGCTGCCGCCCTGCGTGAAGGTCGCGCCGTTCTGCGCGAGAAGGTGGCTGCCGGTCGATCCGACAGTCATGTTGCCGCCCGCCACCATGTCGGAGCTATGCGTCCAGAAATGCGTGGTCCCCGCCGTGGCCGACAGGTTGCCGCCCGCGCTCAGCAGGCCGCGCGTGGTGCTCCACTGGTGGTTCTCGATCGCGCCGCCCGCGATCAGCGTCAGGTTGCCATTGATCGCCTTGGCGGTTGCACCGTGGTTGTACAGGTGCACGCCCGCGCGAACGGTGGCGCTCTGCTTGGCCTCGATGGTCGAGGCATAGCGGTTGTAGACGTGCCCGCTGATCGACCGGACCGTCACGTTGCCGGTGCGCGACTTGATGATCGCCGACGTGTCGTTGTGCAGGTTGCTCTTGGACGTCAACGAGACGTTGCCGCCGCCGTTGATCGTACCGTTGTTGACGATATGCGCATTGGCGCTCGACAGGGTAATCGCCCCCGAGGCCCAGATCGACGGATTCCGGCTATAGGCATCGTTGATGTCGATGCTGCCGCCCGACGCCATGGTGATCGCGCCGCCCTGCGCGGTCAGCGCCGAGCCCATGAAGTCCACGCCATTCGAGGTGATGGACACCCCGGTCTTGGCGATGACGTTGGAATTGCGCTGGTAGTAGCGCCCGTTGCCCGCGACGGTGATCGCTCCCACGGTCGAGGTCAGGTGGCTGCCCGGATCCAGCAGGATATGCCCGGTGCCCGAGCCCAGCGTGATCGAGGTCGCCGTGACCGGCATCCCGATCAACCGCACGCCGCGCCCGTCCCAGTTGCCCGACAGCGCGCTGAACGCCCCGGCGGTGGTGACCGTTGCACCGTCCCAGAATTCGACGCTATGCGTGCCCGCGTCGATGGCGATATCGCCCGCGGTCGCCACCCAGTCCGAGGTCCGCGTCAGGATGCGCCCCTGCTCGGCGTTGACCGTGATGTTGCGGCCCGCCTGCAGCTTCGCCCGCGCCGCGCCATCGTTGTACAGCTCGAACTGACCGCGCAGGTTGGCGATGATGTCGCGCCCGGCGGTCAGCGTCCGGCCATGCAGGTAGACGTGGTTGCGGCTGTCGAGGATGACGTCCTGCCCCGCCGACACGTTCGACCCGTAGCGGTAATAGATATGCCCGCCGACCCCGGCCTTCAGCGTCGCGTTCAGCGTGCGCGCCCGGACGGTGGTGGTCGTCTGGATCGCCATGTTGTTGCGCGCGTTCAGCATCACGTAGCGGTAGCCGTCGATGGTCGCTTTGCGCGTGTCGATATGGCTGTTGCGGCTGTAGACATCCACCGACCCGGCGGTCGACTTCAGCAGCGGATTGCGGCTGTAGCCGTCATAGATCTCCACCGACCCCTGCGAGTCGTACTTCATGTAGTTGACGGACTGGCTGTGCGACCCGGTAAAGGTCACGCCATCCGCCGACACCAGCAACTGTTTGGCCGAGGTGAAATCGGAATCGTACTGGTACAGCCGACGCCCGGCGTTGACGATCAGATCGCCCGAGGTCGTCTTCAGATCGCTGCCCGGATACAGCACCACGCGGCCCGTGGTGGTCAGCGTCATCTCGGCCGCGGTCAGCGGCACGCCGGTGATGTGGATGCCGTCCGCGTAATCACCCGACTCGCCCGCCGTGATGGTCAGCGCCCCGCCGGTCGTGAGCGAGGCATTGTCCCAGAACTGCACCCGGTCCAGCCCGGAGTTGATCGAGACATCTCCGCCCGCCACGATGTCGGAGGTCCGGTTGTACACATCCCCCACCGCCGAGGCGATGGTGATCGTGCCCCCGGCGCTCAGCAGCGCCCGGTTCG